>NZ_DAMCLZ010000010.1:114669-120619 GCF_032109125.1 Chishuiella sp.
ATTACTTTATATCGCAATAGCGATTGTCGTGGAAATCCTTTTTCTTCAGAAAAAGATTGCAACAAAAGCGCGGCCCGAAGGGATTGCCCAAAAGAAAATTATGCTAGAAAAAAGATTCAATGTAAATTGCATAAAATTGTAAAAATGGATTCTAATATTATCAATTTTCTAAATCAACATTATTCACAAGAAGCAATATCTTCTTTACGGATTTTAACTGGAGGTGGATCAGAAAGAAAATATTATAGATTTTTCGACAATAATCAATCATATATTCTTTGTCAGAGTAGTAATATAGAAGAAAACAAAACATTTTTTTATTACACAGAAGAATTAAAAAAAACAGTTTCTAATGTTCCTACAATTTATATGATAAGTGATGATTTTAGTCTTTATGTACAAACCGATTTGGGAGATGAAACATTAATGAATGCTATTCAGAATGATACAATTGAAGCAAAAAAATATTATTTTGAAATTATTGAGCTACTTGCGAAAACACAATTAGAAGCAGGGAAATCGATTGACTTTTATAAAGCATATTCTTATCCGAGACTTGACAAAACACTTATTCTAAGAGATTTATTTTTATTTAAATTTTACTTTTTGAATAGTATTAATATAACCTATAATCAAGGAAAATTAATTAAAGATTTTGATTTATTTGCTTCACAATTTGAGCAATTATCACCTAAAGGTTTCGTATTTCGTGATTTTCAATCACGAAATATTATGATAAAAGATAACAAACCTTATTTTATTGATTACCAAGGTGGTTTATATGGGCCAATTTTTTATGATTTGGTTTCCCTTACATGGCAAGCAAAAGCAAATCTTTCAACTGATTTTAAAAATGAATTATACAATCATTATTTTGAAGAAATTAAAAAACTGGATGAAACAATAGTTCCTATAGATTGTAGAAGGTCTTATGAATATTGTGTTGTAGCTCGTTTATTACAAGTTCTAGGTGCTTATGGATTGAGGGGATTAATTGAAAGAAAATCACACTTTATAGAAAGTATTTCTTTTGGTTTGGATAACCTAAAATCAATCTTGGATTATCCAATTTTACAAAATTATCCTGAACTAAAAAGAATTATTACTATACTTACTGAAACTGAAACAAAAAAACAAATAAATAACATAATCAATGGCTAAATTAAATATTAACGTACGTAGTTTTTCATATAAAAAAGGAATTCCAACTGACCCAACAGGAAATGGTGGAGGTTTTGTTTTTGATTGTAGAGGAATTTTAAATCCTGGGCGAATAGAAAAATATAAAACACAAACTGGACGTGATGAAGAAGTAAAAAAATATTTGGAAACAGAAACAAAAATTGCTATTTTCTTAACTGGTGTTTTTCAGGTTATAGATGTATCTATAGAAGATTACATTCAACGTGGTTTCGAAAATTTAGAAATTAATTTTGGATGTACTGGCGGTCAACATCGTTCTGTTTATTCTGCTGATGCAACAGCAAAATACATTGAAGAAAAATTTCCAGAGGTACAAGTAACTTTAAATCACGTTGTACAAGAAGAAAAAAACTGGATTAACGAAGCATATTAATTAAATGAAAGCAATGCTTTTTGCTGCCGGATTAGGCACAAGACTGAAGCCTTTTACAGAAAATCATCCTAAAGCTTTGGCTCCTGTAAATGGAAAATCTTTACTACAACGTAATATAGAATATTTAAAATCGTATGGTTTTACTGAAATTGTAATTAATGTTTTTCACTTCGCAGATCAGATTATTGATTTTTTGAATGAGAATAATAATTTTGATATTACAATTCATATTTCTGATGAGCGACCAGAAGTTTTAGAAACTGGTGGAGGTTTAGTGAATGCTAAACATTTTTTTGATACTGATTTTCTTGTTATGAATGTTGATATTTTAACCGATTTGAATATCTCTAATTTCATAAAAGCTCATCAAGAAAATAATGCAATTATTTCACTTGCAGTATCGGACAGAAATTCGTCAAGAAAATTACTTTTCGATGAAAAAATGAAATTACAAGGTTGGCGAAATCTGAATACTAATGAAGAAATTTTAGCAAAAAATGCTTCTAAAAATTTAAATGAATTAGCATTTTCTGGTATTCATATCATCAAACCAGAATTGTTTAATAACATTAATTATGAAGGAAAATTTTCTATCATGAAAGTTTACATGGAATTGATGAAAACCGAAACTATTTTAGGTTTTAATCATTCGGGAGGAATTCTGATTGATGTTGGTAGACCATCTAGTGTTTTAGAAGCTGAAGAAGTTTTTAAATAATTATAATGTATAAACTAACCAAATATACCTTATTCGTAACTTTATTTTTAACATTACTCTCTCTAGGAATAATTATTACTACAATTATTCCTAAAGTTGGTAGTTATTCTAAAAGTGAGATGATAGAAACTAATCAGAAATTTAGTAAATGTGGATTTATTGTTTCTGAATTTTATGAGACTAAAAGCGATTATAAAACAGGTCGTTACGGAATTCGAAAAGAAATTTTTAAAGAAATATCTCTTTTAGATTATCCAAATTTTTCTGGAAATATAAATATTCGTTTTATTATTAATTGTCATAACCAAATAGGAGATTTTAGAATAAAAGCAACGAATCAATCTTTTGAATTAGTTGATTTAAGTGATGAATTAAAAAAGAATATTGTTAATGAAGTTTTGAAACTAAAAGATTGGAATAGCCAACCCTACTTTTTATCTAAAGATTCCTATTATCAACTAAATATAAAGATTAGAGATGGAAAAGTTAAAGACCTTTTTTAGAAATAAATATGTTCGTTTTATTTGGAATTCCTTAATACTATTAATCTGTATTCCATTCTTATTTTATAGCTATTTTTTTATAAAAAATTATATTTTCTCTAAAAAAGAAGTTCTTTTTCAATTAGCTGGAAATTGGCAAGGGTCTTATTATTCTGATTATACTTTTGATTATTTATTAAAGAAATATCCTAAGAATTCTAAATTTTGGTGGGAATCTTCTGTCGCTTATAACAAACGTGGTGATCATGAAATTGGAATGAAACGACTAAAAAATGCCACACATTTAGATCCCTTATCACATTTAGGTTATAGTGGTTGGATAAAACTAGATAAATTAAAAGATTATGAAAATGCTTTGAAAGACTTTCATCAATTAGATAAAATTTCAAAAACTACCGAATATCCTTGGGGAGATAATATCTACTATAGAATGGCTATTTGTTATCAAGGTCTAGAAAAATACGATTCTGCAATGTTATATTATAATAAATATTTTGATTCAGAAAAAGATAAAAAGAATATAATTCCTATTACCTATACTTATTTAGGTAAAATGAAAGCTGACCTAAATTTAAACAAAGAAGCTCTTGAACTTTATAATAAAACTATTTCAATCGACTCTAATACTGCTGAAGCCTATTTTTATAAAGCAGAAACATTCAATAAATTAAAGATGAAAGATTCGGCTAAATTTAATTATATAAAAAGCCTCGATTTAACCAATAAATCATATAAAAAAGCTGATCCGTATAATGAAGTTTTTTTAGAAATATACTCGAGCCAGATTGAGGATAGATTGAATAAATTGTAATTACTGTAATGTAATATTGTTTTTTTTTATTAATAAAAAGTTTATTTTTGCTAAAATTTTCAATATGAAATTAATTATTTACTCATTAATTATTTTTTCATTATTTAGTTGTGCGGCTTCAATAAAATCAAATTTTACTGATATAAGGTCATCTATATCTAAAAATGACGGTTTTGCTTTTTTATCTGAAAAACACGAAGTCCCATTTGGTGCAACAAAAGTAGGTTCTTCTAAAATTAAAGACTCAGGTTTCTCTACTGATTGTAGTTATAATTCTAATTTAGAAAAAGCAAGAAAAATTGCAAGAGATAATGGTGCTAATATTGTAAAAGTAGTAAAATCAAAAGGTGCAGATTTATGGAGTACTTGCACTAGAATGGAAATTGAATATTACTATTATGATGGAGATTTAAAATCTATCCCTCAGTATACACTAACATTAGAATAAAATATTTATTAAATTTTTATATGAAAAAATTATCTATGATCTTATTTGGTGGAGCATTATTGTCTCTATCAAGCTGTGCTACTATTGTATCTGGCTCTAAACAAACAATTAATTTTAAAAGTACACCTTCAAATGCTACTGTTTACATCAATGAAATTGAAATTGGCAAAACACCAATCGAAAAAAAATTAGAACGTAAGAAAAAAGAATATGATGTAATGATAAAATTAGATGGTTACAAAACGTTTGAAACTAAATTAACAAGAAAATTTAATGCTTGGTATATTGGAAATGTCATTTTTGCAGGAATAGTTGGTTTAATCGTAGATCCTATCACTGGTGCTATGTATAAACTTACTCCAAAACAAATTGAAGCAGAATTATCTGAAGGAACAGCTTTTAATTCTAAAGGAAATGATGTTTATATAGCCGTAAAATTAGATATTGATCCTTCTTGGGAAAAAATAGGGCAACTAAGTAAATAAAAAAAGACGGATACAATCCGTCTTTTTTAGCTAAATATTGATATTACTATATTAATTAAATACTTCACTTATAATTTTATATGAATTAGTTTTTGCATCTTTATCATAAATATTAGAAGATACCATAATTTCATCAATCTCTGCATCTGTCAAAAATTTTTGAAAACTATCCTTTAATGACTTATTATTTCCAATAAATGATAATCCAGTCATACTTTCCAGTACATATTTCTGCTCAGGTGATGCCAAATCTAAATTTGTTTTATCAGGAGAAACTATAGGTTGTCTTCTATCTGTAATTATATTTAAAAAACCTTGATACATTGACATTGATAAATAATGAGCTTCTTCATCAGTATCTGCAGCAATGACATTTACACAAGCAATAATATATGGTTTATCTAAATATTCTGATGCTTTGAAATGACTTCTATAAATTTTTACAGCATTATAAAACTGTTGAGGAGCAAAATGTCCTGCAAAAGCATAAGGCATTCCTAATTTAGCAGCTAAAAAAGCAGAATCTGTACTAGAACCGAGTATATATAATGGAACATTTGCTCCTTCTCCTGGAATTGCGCGAACTTTATTTATATTATTATCTGGATTAAAATAATTTAACAAACCATGTATTTCATCTTCAAAATTATAATTCATAAAATTATTTCCTCTACGAAGTACAGAAGCTGTTAATTGATCTGTCCCTGGAGCTCTTCCTAAACCCAAATCAATTCTATTTGGATAAAGAGATTCTAATGTACCAAATTGTTCTGCAACAGATAATGTTGTATGATTTGGTAACATTATTCCACCAGAACCAACTCTAATTTTTTTTGTTCCTCCTGCGACATAACCAATTAATATAGAAGTTGCTGCACTAGCTACATTTTGCATATTATGGTGTTCGGAAAGCCAATAACGTGTATATCCTAAGTTTTCAGCTGTTTGAGCATTAGTTAATGTATTTTTAAAAGTTTGATGAATTGAATCACCTTCCCTTACATAAGCTAAATCTAAAACAGAATATTTTATTTTATTTAAATCTCTCATTAATATTAAAATTTATATAACAATATACAAACAAAAAACATATTTATAAATACAAATATATAAATTCATTTGATTAAATGAATTTAAAAAACTTATAAATGATTTAAATAGAATGGAAAATTATTAGAATAAAAAAAGCAGAAAGTAATAGAATTACATTTCTGCTTTGTAGACCCACAGGGATTCGAACCCCAACTAGCGGCACCAAAAACCGATGTGCTACCGTTACACCATGGGTCTGTAAAAATTATATTTCAATTTGCAATTATACCATATTTCAGATATATACTTTATAAGCATAAGACTTTGTAGACCCACAGGGATTCGAACCCCAACTAGCGGCACCAAAAACCGATGTG
>NZ_DAMCLZ010000011.1:0-119614 GCF_032109125.1 Chishuiella sp.
TGAATAACTTGGGGATTTTTTTATGCTTATAATTTACGTAATATGTACAATGTACCAAGTATTCGGTGTTTTTAGTAACTATACGTATTACTTGAAACTTATAACTCAAAACTTAAAACTTCTAGTTTCTAAATTCAGACTTTGTAATTCGCAATAGGGATTGCAGAGGAAATCCTTTATAAACAATTCTATTTACACTTAAGAACATATTTACTTGTTTGGAAAGATTGTAACGGAAAGCCTGGCCAGAAGGGATTGCCCAAATAGAAATTATTTTTATAAAAAAATCCAAAACTTAGATGCTTTGGATTCTAATAATTCTTTTTTGAACAGATCTAATATTTATTAAGTTCTTTTTCGAATTCTTCTAAATATTTTGCTAAATGTATTCCGTCTACAAAGCCATGATTTGCTTCTACAGAAATGGGCATATACATTTTATCTTTGTCCTTATAAGCTTTTCCAAAGATTATTCGTGGAATAGATTCTTTAGTTCCGTAATTTGTAGGCTGTATTAGTCCTGTAAATCTTGTCCAAGGCATAGTAGAATGTCTTACAAGTCCTTCTGTAATATCTTCATTTTTTATGTGTAAACCAACAGAGTTTTCTACACTTGCTATTTGTTCTTTTAATTGTTTATTGAATACTTCGAAGTCTTGAGTGAAATTCATTAAAGCAAATCCAAAAGTTCCATCTTTTCGTCCAATTGTTGTTCCACAATCTAAATGATCATATAAATAGATTTTATCATCTTCAATTCTGTATTTAAATTCTTGTACATTATTTTCTGCTTGCATAGAGCAAAATAGATATAGAGCAAAAAACGAAATTTGATTTGACTTAGAAAATTTAAAAGCTTTAGTACATTCTACTTCTGCAACAATACCAACATACGGATTATCCATATTAGAGAACATATTGTAATGTTCTTGTCGGTTCCAACCTTCAGGATTAAAAACTTTTCTCATACTGCAAAAGTAAAATAGATGAATAAAGAATGTAAATTTTTTTCATTAAATTTAAGAATCTAAGTTAAAAATTATGAAACAAGAGAATAGTATTGATTTGTTAGTTGGTTGTTATACGGAAGAAAATGAGAATTCTGGTTTAGCTTTCTATAAATTTAATCTCGTGACTGGAAATGCTATTTTTGTGAATGATTATAAAATTAATAATCCTTCTTATTTTACAAAGAATGCTGACGGTACAATTATATATGTTGTCTCTGAAGAAGAAGATAAATATGAAAGTGCTGTATCTGCTATAAAACTAGATAAAAGCAAAGGAAATTTTACGTTATTGAATTCTGTTTCTACAAAAGGAGCTGCTCCTTGTTATATATCCATAGATAATGAAAATAAATATTTGGTAACAGCGAATTATTTAGGAGGAAGTATTTCAGTTTTTAAACTACAGGAAAATGGTAAAATAGAAGATTTAATTCAACAAATAAAATTTGATGAAGAAAGTATACATCAAGAAAGACAAAATCAGTCACATTTGCATTGTGTAGTTTATTCACCATCTTATAATCATTTATTCGCTACAGATTTGGGTGGAGATAAGATTTATAAATTTGATATCAATAAAGATACTGATGATTATTTGACACCATCAGAAAATTATTTAACAGAAATTGAAGAAGGATCAGGACCAAGACATTTAATTTTTAGTGAGAATAAGTTTGCATATTTGATTAGTGAGCTGAGTGGAGAAGTAAAAGTTTTTGATTTTTTGAATGAAAATCTTTTAGAAAAACAAACTGTAGTTTCTCAGTATAACAATGCGGAAGGAAGTGCTGATATACAAATTCATCCGAATGGAAAATATTTATATACGTCGAATAGATTAGAGGATGATGGTTTAACTATTTTTAAAATAGATCAAAATTCAGGATTACTTACTTCTATTGGTTATCAGGAAACAGCTTTGCATCCTCGTAATTTTGTGATTTCTCCTAATGGTAAATATTTATTGGTTGCTTCTAAAGATTCTCATATTATTCAAGTTTTTGAAATTGATAATACAACAGGATTATTAACAAATATTAATAGTGATATTGAAATTGATTTACCAGTTTGTATAAAATTTATTTAATAATGAATATATTTTACATGTCTAATCTTTAATATCATTCTCTTTTTTCCATTTTCTTATTCTGGCTCTAGCATTTGTATATGGAGATGAAGTATTGAACTGTATCATTCGCCCTAATGTCCATTTTTCATACCAGGCTATTTCATATAAATCCTGATTAGATTTTGAATTGATTATATTAATAATGTCAGTAACTATTTTATCTAATTTAGTATTTAGTTCTAAATAGTTATAATTTTGATAATCAATATAAAATTTTTGAGCTAGTTTACCTAATTCATTCCATTTGTAACCTTCTTCAGGAAAAGAAACAGGTAACCCTTGCTCTTTTTTATAAATCCATTTTAAAACCAATTCTCCCCAACCAATAAGGTAGGAAAGAAGATTATTTATACTCATGACTGTCCCTTTTGAATGACCTTCTAATTCTTTTATAGAAGTTAATTCTGATGGAATTGTAATTAATTCTTTTTTTAGTTTGCTATAATTTAATGTAATAGCTTTTATTAATTCTTCTTTATTTACTGGTACAGCCATAATTGATCATTTAAGTTATTAAAAATAGAAAAAGTGTATAATAAAATTGGCATAATTTTTTATGAATCAATAATTAAACATAAAAAGAATGAAGAAAATAATCTTAACTACTACTTATTTTTTATTAGTGAGTTTTACTGCTTGTGGGCAAAATAAATCAAAAGATAATGAATCTTTTAACTTATCTAAGATTGAAAATTCGGAAGAACTTAATTTAAGTGATTATCAAAAACAACAAATAAAAAAAATAAACCAAGAAATAGGACCTAAGTTTGAGCAAATAGGTAGAGATAATTCATTGTCTGGATATGAAAAAGGGAACAAAAAAAGAGAGTTAGCAAAAGAACATAAAACTCAAATTTTTAATGTCTTAACTAGTACTCAAAAGAAAATATGGATTGATAAGTACGGTAATAATCGAAAATCTATAAAAGATAATATAACAGATCATATTGATGATCAATTAAATATTTTAGAAAAAAAATATAAGGCAGATAAAAAAGAAATAGAAAAAGATAATTCTTTAACGAAAGAAGAAAAAAAACAGAAAAAAAATCAATTAGAAGATAAATTTAAGAATGATAAAGAGCAATTAAAATTTGAGAAAAATTCTAAAAACAGCGATTTATTAAAAGGTTCGTAATTAGATTATTTAAACAGTATCATAAAACAATATGATATTTATTTATCATATTGTTTTTATATATAAAACTATTTGTTGATTAATTTTTTTCCAAAGCAGACAGCTTTATCATTACCTATATAATTACCATAGTTTTCAATTTTTTGATAACCATTTTTTAAGTAGAATTGACAAGCTTCATGATTTAATTTTCTTGTTTCTAGCCAAATTTTAGTATAATCAAGAGATTTTGCTTTTTCTTCTAAATAGTTCAATATAATTTCTCCAATTCCTTTTCTAGGATATTTTGCATACATTCTTTTTAATTCTGCAATTTCATTGGAAATAGGACGAAATGCACCACAGCCAACAATTTCATTATTGATGTAAACCTTTATAAAAATAGATTTTTTACATTCGTTATCCCAATCGATAAAAGAATTTTTACCACTACTACCAAATCTTTGCTCTAATTCATTAGAAAGTAATTCTATAAGAGGTATAACTTCATAATCTGTAGGAGAGGTTTCTATAATTTTAATATTCATTTTAGTGTAAAAATTTCAATTTTAACTAATTTACGCCATTCCTCCGTTAATACCTATATTTTGACCAGTAATCCATTGTGCATCATCTTTTGCTAGGAATAAGATAAGAGGTATAATATCTTCTACATTTCCTATTCTATTGAATGCAGATAGACTAGCAATTTTATCAATTAACTCATCTGATTTTCCTTTTAGAAATAATTCTGTATTCATTGGTCCAGGAAGAACAGAGTTTACAGTAATTCCTCTATGTCCAATTTCTTTTGCAAATATTCTTGTCATTTGCTCTACGGCAGATTTTGTGGCTGAATAGATAGAATATGCAGGCATAGCTAATTTGGAAGTAGAGCTAGATATATTAATAATACGTCCATTGTCTTCTAGTTTTTTAGCAGCTATTTTCATCATTAGAAAAACACTTTTTACATTTGTATTAAACTGTTGGTCAAATTCTTCTTCAGAAAAATCTTTTAAAGGTTTTGTTATCATAATTCCTGCATTATTAATTATAATATCTATTTTCCCAAAATGTGTTATAGTTGTATCAAAAAGATGATTAATTTCTCTACTATTCCCAACATTTGCTTTTATAGCGATAGCATTTCCTCCATTATTATTTATTTTGTCAACAACATCATTTGCTTCTTTTTCGTTAGAATTATAGTTGATTATGACGTTAGCACCTTGCTTTGCAAATTCTATGGCAGTATTTTTTCCTAATCCTCTAGAGGAACCTGTTATAATTACAGTTTTATCTTTTAAATAACTCATTTTTAAAATTTTATATTAATGTAAAGTTATGAGAAATAAAATCTATAAAAGTGGTGAAGGTTTCAGAATTTATATTTTATTTAAAACTATTTTTCTATACAAAGATGGTGTTTCACCTGTATGTTTTTTAAAGTATTTTGTGAAATTTGTAGGTTCAAAAGTTAATAGTTTAGCAATTTCTACAATTTTGAGTTCGCTGTTGCTTAATAATTTCTTTGCTACATTAATCGTTTTTTCATTACAAATATCACAAGGAGATTTTCCTGTTTTTTCTTTTATTGTATTACTAAGATGAATGGGATGAATATTCATAATATTTGCTAAATCTTTTATACCTAAATATTCTTCTTCTTCTCCATTTATTATTTTATCTAAATGATTGTCTAGTATATAAAGAAACTCTTTTGTTATTTCTTCAGGTCTTTTAAGAGTTTCTTTTTCATTTAAATTTTTCATTTTTTTTATTCTTTTTCAGCTAATTCTTTTAATTTTTTATTCATTTCGATGAATCCATTTTTCGTTTTTTCAGGATTGAATAATCCTACAAAAATTCCATTGAAAATTTCAGATTGTTTAAAAGTTACAGAACCATCCATATTATCTGTAAGCTCAAATTTATGTTTTCCATCAAATAAACCACTAAAAATAAATTTACCTAACCAACTTAGTTCTTTATTTTCTATTCTAGAAAGTACTGTTGGTTTAAATGTCATTCCTTGTCCGTTAGTAGGTTGAATATGAACAACTAATTTACTACCTATTTCTGCTTTTCCTGTTATAGAAGTCATAAAAGGATTCCAAACAGGAAAATTTTTGAAATCTATAAGGATAGACCAAATTTTTTCTGGAGTAGAATAAATTTTAATTTCTGATTTAATTTCTTTTGTCATGATGATTGAGTTTTAATTAATCTCTTTTTTTCTATAACAAAGTTCTTTAAGATATAAATAAATTGGCTTGATAAAAATCAAGAAATTAATCAATTTGCTTTTTTCTTATTCTACTAAATGTTTCTGGAGTCATACCAAGCATAGAAGCAATATAATTTAATGGAACATGATTGAATAATTCTTTGTTATTTTCAAAAAAAGAAATATATCGTTCCTCTGCTGTCATAGATAAATGACTAAAAATTCTATCTTCAAGTGTTGTAAAACAATGTACAATAAATAATTTTTCTAATTCATTCCATTGTTTTACAATTTTATTAAGTTTTTCATATTCTTTCTTCTCTATAGTATAAATCACAGTTTCTGTAAGAGCTTGTATTGTCCAGCGAGCAGGTTTATCAAAAATAAAACTAGAAAGGTCTGTCACGAAATAACCTTTAGGAGAAATCCATTGTGTTATTTCTTTATTTTCTGTTTCTAAAAAAATTCTTAAATAACCAGATTGAATAAAACTTAGTCGATTACACTTTTTATTTGTTTCGAGAAAAAAATCTCCTTTATTTAGTTTCTCTATTTTAAATAAGGAAGTAATGGATTTTAGTTCATCATTATTTAAAACTCCAAAATAAGATTTTATACTGTATTCTAATTCTGTTAAGTTTTTATCTTCCATTGTATTTTTTTTGAGATAGTAATTTAAGCTTTTTTATTATTTAATCTTAGAATATATTATATGAAATATGAATTAGCTATTTGTAATTAGTTGTAAATTGTAATAAAATATAGAGCCAATGAAAATAGCATTTTTTTCATCTAAACCTTATGATGAATTATTTTTTAGAAAAGAGAATGAAAAATATAATTTCGAACTAAATTTTTTTGATACTAATTTAAGTTCTCATTTAGTAAATGCATTAGAAGATGAAATAGCTATTTGTGTTTTTGTGAATGATATAGTAGATAGAAATGTTATAAAAATACTAGCGAAGAAGGGAGTTAAAATAATTGCACTGCGTTGTGCTGGTTTTAATAATGTAGATTTAGAAGCAGCAAAAGAATATGGAATAAAAGTTTGTCGTGTTCCTGCCTATTCTCCTGAAGCTGTAGCAGAGCATACATTAGCAATGTTACTTACATTGAATAGAAAAACGCATAAAGCTTATAATAGAGTTAGAGAGCAAAATTTTTCTTTGAATGGTTTATTAGGATTTAATATTCATAAAAAAACTGTTGGCGTAATAGGAACAGGAAAGATAGGAAAAGCTTTTATAGATTTGATGAAAGGATTTGATTGTAAAATATTAGCTTATGATTTATATCCAGATAAAGATTTAGAAAATTCAGGAGTAAATTATGTTGGTTTAGATACATTATTTAAAGAATCTGATATTATTTCATTGCATTGTCCTCTTACTCCAGAAAATAAATATCTTATCAATAAAGCTACAATAGCTATTATGAAAGATGGCGTTACAATTATTAATACAAGTCGTGGAGGATTGATAAATACGATTGATGCAATAGAAGCACTTAAAGAACATAAAATAGGATATCTAGGTATTGATGTTTATGAACAAGAAGAAAAACTATTTTTTCAAGATTTATCAGCAGAGATTATTCAAGATGATACAATTCAACGTTTAATGAGTTTTCCAAATGTTTTAGTAACAGCTCATCAAGCATTTTTTACACAAGAAGCTCTAGAACAAATATCAGAAATTACTCTGCGTAGCATTTCAGATATAACAACAAAGGGAAAAACAGAGGAAATAGTGATGTTGTAAAATTAAAATTCAGCAATTCGAATTTCATTTCGATTAAGTATTAGAAAACCATTTATTTCTAAAGCTTTTAATAATCGAGAAATAACAACTCTAGAAGTATTAAGTTCATAAGCAATTTCCTGATGGGTTTTGTTTATGAATTTACTTTTATTGATGGATGCAATATCTAATAAATATTTTTTAAGCCTATCACTCATCGTATTAAATGCAATATTATCTATTGTTTCTAACATTTCATCTAGTCGATTATTATAACTATTTAAAATGAACTTTCTCCAACTTTTATATTTGGCTAACCATTCATCCATTTTTACTGATGGAAGCATTACTAGTTCTCCATCTGTTTCGGCAACAGCTCTTATTTTACTTTGTTTATTTTCTAAACAACAATCAATAGTTAAAGAGCAAGTATTTCCTCTTTCTAAAAAATAAAGTAATAATTCTCCATGATCAAAATCTTCTCTCATTATTTTTATTGCACCACTTAATAAGATAGGAATACCATTAATATTTTCATCAATATCTATAATGATATCATTTTGATGAAATCTTTTTAGCAATCCTAATTCTTCAAATTCATTTAATAATTCGTTATCAAAAAGATTTGGATAAACAATTTTTATTTTATCTTTTATCATTGCTTAATGAGGGATATATTTTTTAATTATACCATATAGATATGTACCTAATAAAGCTCCTAAAATAACAATTAGTATAGAGTAAACACCACTTCCTAATAATACAAATAGAGGTCCTGGACAAGCACCAACAAGTGCCCAACCTAAACCAAATAATATACCGCCAACAAGATATCTAGTGATAGAATATTTTTTATTTTCGATTATTATTTTTTCTCCATCAATATTTTTTAATTTCTTCTTTTTTATAAGTTGTACTCCAATTAAACCTACAACTAATGCAGAACCAATAAAGCCATACATATGGAAGGATTGAAACATAAACATTTCATATATTCTAAACCAAGAGGCAGTTTCCGATTTATACATTGTTATTCCAAAAAGAACACCTAATAATATGTAAATAATATTTTTCATAATTTTTTAAAATATTAAAGGAAATAAAATATGAACCATGAACAATCCACCAATAAAAAAACCAATAACAGCAATAAGAGAAGGTAATTGTAAATTACTTAATCCAGATATAGCATGCCCAGAAGTACACCCGCCAGCATATCTAGTTCCAAAACCAATTAGCAGCCCACCAATAAACAATAATACAATATTTTTGAAAGACATTTCATTAAAAATCTCTGTAGGGAAATAAGATTTTCCAGCACTTTTAAAACCAATTTTATATAGGTCATCTATCGTATCTTCTGAAATAGTAGGAATTTGATTTTGAGATAGAAAATGTACAGAGATATAACCTCCTATAATAGAGCCAAAAAGAAAAAGTAAATTCCATTTTTGTTTTTTCCAATCAAATCGAAAAAAATCACAAGATTTTCCAGCACCAAATGCCGAGCATATTGTTCTAAAATTAGAAGAAAACCCAAAAATTTTACCAAGAAAAATTAATATTAACATTATTATTGCTATGATAGGACCTCCAAAATACCAAGGCCAAGGTTTTAAAATATAGTCCATATTTCAGATTGTTTATATTTTCAAATATTATACAATTTATTGATTTCTTTAGTAACGAATGTTACATATACTTTTTTATAAAAAACTGTTTCATTAAAATTTATAAAATCAAAAAAATAAATACATTTGATAAATAGAGAAAATGAAAATGATAAAAATTGCAATTTTTGGAGACATACATGGTAATTTACCAGCTTTGGAAACGGTTTTAAATGATATAGAAGTAAGAGGTATAAAACAAAAATACTGTTTAGGAGATTTAGTAGATTTTGCTCCTTGGGGAAATGAAGTGATAGATAAAATAAAAAAACTTAATATTTCTTGTATTATGGGAAATCATGATGAAAGAATAGGACGTGATTTACCAATTATTCCAATAGCAAGACACTCTGAAATAGAAACAGAAGCGAGATTTATAGCAATTAATCATTCAAAAAAAACAATAACAGCAGACAATAAACAATTTTTAGCAGAATTACCATTTCATATAAAATTAAATTATATAATAGGACAAAAACATTGGAATATACAATTGGTTCATGCAAGTATCGATAGTAATACCAATTACATTTATGAATCAGAAGATGATGAGATATTCAACGCAATGTTTACCGAATCAAAAGCTGATATTATTTTTATGGGACATACTCACCTTTCTTATATAAAACAAATAGAAGATAAATGGGCTGTAAATACAGGTTCAGTAGGTCGTTCTAGAGAAGAAAATAGATTAGCATCTTATGCAATATTAACTTTAACAGAGGAAAAATTAGAAACTGAAATAATACAGTTAACCTATCCGATTGATAAAGTTGTAGAGGCAATAGAAAATAGTGAAATACCAAATTACTATGCTCATTTTTTATTAAACAAAGCTTAATTTATAAAAATATACTTTACTATTTAATCAATTTAAATATGAGAAAAATACAACAAGTATTATTTGCTTTTTTATTTATAATTCAAATTCATGGGCAAGTAACCAATGAAAATAAAGCACGTATTATTATTTTAGCAACAGGAGGTACAATTGCAGGTTCTGGAGAATCTTCAACGAAATCAGCCTATACTGCAGGAAAAGTACCTATTGATAATTTGTTAAATGCAGTTCCAGAAATGTACAAATATGCAGATATAAAAGGAGAACAAATAGCACAAATAGGAAGTCAGGATATGAATATAGAAACTTGGCTAAAACTAAGTAATCGTATTAATCAAATTTTTGAAAATAATGAAGCAGACGGAGTTGTTGTTACTCATGGAACAGATACACAAGAAGAAACAGCTTATTTTTTATCACTTACAATTAATTCTAAAAAACCAGTTGTTTTAGTTGGAGCTATGCGACCAGCTACAGCAATGAGCCAGGATGGTAATAAAAATTTACTAGATGCTGTTATGGTTGCTTCGTCTCCAGAAAGTAAAGAAATAGGAGTTGTAACAGCAATGAATGAAGAAATTTTTGCAGCACGAGATGTTACAAAAACAATTACAACAAGCACAGCAACATTTCAATCAAGAAATTTTGGTCCTATTGGACTTATATATGATGGAAAAGTAAGTTATTACTATAAAACACTTAGAAATCCAGCTAAAAAATTTAATGTAAAAGAACTTAAAACATTACCATTAGTAGAAATAATATACGGTTATGCTGATGCAAAACCTTCTGCAATTATTGCAGCACAAAAAGATAGAGCTGTAGGAATAGTATATGCAGGAATGGGTAACGGAAATTTTAATGCCCCTGTAGGAAAAGCTTTAGAGAGTGCTTCTAAGGATGGTATTATAATTTGTCGTTCATCAAGAACCGGAGGAGGAAGGGTAACATTATATAACGAAGTAGATGATAAAGCACTTGGATTTATAGTAGCAGATGATTTAAATCCCCAAAAAGCTAGAATTTTATTGATGTTAGCATTAACAGAAACAAAAGATAAAACAAAGATTCAAGATATGTTTTTTAACTATTAAAATGATTTGGGCAATCATTTCGTGCCGTGATTTCCATTTAATCACTATCACAAACTAAAATAAAAAAAGGTTGATAAAGTTTTATCCTGTCAACCTTTTTTATTTAAAATAGGTTTGGGTTGTATTTCTTGATTTATACTATCATTTTGGTACTTATTCCAATTCTATTCCAGGCATTTATTGTAATTATAGCCATTATAATCTCGGCAATTTCGTTTTCATTGAATACATTTTTAGCTAACATATAAGTTTCATCACTTAATCCATTTTCATTAATTAATGTAATTTCTTCTGTCATAGCTAAAATTATTTGTTCCTCTTTAGTATATAAAGACGTTTCTCTCCAAACACTTAATAAAAATATGCGTTGATGTGTTTCACCTAATTTTAAAGCATCAGAGCTGTGCATATTTATACAGAAAGCACAACCATTTATTTGAGAAGCTCTAATTCGTATCAATTCAAAAAAAATATTTGGTAAAGAAGAACTTTGTAAATAATTTTCTAATCCGCAGATTGCATCATATGCTTTAGGTGAAATTTTCTCTATATCAATTCTTTTGTTCATTTTATCTCTTTTTTATGAGACAAACTTATAAAAGTTATTTTGTGAAAAACTTAAACTAGTTTAAGAACGAGTTTTATTTTTTATTTCACTAAGATATTCTGGTGTCATATTTAAATAAGAAGCTAGCATTCTTTGGGGTACTCTATTTGTAAATTCAGGAAATTGATTATTGAAATGATGATAAAATTGTTCCCTAGAAAAGTCAGATAAAAATTTTGATCTTAATTGTAGTGCACCATATGCTTTTTGATAAATTAATCTAAAATAACGTTCAAATTGAGGGAATTTTTTCAATAATTCTTCTTGATTATGATAATCGATTTTTAAAACAATTGATTTTTCTATACTTTGAATAGTAAATGAAGTGTTTTCTTTACTCTCAAAAGCTAAATAATCAGTAATCCACCAATTTTCTATTGCAAACTGGACCGTTTGCTCTGTACCTTTTTCATCAATGAAAAACATTCTTAAACAACCTTTCAATACAAAATAATGAGAGTTACATTTCTTATTTTGTTCTAATAAAAATTCTTTTTTATTGATTGTTTTTTCTTTGAAAAAAGACAGAATATTAGTTTCATCTTTAGAATCTATTTCTATATATTTTTTAAAATGGTTTAGGATATTGAGGAGCATATTAATGAAGTATAGATTTATATATTATTTGATAAATATAAAAACAAAAAAATCTCCTAAGAAAATAATTGCTTAGGAGATTTAGTATATTATTTAATGAATCTTTTTTTAATCATTCAATTTAAGAACAGCTAAAAATGCAGACTGAGGAACTTCTACACGACCAATTTGACGCATTTTTTTCTTACCAGCCTTTTGTTTTTCTAATAATTTACGTTTACGAGAGATATCACCACCATAACATTTTGCAGTTACATCTTTACGTAAAGCTTTAATTGTTTCACGAGCAATGATTTTAGCTCCAATAGCTGCCTGAATTGGAATATCAAATTGTTGACGAGGAATTAATTCACGTAATTTCTCACACATTTTTTTACCAATTGTATAAGCATTATCAACATGGATTAAGGCAGATAAAGCATCTACAACTTCACCATTAATCATAATATCAACTTTTACTAATTTTGAGGCTTTCATTCCTGAAGGCGCATAATCAAAAGAAGCATAACCTTTTGAAATAGATTTTAAACGATCATAAAAATCAAAAACAACTTCAGCTAAAGGCATATTAAATATCATTTCAACACGATGTTGTGTTAGATAATTTTGAGATTGTAATTCACCACGTTTTTCTATACATAAACTCATAACTGGTCCTACGAACTCAGATTTAGTAATGATAGCAGCTCTAATATATGGCTCTTCAACACGATTTAATCCAGAAGGATCAGGTAACTCAGAAGGATTATGAACAGGAATCATTTTTTCTGGATCCTTTTCTAAATAAGCTTCATAAGATACGTTAGGAACCGTTGTAATTACAGTCATATTGAACTCACGTTCTAAACGCTCTTGAACGATTTCTAAATGTAACATTCCTAAGAATCCACATCGGAAACCAAAACCTAAGGCAGCAGAAGATTCTGCTTCAAAAGTTAAAGAAGCATCATTTAAACGTAATTTTTCAATAGAAGCACGTAAATCTTCATAATCTTCAGTATCTACAGGATAAATACCAGCGAATACCATTGGTTTTACTTCTTCGAAACCATCAATAGCACTTTCAGCAGGATTATCAACTAGAGTAATTGTATCACCTACTTTTACCTCAGAAGCATCTTTAATACCTGAAATAATATACCCAACATCTCCTGTTTTTATAACAGGTTTTTCTACTTGGTTTAATTTTAAAGTTCCAATTTCATCAGCACCATATTTTTTATTAGTAGCCATGAATTTTACTTGTTGTCCTTTTTTGATTTGTCCATTTACAACTTTGTAAAAAGCTTCAATACCACGGAATGGATTATAAACAGAATCAAAAATTAATGCTTGTAGTGGAGCTTCTGGATCTCCTTGTGGAGCAGGTATTTTTTCGATTATTGTGTGTAATAAATCTAAAACACCTTCACCTGTTTTTCCAGAGCAACGTAAAACGTCTTCAGGATCGCATCCTAAAAGATCTACAATATCGTCTGTTACTTCTTCAGGATTAGCAGAAGGTAAATCGATTTTATTCAATACAGGAATAATTTCTAAATCATTTTCTAAAGCTAAATAAAGATTAGAAATAGTTTGAGCTTGTATGCTTTGTGCCGCATCAACAATTAACAAAGCTCCTTCACATGCAGCAATTGAACGAGAAACCTCGTATGAAAAATCTACGTGACCAGGAGTGTCAATAAGATTTAAAATATATTTTTCACCATCTTTTTCATATTCCATTTGGATGGCGTGCGATTTTATTGTTATTCCACGTTCGCGTTCCAAATCCATATCGTCTAAAGTTTGATTTTGTAACTCACGATCGGAAATCGTATTTGTTACTTGCAATAAACGATCGGCCAAAGTACTCTTACCATGGTCAATATGGGCGATAATACAGAAATTACGGATGTTCTTCATATTCTATTTTCGAATAGGCAAAAATAATCTTTTCCTTTCCATACTACAAGTTTTTTAAAAAATAAAGTAATATTTTAAAAAGAAACTATTTTAATGAAGGTTTCACTTCCAGTATATATCTATAATTTTCGTACTTTCTATCATTTATTGCAGGTCTTATATATAAACCTTTTGTTGCATAATCATTTAAAATAGTTTCAATTCTTTCTAAATATTCCTTAGAAATAGTTGGATCACTACCTGAAGCATAACTAAACATTGAAATTTTCCAATCTTTCATTATAGTGAAATATAGTGTTAAGTCAGAATTTACTTGACTTTCTAATTTTTCAAATTTTTTAGTTTTTCTTAAATCTTCCCATAGTTTATCAGAAAAACATTGAGATAATTCTTCGTTTGTTTTTAAAATTTCACATCCAGGATATATAGGAAATTTGAAATTTTCTTGTGTATATGTGGGTAAGTATAGAGAGACAATAAGAAAGAATGAAATATTATTACTCATATAAATAGTTTTAAATCAGTAATTTAATTATTTATTTTGAGAAATAAAAAAAATAATTATACATTTGTCATTGAAAAACAAAAGTTTAACAATTAATACCGAAGACATAAAATGTTCAAAGATTACACATATCAGACTTCAGCTATTGCAAATGATTTTGCAATGAGTGTTCTTCGTGCATTTATTTTTTAGAAAAATAACTTCTATATTATATCATAGCCCGAAGGAACTCTCTTCGGGTTTTTTTATGTAATAAAATTTCCTGATGAAATGATTGATAAGAACAATTTTGTTCTAATAAAATCCTTTGTGTTCAATCAAAGAGATTTTTTAATTAATTATAAAAAAATAATGGGAAATAAAATCTCAGGAAAAGACTTTATTAAATTAGGTTTTCCGAAAAATAATTCAATAAATATTGTATTAGGACAAATACACAGATATAGAAAAAAAGAAAAAAAGCAAGCAATTTTAAACGAAGCGAAAGAAGTATTACTAAATCCTGAAAAATTTATGGGAGATGGAATATGGGGAAAAGTTGCTGAAGGTTTGATAAAACCAGTTGATGTTCGTTTACAAGAATTAAAAACAACTCGATCTCCATTTTCTATATTTGGTGAAAACGAAATAGATGAACAAGCAAAATTTCAATTATATGATGCTTTAAAATTACCAATTTCGGTAAAAGGAGCTTTAATGCCAGATGCTCATTCAGGTTATGGATTACCAATAGGAGGAGTTTTAGCTACAAATAATGCAGTTATTCCTTATGGTGTTGGTGTTGATATTGGTTGTAGAATGAGTTTATCTGTGTTTGATTTATCTGCAAGTTTTATGAAAGGAAAATCACATCAATTAGTTCAGGTTTTACAAGATCATACAAAATTTGGGATGTATGAAACACACAAAATAAAGGCTGATCATGAAATTTTTGAAGAGGCTATTTTTAATGAAATTCCAATACTTAAGAGTTTAAAAACAAAAGCCTTTCAGCAATTAGGTACTTCGGGAGGAGGAAATCATTTTGTGGAATTTGGAATTGTTAAGTTAGATGAGGTAAAACCTGAATGGAATTTAATTCCAGGAGAATATCTAGCAATTTTATCTCATAGTGGTTCAAGAGGTTTAGGTGCTAATATAGCTAAACATTATACATATTTGGCAACAAAACAATGTCCATTACCAAAACAAGTACAACATTTAGCTTGGTTAGATTTGGCTACACATGATGGGCAAGAATATTGGCAAGCCATGAATTTAGCTGGTAATTATGCGAAAGCTTGTCATGATGATATTCATCGCAGAATTGCAAAAGCATTAGGTAAAAGAATTGTTTTTAATATCGAAAATCACCACAATTTTGCATGGAAAGAATTGGTAGATGGAGAGGAAAGAATTGTTCATAGAAAAGGTGCTACACCAGCAGCGAAGGGAGTTTTAGGGATTATTCCAGGTTCTATGACTGCTGATGGTTATATTGTTGAAGGTTTAGGGAATGAGTTAAGTCTCAATTCAGCTTCGCATGGAGCAGGAAGAAAAATGTCTCGAGCAAAATGTAAATCAACAATTACAAAAAGTTTTATGAATTCTCAAATAAAAGATGCAGGAATTGAGTTGATTGGGGGAAGTGTTGATGAAGCTCCTTTTGCTTATAAGAATATAAAAACAGTAATGAGTTTACAAACAGAATTAGTCAAAGTTTTAGGAACATTTTCTCCTAAAATTGTTCGAATGGATAAATAAATATTATGATGAAAAAAATAATTCAGATTACATCTGGTAGAGGTCCTGCAGAATGCAATTTTGTTGTAACGAATGTTTTTAAAAGATTTCAAGAGGCTTGTACAGAAAATGATATTCAATTTTCTATTATAGAAAGAGAAATTGATAAGGATTTTAATTTAATCACTTCTATTATTTTAGAAGTTGAAGGAGAATCTTTGGACAACTTTTTAAATGATTGGATTGGAACAATTCTTTGGATTGGTAAAAGTCCATATAGAAAATTTCATCAACGAAAAAA
Organism: Chishuiella sp.; assembly: GCF_032109125.1. Taxonomy (NCBI): domain Bacteria; kingdom Pseudomonadati; phylum Bacteroidota; class Flavobacteriia; order Flavobacteriales; family Weeksellaceae; genus Chishuiella; species Chishuiella sp. The sequence goes on from NZ_DAMCLZ010000011.1 coordinate 16,471, forward strand.
TTGGTTTATTGGTTGTTTTGAATTGGAGATACCAAAAGAAAATCAAATTAATTCTAATGAAATTGTTTATCAAACAATGAGGAGTTCTGGTAATGGAGGGCAAAATGTAAACAAAGTAAATTCGGCTGTTCGTGCAACTCACAAACGTTCTGGTATTTCGGTTGTTTCTATGGAGTCACGTTCGCAATATCAAAATAAGAAAATTGCTACAACTAGGTTATTATTAAAATTAGAAGAAGAGAATTCTAAACATTTGAAAAATTCGATCCAAGAAAAATGGATAAATCAAACTTCTATAGAAAGAGGAAATCCTGTAAAAATATTTCGTGGAGAAAAGTTTCTTTCAAGTTAATTAAAATAATGCGTTAGGGAATGAAGTGGAAATCCTTTTTTCATTAAAAAAAGATTATAACGGAATGTCCGACCGAATGGAACGCCCAAATTGTTTTTAAAAGCAAAATGCTGTTTTCATTTATATGAAACAGCATTTTTTTTGATTGAGCGTGTTAATTCTAAACCTTAATATAAATTTTATTTTTATTTAATAAATAAGCTAAAAACCAGAACAATACTAAAAAAATAAGTGAATAAATAAATGAACCTATTTCTGGTATTCCTGGAATTTTAGCACAAATATTTTGATAAAACCATCCGAATGGAGAAACATAATTGATTTCACCTTGTTCATTTTGTCCATTATTTATTCTTATTAATCCGAATAATCGAGGTAAAAGTCCACTGAGAACAAATATAAACAGCGGATTTTTTCCGAAAACATCAAAAAATTTCATCAAAATGTTTCTAATAGATAATATTTCAATAAACCAAATCATGGTAGCTATAGCAAGTATTGCAAGACCAGTTGTGTGGACAACATAGGAACTGCTCCATATTTTTTTGTTGTATGGAAATTCTAATTGCCAAAAATAGCCAATGATTAGCGCTATTGTTCCGATTGTAAATAGCCCAGCAACCAATCTATGATTAGGATAATCTGTTGTGGGAATAATTTTATTAAACCATTTAATATTACCTTGTTTTGTAATAAAATATCCAGCTAAGTAACCTAATAAAACTTGAGAAATCGTAGGAATTGTACTGTATAATCCTTCGGGATCAAAAGGAATACCTTCTCCTTTATAAATGTGTGCTAATCCTAATATTTGATGATCTAATTTTGCTCCATAAAAACCATCAATAGAATAAGGATTGTTCCCTCCTAAAATAATTGTTGTTAACCAGTAAATGATAAGAATTATGATTGAAATCCAAAGTACTTTTTTAGGTTTAAAATAAAACGCAATAATAGAAGCAAAAAAGTAAGCAATTGCAATTCGTTGTAATACTCCCATTATTCGAATTCCGTTTTCATCAGATTCTTTCCAAGCTTTGAAAATTAAATGATTATTATCCCATTTAAAAAAAGGAAACCAATTAAGAAATAAACCAATTAGAAAAATAATAATAGTTCGTTTAATTACTTTCTGCCAAAACATAGTTTGGGATGATTTTTGCATTCTAGGAATTACAAATGCCATAGCATTTCCTACAGCAAAAAGGAAAAAAGGAAAAACTAAATCAGTAGGCGTACATCCATTCCATACTGCATGCTGTAGAGGAGTAAACATAAAAGACCATGTTCCTGGATTGTTAACTAATATCATTAACGCAACAGTCGCTCCGCGAAAAACATCTAAAGAATAGTATCTAACTTGATTCATTTTGATTTTTAATAGGGTAAATATAATTATTTTTTTATATTTTAATATATTAACCTTGTTTTTTTAAGGGGTTGTTTGATAAAAATTATATCTTTACTCAAAAATGTAACAAATCTTTTTAAGATGAGAATTGAGTCAGATTTATTAGGAGAACTTCAAATTCCAAAAAATGCTTATTATGGTGTTCAAACCCAAAGAGCGATTAACAACTTCAAAATTTCTAACAATTATTTATCACAGTATCCAGAATTTGTAAAAGCACTAGGAATAATAAAATCAGGTGCAGCAAAGGCAAATTATGAATTAGGAATATTATCCTTAGAATTATATGAAGCAATAACTTTTGCTTCAAATGAATTAATTCAAGGAAAATATCTTGATGAATTTCCTATTGATATGATTCAAGGAGGAGCAGGAACTTCAACCAACATGAATGCGAATGAAGTTATTGCAAATATAGCTTTAGAATATTTAGGAAAAGAAAAGGGAGAATACCAATATTGTTCACCGAATGATCATGTAAACTTATCTCAGTCAACAAATGATGCTTATCCATCTGCACTGAAATTAGCTTTATATAATATGAATAAACCTTTAGTTGAGGCACTTATCAAATTACATAGATCTTTTGAGAAAAAAGCGAGAACGTTTGATGATGTAATAAAAATGGGACGAACACAATTACAAGATGCCGTTCCAATGACATTAGGTCAAGAGTTTGATGGTTTTGCTAATGGATTACAAAAAGAAGTGGAAAATCTAGAAAGAGTTTCTAAAGATTTTTTAACGGTAAATATGGGAGCTACAGCAATAGGAACTGGATTAAATGCTATTCCAGGATATGCACAACTTTGTACAAAAAGTATTGCTGAAATCATGAGAGAAGATGTTACTTTGGCAGATAATTTAGTTGCTGCAACATCAGATGCAAGTGCTTTTGTAGATTATTCTTCTGCATTAAAACGTCTTTGTGTAAAATTATCAAAAATTTGTAACGATTTACGCTTATTAACATCAGGACCAAGAACTGGTTTGTTCGAAATTAATTTACCACCAAAGCAACCGGGTTCATCAATTATGCCAGGAAAAGTAAATCCTGTAATTCCAGAAGTTGTCAATCAAGTATGTTTCAAGGTAATTGGGAATGATACAACAATCACAATGGCTGCAGAAGCAGGGCAGTTACAATTAAATGTTATGGAACCAGTAATTGGTTTTTCTATCATGGAATCTATTATTTATCTTACCAATGCAATGGATACTTTGCGTGTAGAATGTATTGATGGGATTACTGCAAATGCAGAACATCTTAAAAAAGAAGTTTTAAATAGTATAGGAATTGTTACAGCTCTTAATCCATATATTGGCTATAAAGTTAGTACAAAAATTGCCAAGGAAGCATTAGAAACAGGAGGAAGTGTTTATCAACTGGTTTTAGATCATGGTTTATTGTCTAAAGAAAGATTAGATGAAATATTGAATCCAAATAATATGTTAGGTCCACATTTATAAAAATATAAAAATTTAAAAAATCGGTTGAATATCATTCAACCGATTTTTTTATGATTTGATTAAAATATTATTTTAATGAATTATATTTTTTGGGCAATCCCTTCGGGCCAGGCTTTTCGTTTCAATCTTTCCAAACAAGTAAATAAGTTCTTAAATGTAAATAGAATTGTTTGCAAAGGATTTCCACTTCAATCCCTATTGCGAATTACGAAGTTAGAATTTAGAAACTATAAGTTTTAAGTTTTACGTAATACGACTTAAAACTAAAAAACTTAAACACATAAAAACTGAAAAATCTACTAATATCCATGTAAATTAACATCATCAGTAGAAACTAAATCTACTTTTTTACCCATTTTCTTTTGGATAATTTTAAAATGATGTAAATCTTCTTCTGTAATTAAACTGATAGCTTTTCCAGTTGAATTTGCTCTTCCTGTTCGTCCAATTCTATGTACATAATCCAAAGGAGAACGAGGTAATTCATAATTTATAACTGTAGGTAAACCTTCTATATGTATACCACGACCAATTAAATCTGTGGCAACCAAAACTTGTACATCACCTAATTTAAAATCTTCTAAATTATCCATTCTTGCTCCTTGCGATTTTTTACTATGAATCGCCATTGCAGAAATTTTATTTTTCTTCAATTTATCAACCAAATTATCTGCTGTTCTTGTAGAAGATACAAATACTAAAACTTGCTCTAAATTTTCAGATTTAATTAAATAACGTAAAAAAGGACCTTTATCCTCTGGGTTTACTTTGTAAGCTATTTGTTCTATTTGGTCAATATCAACTTCTTGTTTTTTTATCTCTACAATTGTAGGGTTTATAGCAAGAGTTGTTTTTATTTCCTCAATTTTGTCATTCAATGTAGCTGAAAAAAGAATAGTTTGTTTCTTTTTAGGAACAGCTTTTAGAATACGATTCATTTCATCTCCAAAACCTAACTGAAACATTTTATCAGCTTCATCAATAACTAAATATTGTAACTGATCTAATGTAAGTGCATTATGATCCATTAAATCCAATAAACGTCCAGGTGTTGCAATTAAAATTTCTGTACCATATAGATTTTTCATCTGTGGATTAATAGAAGTTCCTCCATAAACAGCTTGTGTTTTTACTTCGCGGCGTAAAGCTTCTTGTAAACCTACAAATGTTTGTTCTATTTGTACTGCTAATTCACGTGTGGGAACTAAAATTAGGGATTTTATCGCACGAGATTTTTCATACGGTTGATGTTGAATTTTTTGTAACAAAGGAGCAACAAAACATAATGTTTTTCCAGAACCTGTTTTTGCAATTCCCATTACATCTTTTCCTTTTAGAATTGATGGAATAGTTTCCGTCTGAATTTCAAATGGTTTTAAGAATCCTAATTTTGAAATTGATTTTGATAGATATGGAGATAATCCTAAACTTTCGAATGACATAAATATGATTAATGTTACAAAGGTAGAGATTAAATTTGAATGATTTTTTTATAAAAAAATCATTCAAATTTAATCTCTGTTCGCTTATTTAGAAAGTATTGAAATATAGTTAAATAGATGTGATTTTGTGAATTTTCTATAATTGCTACTTTTTTAGAATTAAGATAATGTTAAAATAAGATAAAACAGAAAAATATTCGGTTTAAAACTTTATAAAAAGCTTTTTGCTTTATAAAACTATATTTAAATTTGATTGTTATGAAAAATGATCAATCTAAAATAATTCGCGAACAAGCTCCAAGGTCAGCTACACGCGAACATTCAGTTCCGTTATATTTAACATCAAGTTTTATTTTTGATAGTGCAGAACAAGGTCGTGCTATTTTTGCAGAAGAAGAAGAGGGTATGGTTTATTCTCGTTATGCAAATCCAAATACAACTGAGTTTATTAATCGTGTATGTAAATTAGAAAAAGCAGATACAGGTTTGGCTTTTGCTTCTGGAATGGCAGCTGTTTTTGCATCTTTTGCATCTTTCATAAAATCTGGAGATCATATTGTATCTAGTCGAGCTATTTTTGGTTCAACTCATCAATTAATTACTCAATTGTTTCCTCGTTGGGGAGTAACATATACATATGTAGAATCTTCTGATGTTGAGGATTGGGAGAAATCAATACAACCTAATACCAAAATTGTATTCTTAGAATCCCCATCTAATCCAGGTTTAGAATTATTTGATTTAGAAGCTTTGGCTAAATTAAAAAATAAATTTCCACAAGTGATTTTTATAATTGATAACTGTTTTGCTACACCATATTTACAACAACCTTTAACATTAGGATTCGATATTTCTGTTCATTCAGCAACTAAATATATGGATGGTCAAGGTCGTGTTTTGGGAGGAGTTGCTGTAGGTAAAAAAGAATTGATTGATGAAATGATGTTTTTCATTCGTCACACAGGTCCTGCAATGTCAGCATTTAATGCTTGGACAATATCAAAAAGTTTAGAAACTTTGGGATTAAGAATGGATCGACATTGTGATAATGCTTTAGCCTTGGCGCAAGCTTTAGAGAAAACAAATGAAATTGTTGATGTAAAATATCCTTTTTTATCTTCTCATCCACAATATGAATTGGCAAAAAAACAAATGAAAGCTGGTGGAGGAATTGTGACATTTGAGGTGAAAGGAGGTAAAGAAAGAGCATTTAGATTTATAGATGCGTTAGAAATGATTTTATATACATCAAATCTTGGAGACTCTAGAACAATTGCAACACATCCAGCAACAACAACTCATGCAAAATTATCTGATAGCGAACGTGCTGATTTGGGAATTATGCCAGGTACAATTCGCCTTTCTGTTGGTTTAGAAGATAAAGAAGATATTATTAATGATATTTTACAAGCTTTAGACAAAACAAAATAACTTACTTTTTTGTAGGATATAATTTTTCCCTTTATAAATAAAAAATCCACTTTAAAGTGGATTTTTTATTTATATTTTGTCTAGAAATTCGTCAACTTTTTCTTCAATTGTTGCCCAAGAAGTTACTAATCGAATTGCAGCGTGTTTTTCATCAATTTTTTCCCAAGTAAAAAATTCAAAGTCTTTTTGTAAATTTTTGATTAACTCAATAGGAAAAATAGGAAAAATTTGATTAGATGAAGGTTCTGTTAAAAATTGAAATCCTTTTTTCGAGATGCCTTCAGCAAGTTTTTTTGCCATTTTATTTGCATGTAGACCTAATTCAAAAAATAAATTATTAGTAAATAATTCAGCGAATTGAATTCCAATTAATCTTCCTTTAGCTAACATTCCTCCTTTTTGTTTGATATGATAACGGAAATCTTCATTAAGTTGTAGATTATTTATAACAATTGCTTCGCCTAATAAAGCTCCATTTTTTGTCCCACCAATGTAAAAAATATCAGAATATTTTGCCATATCTTCTAATGTAATATCACTTTTAGATGACGTAAGTGCTGATGCTAATCTAGCGCCATCAACAAAAAGATATAAATTATTATCTTGACAATAGTTATATAAATGTTCTAGTTCATTTTTTTTATATAAACTTCCTATTTCTGTAGAATTTGAAATATAAACCAATTTTGGTTTTACCATATGCTCGTCGGTATGTAAATCTAGAATAGATTGTATCTGAATAGGAGTTAGTTTTCCGTCCGTAGAAATAACAGTATTCACTTTGTGTCCAGTTGCTTCTATAGCACCAGTTTCATGTACAGCAATATGTCCAGTATCTGCAGCGATAACAGATTGATGAGGTTTTAAAATAGAAGAAATAACAATTAAATTAGCTTGAGTTCCTCCAGAAACAAAATGAATGGCAGAATTATGTTTAAGTTCTTTTTTAATCAATTCTTTTGCTTCGTTACAAAATTCATCTTCTCCATATCCTGTTTGCTGTTGTAGGTTTGTTGCTATAAGTCTTTCTAAAATAGAAGGATGAGCTCCTTCGCTATAATCATTTTTAAAACTATATTTTCCCAAAATTATTTTATTTCAATTAGATTATAAATTTAGTATGTTTTTCCTATTTTTTTCCTAATTTGACGGTTAATTTGGCAAAATTATAAAATAAAATCAATGAAGGTATTAGTTGTAGAAGATGAAATAGAATTACAACAAACAATAGTTCAGTTTTTAGAAAATGAAAAAATAATTGCTGAAACTGCAAGTACATTTTCAGAAGGTATGGATAAAATTATTTCTTTTGATTATGATTGTATTTTATTGGATATTATGTTGCCAGATGGAGATGGAATCTCATTATTGAAAGAATTGAAAAAATTACAGAAAAAAACTGCTGTAATAATTTTATCTGCAAAAGATTCTGTTGATGATAAGGTAGAAGGACTTTTAGTTGGAGCAGATGACTATCTTGCAAAGCCTTTTCATTTTGCTGAGTTATTTGCTCGTATAAAAGTTGCTATGAGGAAAAATCATCAACAAGGAGAAGAGATAATATCTTATAAAAATATACAACTTTTTCCTGATGATCGTAGAGTTTTGATCAACAATCAAGAGATAAAATTGAATAGAAAAGAATATGATTTGCTATATTATTTTATGCTTCGTCCTGAAAGAGTTTTTCAAAAAACTACTTTAGCTGAGAGTGTATGGGGGGATCATATCGAATTTGTAGATAGTTTAGATTTTATCTATTCTCAAATAAAAAATTTAAGAAAAAAATTAAAAGAAGCATCATCTGAAGCTGATTTGCAAGCTGTTTATGGTGTAGGTTATAAATTAGTTTAGAATGAAGGTTTCTCTTAAAAATTATACTTTTCGATATCTTACAATTTCTCTTTTGGCTGTTATTGCTATTTGGGCATTGTTGTTTCATACTTTTATTTTAGATGAAGTTTATGATAATGTAGATGACGGATTAAAAAACCAGAAAATAGAGATTATTCGTCAATCTTATATCGATCCTTCTGTTGTTAAAACAAATAAGTTTGGTTTAAATCAGTTTAGAATATTACCTGTTGATGAAGCTCATTATGATGAATCCAATCGTCTTACTAACGAAATGATTTTTATGCCTTATGATGGTGAAGATGAGCCTTATCGTGTTTTAAGAACTGGTTTTTATGGACGAGATGGAAAAATGTATTCATTAGAAATAAGAACATCTACAGTAGAAGAAGATGATTTGATTTATGATTTATCTATTTCACTTTTTGCATTATACTTTTTTATTTTAGTAAGTATTCTATTGATTAATCATTTTGGTTTAAGTAAAGCTTTTAAACCTTTTGATAAAATTCTTAAACAATTACAAAATTATCGATTTGGGCAATCCAAAGAATTAGAAAAAGTTGAAACTAATGTTGTAGAGTTTGAGCTTTTACAAACTGAAATTTCATCTATGATTAATCGTAATGAACAAGTTTTTAACGACCAAAAATTATTCATAGGAAATGCTTCTCATGAATTGCAAACTCCATTAGCAATTGCAATTAATAAAATTGATTTATTATTAGAACAAGGAAATTTAGAAGAAAAAGAGTATATACAATTAGCAGATGCTAAAAAATCATTGTGGCGAATGGTTAGTCTTAATCGTTCTCTTCTGATGTTGTCTCGAATAGAAAATCACCAATATCAAGAAAAAGAAAGGATCAATTTTAATAAAATTATTGAAGAAATATTAGAAGATTATGAATCAATTTTTGAAACAGAAGGAATAACTGTAAAAAAAGAATTTAATACAGTCTTTGAAACAATGTTTAATAAAGACTTAGCAAATATTCTAATTTCTAATCTTATTCGAAATGCTATAAAACACAATAATAAAGAAAAATTGATTAGTATAAAAATAAACAATCTCAATGAAATTATTTTTTCTAATACAAGTGATTTATTTGCATTAAATCCTAATGAAATTTATAATCGGTTTTATAAACAAGGTTTTAGCGTAGAAAGCAATGGACTAGGGCTTTCAATTGTAAAAACTATTTTAAAGAACCAACAGACCATACATATAGATTATCAATATAAAGATGGTCTTCATCAATTTATACTAAGAAAATAATCCTATGAAAATAAATTCCAACTTCTTTCCTAAATTCTTTATCAAATTTGTCTTATCAAAACAAACTAATAATAGAATAATGAAAAAGACTTTAAGTATATTAATGTTAGGAATTGGAGCTTTTAGTTTTGCACAAGATCGTGATATTACTTTTGAGCAATTACCAGAAAAAGGTAAAAAATTTATCAAAACTCATTTTAAATCAGCTCAAATAAAATCTGTTATTTTAGATGATGATTATTTGTCTAAAGATTATGAAGTTATTTTAGCAAATGGAACAAAAATAGAATTTGATGGAAGTGGAAACTGGAAAGAAGTTGATGGAAAAAGAAATATAATTCCTACAGCTTATGCACCAGAAAAAATTATAGTATATGTTAAGAAAAGTTTCCCGAATACAAGTATTGTTAAAATTGAGAAAAATAAATATTCTTATGAAGTTGAGCTATCTAATGGTTTAGACATTGATTTTGATGCGAGAGGAAATTTTAAAAGAATTGATGATTAATAAAGTTGTTTTAAAATACATATTTATTGAGATCAAGTAGGTCTTTCTTTGTAATCTTTACAAAAAGAAAAATATTTTAAGTTTTAGTGCTTACTACACTATATTTTTTCTTCTATAAATTTATAGAAGAAAAAATATAGCATAAAACTAAATAAAAGGAAGCAACCAAATTTAAAGATAAATATTATTTATCTCTTCTTTCTAACATTGGAACAAACTTGAAGTTACCAAATTCGTAGTGTTCATAATTATCCTCAGATAATTTTATAATTACAATCATTTGTTGTGATGTTTCACCGACAGGAATAACCATTATTCCACCTATTTTTAACTGGTTTAATAATTCTTTTGGTATTTCTGGAGCACCAGCTGTTACAATAATTTTATCAAAAGGAGCAAAAGAAGGTAATCCTTTATATCCATCTCCATAAGTTTGATAACGAGGTTCGAAATTAATTTTTTTTAACATTATTTTCGAATAATCAAATAAGTCTTTTTGTCTCTCAATAGTAAAAACTTCTGCACCTAAGCCGACTAAAACAGCAGTTTGATAGCCTGATCCTGTTCCGATTTCTAAGACTTTTTCATTGGGATATATATCTAATAATTGTGTTTGAAAAGCAACTGTAAAAGGATGAGAAATTGTTTGTCCAGCAGCAATTGGAAATGCTTCATCACGGTATGCATATTCTACAAAAGCGCTATCTAAAAAAAGATGTCTTGGTACTAAGTTTATGGCTTCCAGTACTTTTTCGTCTTCTATTCCTTTTGATCTCAATAGATCAACCAACATTTTTCGTCGGCCTTTATGTTTAAAATCGTCTACAGACATTATTTCAAAATTTTTACAAAAATGCATTAAATACAAGTAATTCTCATTAATTTTAACGACAAAATCTGCCAAATGTTAAAAGTAGGAGTTATAGGTGCAGGACACCTTGGGAAAATACATTTAAAGTTATTAAAACAATCGGAAAAATACGAATTAATTGGTTTTTATGATTCTTTTCAAGAAAATGGAAAGAAAGTAGAAGCTGAATTTGGATATAAATATTTCTCTTCAATGGAAGAGCTTATTGACAATGTTGATGTTGTAGATATTGTAACACCAACTTTGTCACATTACGAAGTAGCATTAAAAGTTATTGAGAAAAATAAACATTTTTTTATAGAGAAACCAATAACACATACATTAGAAGAAGCTGACCATTTGCTACAATTAACAAATGAAAAAGGATTAAAAGCACAAGTTGGACATGTAGAGCGTTTTAATCCTGCTTTTACAGCTGCAGCACCTTTTATAGAAGAACCATTATTTATAGAAACTCATCGCTTGGCAGAGTTTAATCCTCGTGGAACTGATGTTCCTGTTGTATTGGATTTGATGATACATGATTTAGATGTTATTTTATCTATCGTAAAATCTGAAATAAAATCAATTCATTCTTCTGGAGTTTCTGTAATTAGTGATACGCCAGATATTGCAAATGCTAGAATTGAATTTGAAAATGGCTGTGTTGTAAATGTTTCCACTTCTCGTATGTCAATGAAAAATATGCGAAAAATGCGTGTTTTTCAAAGAAATGCTTATATTTCAATTGATTTCTTGACAAAGAAAACAGAAATTATAAAAATGCATAAAGCTCCTGAACATCCTAATGAGTTTGCAATGATATTAGAAAATGATAAAGGAGATCGCAGAGAAATTTGTTTTGAACATCCTGAGGTTTTACCTAATAATGCAATTTTAGATGAACTTGAAAGCTTTGCAGATGCTATAGTGAATGAAACTCCAATAAAAGTTTCTTTACAAGATGGTAGAAATGCATTAAAAGTTGCTTTGGAAATTATTGCTTATTTTGAAAAAGAACAACAAGTGATAAAAAACCAGACAATAGAAAAAGAGTAATGTATTATTAACTTTTAAGTCACTTATTCTCTAAAAATAAAGTTTGTTGAAATATTGTTTCAGAATTATATAGCTTTTTTAATATTATTTTAATTACCATGAGCAGAAAAAAATAAAAACATAACACACAAAAAAATGAAAAATATTACAGTTATTGGTGCTGGAACTATGGGTAATGGTATTGCTCATGTTTTTGCTCAGGCAGGATTCTTTGTTAGTTTAGTAGATGTTTCTAAAGAAAGTTTAGAAAAAGGTTTGAAAACTATTGAAACGAACTTGGATAGAATGTTGTCGAAAGAAATTATTACTGAAATAGATAAAACATCAACATTAAGTAATATTAAGATATTTTCTGATTTAAAGGAAGCTGTAAAAGAAGCTGATTTAGTTGTGGAAGCAGCAACAGAAAATTTAGATTTAAAGTTGTCTATATTTAAACAAATTGATGAATTTGCTCCCTCAAAAACAATTTTAACTTCAAATACATCATCGATTTCAATTACAAAAATAGCTTCAGCAACTAATCGTCCGAAACAAATTATTGGAATGCATTTTATGAATCCAGTTCCAATGATGAAATTAGTTGAGATAATCTGTGGCTATGATACAAGTAATGAAACAACAAATAAGATTGTAGAAATTACTGAAAAATTAAATAAAATTCCTGTCATAGTAAATGATTATCCAGGTTTTATAGCCAATAGAATTTTAATGCCAATGATAAATGAAGCAATTTATTCGTTGTATGAAGGTGTTGCAGGTGTTAAACAAATTGATGAAGTAATGAAATTAGGAATGGCTCATCCTATGGGACCATTACAATTAGCAGATTTTATAGGATTGGATGTTTGCTTGTCAATTTTAGAAGTGTTGTATGATGGTTTTAAAAACCCTAAATATGCACCATGTCCTTTGTTAGTAAATATGGTAACAGCAGGTAAAAAAGGAGTAAAATCTGGTGAAGGTTTTTATGATTATTCTACTTCTAAGAAAGCAGAAAAATTAGCAATTCAGTTTCAAAAATAAATAGAACAGCATTACTAAAATATAATAGTAATGCTGTTTTTTTAAATTATTTTATAGCTGCTAAAGCATCTTTGTAATCAGGTTCTTGTCCAATTTCAGGAACTTGTTCAGTATAAATAACCTCTCCGTTTGGATTGATAATTACGACAGCTCTAGATAATAATCCTTCTAAAGGGCCATCAACCATTTTCACACCGTAAGCATTTGCAAATTCTTCCGTTTTAAAATCAGATAATGTAATAACATTTTCTAATCCCTCAGCGGCACAAAAACGAGATAAAGCAAAAGGTAAATCTTTAGAGATGCATAATACAACTGTATTTTCTACTGAAGAAATTTCTTTATTAAATTCTCGAACAGATTGTGCACAAACCCCAGTGTCAATACTAGGAAAAATATTTAAAACAACATATTTACCTTGATAATCAGCTAATGTTTTTTGATTTAAATCACTTGCGGTTAACGCAAAACTAGGAGCTTTTTCTCCAATTGTTGGTAAAACTCCTCCTGTATGAATAGGATTTCCTTTAAATGTAATTTCAGACATAATAAATCTATTTTTTATTATTAAATTTTAATGATTAAAAGTAATAAAATTATAATGAGAAAAAAGTATCTTCGCAATAATAAATTGTTATACGACAAATAATTCACATAAAATTATGCAACTTTCTAAACGTTTACAAAGTTTAAAACCATCTGCTACAATAGCAATGAGTGCTAAAGCAAGAGAATTAAAATCACAAGGTATTGATGTGATTAGCTTGAGTATTGGAGAACCTGATTTTAATACCCCTGATTTTATAAAAGAAGCTGCTAAAAAAGCAATTGATGAAAACTATTCAGGTTATCCTCCAATTGCTGGTTATCCTGAGCTTAAAGATGCTATTATTAAAAAATTCAAAAGAGATAATAATATTTCTTACGAGGCAAATCAAATTGTAGTTTCTACAGGAGCAAAACAATCAATATATAATGTTTTACAAGCTATTGTTGACGAAGGAACTGAAGTAATTATTCCAACCCCTTATTGGGTATCTTACTCAGATATAGTTGAATTATCTGGAGGAAAACCAGTTTTTGTAGAAGGAACTTTAGAAGCAGATTTTAAAATTACTCCTACCCAATTAGAAGAAGCTATTACAGATAAAACACGTGCAATTATTTACTCTTCACCTTGTAATCCTTCAGGATCTGTTTATTCAGAGAAAGAATTAAAAGGGTTAGCTGAAGTATTAGCTAAATATCCAGATGTTATTATTATTTCTGATGAAATATATGAACATATTGTTTATGGGGATAAAAATGTTTCTATAGCATCTTTTCCTGAAGTATATGATCAAACAGTTACAATTAATGGATTAGCAAAAGCTTTTGCTATGACAGGTTGGAGAATAGGTTATATAGGAGCTCCTGCTTGGTTAGCAAAAGCATGTGAAACATTACAAGGACAAGTTACATCTGGAGCTAATTCTATTGCGCAACGTGCTGCAATTACAGCATTAGAAGCTGATTCTAGCTCTATAAAATATATGATTGATGCTTTTGCAGAGCGTAGAGAATTAATGTTGGGATGGGCAAGAGAAATTCCTAGTTTTAAAGTAAATGAACCTAAAGGAGCTTTCTATTTATTTCCTGATGTATCTGCTACTTTTGGTAAAGTATATAATGGTGTGCAAATAAATAATGCTGATGATTTGGCATTATATATTTTAGAATATGCTCAGGTTGCTGTAGTTTCTGGTTCTGCATTTGGATCAAAAAAATGTATCAGAATTTCTTACGCAGCTTCTGTTGATAGTTTAAAAGAAGCAATGACTAGAATAAAAAATGCTTTAATAGAAAAGTAAATTTTAGGCATAAATTTTGTTTAAAATTGATTTAATAAGTTTTAATGATTACAAAAGAATAAATAAATATAATTGAATTGAACGTTGAAATTATTTATAAAAGACTTTTGTAAACCAAATAATTACTATGAAAACGATATTAATTACAGGTGGAGCCGGTTTTATAGGTTCTCATGTTGTAAGAGAGTTTGTATTAAATTATCCTGATACACAAATCATCAATCTTGATGCTTTAACCTATGCGGGTAATTTAGAAAATTTGAAAGATATAGAAGAAAAATCGAACTATGAGTTTGTTAAAGCAGATATAGTAGATGCTAAACAAATACTAGAAGTTTTCGAAAAGCATCAACCAGATGGTGTGATTCATTTAGCTGCAGAATCTCATGTAGATCGTTCTATAACAAATCCTTTAGAGTTTGTAATGACCAATGTAATTGGAACAGTGAATCTTTTGAATGCAGCCAAACATATTTGGAAAGATAATTATGAAGGAAAGCGTTTTCATCATGTATCAACCGATGAGGTTTTTGGAGCTCTAGGAAGTGAAGGATTTTTTACAGAAGAAACATCTTATGATCCACACTCACCATATTCAGCATCCAAGGCATCTTCAGATCATTTTGTTCGAGCTTATCATGATACTTATGGTTTACCAATAGTTTTAACAAATTGTTCAAACAATTATGGACCTAATCATTTTCCAGAAAAATTAATTCCTCTTTGTATACACAATATAATTAATAATAAACCTTTGCCAATTTATGGAGATGGAAAATATACAAGAGATTGGTTATATGTGATAGATCATGCAAAGGCAATAGATTTAGTTTTTCATGAAGCAAAAGATGGAGATTCTTACAATGTAGGAGGATTTAATGAATGGAAAAACATAGATCTTGTTAAAGAATTATGTAAACAAATGGATGAAAAGTTAGGAAGAGAAACAGGAACTTCAGAACAATTAATCACTTTTGTAAAAGATCGTCCCGGACATGATTTACGTTATGCAATAGATGCAACCAAAATTAATAAAGAATTAGGTTGGTCGCCATCGGTAACTTTTGAGCAAGGACTGTCAAAGACGATCGATTGGTTTTTGGCTAACCAAGAATGGTTAGATAATGTAACATCAGGAGATTACCAAAACTATTACGAGACACAATACAATTAAAAATCTATAAAAAAGCTTTGAATAGTTAAATTCAAGGCTTTTTATAATCAACTTAATTTTTATGAAAGGAATAATACTTGCCGGAGGATCAGGAACACGCCTATATCCTTTAACAATAGCAGTAAGTAAGCAATTAATGCCAGTATATGATAAACCGATGATTTATTATCCATTATCAACATTATTATTGGCAGGAATAAAAGATATATTAATAATAACAACACCACATGATTCAGAACCCTTTCAACGTTTATTAGGAGATGGTTCACAAATAGGGTGTAATATACAGTATGCTATACAACCTAGTCCAGATGGATTAGCACAAGCTTTTATTATAGGAGAAGAATTTATTGGTGATGATTCTGTTGCATTAGTATTAGGAGATAATATATTTTATGGGACAGGATTAGAACAATTGTTAGTAAGTAAAACATCAGTAGAAGGAGGATGTGTTTTTGCTTATGAAGTAAGTGATCCAGAAAGATATGGAGTAGTAGATTTTGATGAAGCACAAAAAGTATTATCGATAGAAGAGAAGCCATCTCAACCAAAATCAAATTTTGCAGTACCTGGCCTTTATTTTTATGACAATCAAGTTGTAGAAATAGCTAAAAACTTAAAACCATCACATAGAGGAGAGTTAGAGATAACTGATGTAAATAAAGTTTACTTAGAAAAAGGAGAACTAGAAGTAGGAATTATGGATAGAGGAACAGCTTGGTTAGATACAGGAACGTTTGAGTCTTTACATGAGGCATCAGAATTTGTACGAGTGATAGAAAAACGCCAAGGAGTTAGTGTTTCTTGTATAGAAGAGATAGCTTATAGAAAGAGGTTTATTAATAAAGAACAATTACTAATAGCTGCTGAGAAATATGGTAAAAGTGGTTATGGGGATTATTTGAAATCAATTATTTAATTGTTATGAAAACAACTGTTTATACATCTGATAAGCAAACACATTTTATAAAAGAATTAAAAGATGTATTTAGTGATATTAGAAAATCTAATTTCCTAGCTTATCAGATGACTAAGAGAGATATTCAGTCTCAACATAGACAATCTATACTAGGTGTTTTTTGGATTCTTTTTCCAGTAATAATAAATTCTTTTATTTGGTTGTTTTTAAATGGCTCAGGAGTTGTAAGTATTCAGATACCTGGTGGTTTGCCTTATCCTGTTTATGTTATTTTAGGAACTACAATTTGGAATATTTTTACAGAAACTATACAAAGTCCAATTCTTTCTGTTAATCAAGGAAGAGGAATAATTTCAAAGATTAATTTTCCAAAAGAAGCTTTGTTAATGGCAGGAATTTATAAAATTATTTTTAATTTATTAATTAAAATGATTCCAATAATTGGTGTAATGATTTATTATCAAATTGTTCCATCATGGGATATCATATTATTTCCAATTTATATTTTTGTGATTCTATTGTTTTCATTTTCAATAGGTTTGATAATAACACCTTTAGGTTTAATTTACACTGATATATCTAAACTTATAAATACGGGTATACCTTTTTTGATGTATGTTACACCAGTTGTTTATGCAATTCCAAAATCAGGTTTTTTTAAATATTTATTTGAATTAAATCCAATGACCTATTTAATTACTGATACAAGAAATTCTTTAGTAGGATTAGATGCTCAATATACTTTATATATAATTATTTTAAGTGTAATTAGTTTCATTTTACTATCAATAGGTTTAGTTATATTTAGAAAATCAATGCCAATTATAATCGAAAAAATAGGAGGATAATGGAAAAAGAAGTATTAGTATCTGTTCAGAATGTATCAAAAAAGTTTTCTAAAAATTTAAAATCCTCTTTAAAATATGGAGCATCTGATATTATAAAAAGCTCTCTAGGGTTAAAAATAGATAAAGATCTTCGTAAAGATGAATTTTGGGCAGTAAAAGATATTAGCTTTGAACTAAAAAGAGGAGAATGTATAGGGTTAGTAGGTCATAATGGAGCTGGGAAATCAACTCTTTTAAAAGTTCTAAATGGATTATATAATCCAGATAAAGGACAGATTGTTATGAAAGGAAAAATAGGTGCTCTAATTGAATTAGGTGCTGGATTTAATCCAATTTTAACAGGACGAGAAAATATATATAATAATGCATCTATTTTAGGGTTCACTAAGAAGGATGTAGAAGAAAAAATGCAATCTATTATAGATTTTTCTGAAATTGAAGAATTTATTGATATGCCTGTACAAAACTATTCTTCTGGGATGAAAGTTCGTCTTGGATTTGCTGTAGCAGCTCATTTAGATCCAGATGTTTTAATAATAGATGAAGTTTTAGCTGTAGGAGATATGTCATTTTCACTTAAATGTTTTCAAAAAATAGATGAAATACTTCCTAATACAGCCGTAATATTTGTTTCTCATAATTTGACTCAGGTATCAAGAATATGTAGTCATGTCATTATAATGGATAAGGGACAAGATAAATATCAAGGGGACAATATTTCTGAAGGAATTAAAAAGTATTTTGAAATTAATGAAACTTCTGATTTAAGTAAAACACAAGTTATTTTACCAAACAAAGATTTTATTCTAGATAATTTTAAGTTTAACCAAGAACAAAATACAGATTTTGAGATAGATTGGAATGATAATTTGATAGTTAGCTTTGATTTTGAAAATTTTTCTTTAAAAAAGATGCCTTATTTTTATTTACAAGTATTTGACAAAGAACAAAAACCAATTATATCAACTAATTATACTTTTGATAAAATTAATTGGAATACTGGTCTTTATAATATAGAGATAGATTTAGGAAAAATAGATCTTTCTACCAATACATATTTTATTAATGTAGGAATTATGGAAGGATTCGAAAATAAAAATATATTTAAAATGAATAATATAGCTAAATTCTATGTAAAAAATAAATATGTTTCTTATTCTCCAATATTGAAAAAAATTAATCCAAAAATCAAAAAATTATTATAAAATTGTTATGTTATAAAACTAAAACAATTATGGTCAGTATTCAATATATACATAGAAAATAAAGTTTAAAGTTAGATTTTATTCGAAATTTTGTTTGTATGATAATATGGCCAAAATATATGATATTTTGTAAAATATTTATTATGATAAAAAGTTTTAATTATTTATTTAAAGATTTTTCTAAAATTCCTATACATTCTAAAATTGATGAAAATAAAACTAGAATAGTTGATGATATTTCTAATTTGGAAGTAGGAAAAAATATAATCCTTTCTACATATTTTACAACAAAAAATGATCCTCAGCGTGGTATTGGTATAAATAAAAATAATTTTAATTATATTGAAAATTTTTATAATAGTGCTATTTCAAGTAATTATAATTTAATTATTTTTCATGATTCATTAGATGATGATTTTATACATAAATATACAAACAGTAATGTTAAGTTTATAAAATGTAAAATTCTATGTTATTCATTAAATGACGAACGTTTTTATATATATAAAGAATTTTTAAATATAAAAAACGTTGAAAAATTAATAATGTGTGACATTAATGATGTAACTTTTAACTTAAATAAGGATATATTCAATTTTATTAAAAATGATATTTTTTATATTGGACGAGATGAATTATCCTTAATAGGCACAAATGAGTGGATTAGAAATAAAATTAATATTTTACCAAAAGAAATTAAACAGTATATCCCTCCAATATTTTATAATATGCCGGTTGTTAATGCTGGAGTAATTGGGGGAGATTATAATGTGATTAACTTGTTTTTAAAAGAATTGATTATTCTTTTTGAATTTATAAATAATGATAATAATAATAATATGATATGTGTAAATATTGTATTTTATAATTTATTTTGGACAAAATATATTAATAGACTTGATTATAAATTGATTAATCTTAAAAATAGCCAAAAATATTTAAATCAAAAATCAATCACTTATTCAAATTTTAATTTAGGTTTCCCATTTACAAGCAGTTTTAAAATGTATGAAAAATCTAATGAAATTTATATTTATCATAAATAAAAATGTAAAATGGAAAATCAATTTCTTATATCTATAATAGTCCCTTGTTATAATCAAGCACAATATTTAGATGAGTGTTTACAATCTGTTTTAGATCAAATTTATACTAATTGGGAATGTATTATTATAAATGATGATTCACCTGATAATACAGATGAAATAGCTTCGGAATGGGTGAAAAAAGATTCCCGATTTAGATATATTTATCAAAATAATTTAGGAGTTGCCGCAGCTAGAAATAATGGAATTAATAATGCTCTAGGAGAATGGATTTTACCCCTTGATGGTGATGATAAAATATCTGAAAATTATTTAAATAAAGCTTTTGAAAAAATAAAAGAAGGTTATACCTTAATATATTCTAATGCAATTTATTTTGGAAAAATTAATAAAGAATGGATTCTTGAGGACTATTCTTTAAATAAAATGCTTTATCATAATATTATTTTCTGTTCAGCAATTTTTAAAAAGAATCATATACGTTATGATACTAAAATGGATCAAGGACTTGAAGATTGGGAATTTTGGATTAATTATATTTTTTCACATAAAGAAATAAAGATATGTAAATTAAGTTCATTTGAATTTTTTTATAGGATAAAAGAAAATTCAAGAAATAATACGATAAATACTGATAATTACAAATTTTTATCTATGAAAAATTATGTATACTATAAACATTGGAGAATTTATGAAAAATATTTTGGAGATTATTTTACTTTATATGAAAAGAATTTAATATTAAGCAATCAAAATAAAGACTTTAAATTGAAGTTAGAAAGTAAAAGAATTAAAATACTAAATAAATTTTTATCATTTTTTAATAAATAATATGCCTTTTATTTCAGTAATAATACCAAACTATAATCATGCTCCTTATTTAAGACAAAGGATAGATTCAGTAATTAATCAAACTTATCAGGATTTTGAGATTATAATATTAGATGATCTTTCTCCTGATAATAGTAAAGAGATTATTGAACAATATAGAGATAACTCTAAAATTTCTCATATAATATATAATGATGTAAATTCTGGTTCAACTTTCAAACAATGGAATAAAGGAATTGATTTAGCAAAAGGAGAGTGGGTATGGATTGCAGAGAGTGATGATTTTTGTGAGAATATATTTTTAGAAACATTAGTATCGTTAATTGAAACATATAAAACAGCAGGTTTGATTTATTGTCAAAGTGTTTTTTATAATGAATTAGAAAATGACTTATCTCCTTATAGGAGTACGAATAATATTATTGAATTTATTGAAAAGGAAAATTTTGTAGAAAAAAAATTAATCCCTTTTACTACATTAATTAATGCTAGTATGGCAATTTTTAAAAAGGGTTTATATAAACAGATACCAGAAGATTATACAAATTATAGATTAGCTGGAGATTGGATTTTTTGGGCTGAAATAGGCTCATTGGCAGATGTAGTAATTAGTGGTAAATTTTTAAATTACTTTAGACAACATTCTATAAAAGTTTCAAATAATACAAAGAAAAATGGTATTAATTATTCTGAAGAAATAAATGTATTAAAGTATTTTAAAAATAGATTTCAATTAGATAATAATAAATATGAAAATGCTTTATTTCAACATTATTTTCGTTTCCTCTATGATTCATTTTCATTTAACGAAGGAGTGAAAGATAAAGTGAATAAATTATTTTTTGATAATTTCTCAGTAAAATTAAACAAGAGAGTAAGAAAACAAATTCTAGCAGATAGATTTACACATAGATATATTCCTAAATTATTAAAATTATTTTTTAATGAAAAATAATCCAAAAAATATTCTTTGGGGAAAAGGATTAAATAATTTGGATATTATCCCAAAAATAATTTGGATTTATTGGGATGGTAGTTCTGATTTAGTAGATATTTGTATAGAAAATGTAAAATTTTACCTTAAAGATTTTGAAATTAACATTTTAAATAAAAAATCTTTAAAGAGATTTTTACCAGATATTTTAGGACAAAGAGAAGATTTACCACTCGCTAATTATACAGATTTAATTCGACTTGAACTTTTGTATAAATACGGAGGTATATGGATGGATGCAAGTATTCTATTAACAGAAAATTTAGATTGGTTATTTGTTTTAAAAAAAGAAAATCATACTGATTTAATAGGTTTTTACTCTGATTTTTGTACAACAAACTATGATTATCCAATTTTAGAAACATGGTTTTTAGCTACATCGAGAGGAAATATTTTTATAAGAAAATGGTTAATGGAATTTAGGAATTGTTATTCATCTTTAAATCCTACATCTTATTATAATGATTTAAAATCAAACCTTGATTTAATACAAAATGTAAGTTATTTTGCAGATTACCTAATAGCTTATTTATCAGCAATAAAAATTATGAGAGAAAGTCGAGATTATAGAATATTAATGATTTCTGCTAATGAAACGGGACATCGTTATAATTTTGGTGCTAATTTTAATGATTATGAATTCATAGATTTTTTTCTAAATAATCAACCACCATCTAAATATCCAATACTTATAAAATTTGAAAAAAGAGGTAGAAATCTATTAGATAAAAAATTAAAAATAGGGAATTTTAAAAAATTATCATTTTTAATATTATTAAGCCAAAAAGAAAGTTTCAAGAAAAAAATAATTAGGCTATATAATTATTTAAAATTTATATTAACTAATATTTCTTCTAAAATATTAAAAAATGAATAAAGTTTCAGTTATTGTTCTTGTCTATAACCAAGAGGATTTTATAGAAAAAAATCTTCAAGGTGTTTTTATGCAAAAAACCAATTTTCCAATAGAACTAATTATATCGAATGATAAATCCACAGATAACACAGATTCAGTTATTCAGAAGTTAATAGAAAATGCACCTGAACATATTGAAATTAATTATACAAATCATAAAAATAATTTAGGAGCTACACCAAATTTTTATGATACATTAAAGAAAGTAAACGGGAAATATATTGCTTTCTGTGAAGGAGATGATTATTGGACGGATGAAAATAAATTACAAATACAATACGATTTTTTAGAACAAAATAAGGATTATACTATTTGTTGTCATAATGTGATCCAGGTTGATGAAAATGATATAATAATAAATAATAGTCAATTTAGTTCAATAGAAAATAGAGACTATACTGCATTTGAAATTTATAAAGATTGGCAAGTACATACAACTTCTATTTTTATGAAGTCAAGCGTTTTGAAAAATGATGCATTTCGTAAAACCTTAAATGATCCAACTCTATTATATTTTGATACAATAATGTTTATGGCTGCAACAACCTCAGGAAAAATGAGAGGAATGGATATTACTATGTCAGCTTATAGAAGACATTCTGCTGGATTATCTGCAGGAACAGATTTTAAAAGAGACTTGAGACATAATAAACTAGATCAGATCACTGGAAATTATTATAAAGGTAAAATTTCTCATTTAGCAGATTGGATGATTTTTTCTAGAAGTAGATTAGATTTTTGGGAATGTATAAATAAAAATAAATATTCTTTAGCATTTCAACATTTAAAATGGATTTTGAAGAAATATAAAATTTTACGAATTTATTTATTGAAGAAAATAAAATAAAATTGAAAAAAATAGCTTTTTTATCTGATGGAGATCCGAGAGATAAGTCATTATGGTCAGGAACAATGTATATGATGTATTCTAGTTTCATTCAACTAGGTTATGAAGTTGATTGGATTCCAGCTACAAAATATACTGAAAAAGAAATTAATTTTATAGAAAGAGTAGCTTCTTTTCATGAAAAAATATTAAATAGAACTTTCAATCGTTATCAAAATTTGACAAAAGCTTTTATAGCATCAAGAAGAATTAAAAATAAATTAAAAGAAACTGATTTTGATTTACTTTTTGTTTCTAATGCAATCAATGATATAGCTTTCTTGAATATAAAACAACCTATTATTTATGTAAATGATATTTTGTACGACCAACATATCAATTATTATTCCGCATATAAAGGGTTAGGTTGGTATTCTAAAAAAATATTACGTTATTTAGAGAGAAAAGCTCTTCAAAAATGTTCTGCTGTGCTTTTACCATCTGAATGGTCAGTAGAAAGAGCTGTATCTTTTTATCATTTACCCTCAGATAAAGTACATTTACTTCGATTTGGTGCAAATATAGATGTTCCTCAAAAAAATAATTTCCAACCAAAGAAGTTAACTCAACCTATTACATTCCTTTTTTTGAGTGTAGAATGGGAAAGAAAAAGAGGAGATATAGCATTAGATACTGTAGAGTTATTAGTAAAAAAAGGTTATAATGTAAAACTTAAGGTAGTAGGTTGTATACCTCCAAAAGAATCTGAGATAATGGAAGTTGTTCCATTTTTAAATAAAAATATACCTGAAGATTATCAAAAACTAAAAGATACTTTAAATTCATCTCATTTTCTTTTTGTTCCAACAGAAGCTGAGTGTTATGGTATTGTTTTTTGTGAAGCTTCAGCTTATGGATTACCGAGTATTACAACAGCTACAGGAGGAGTTACATCAATTGTTAAAGATGGAATAAATGGCTTTGCATTACCATTAAATGCTAAAGCAGATGAATATGCAAAAATAATTGAACCTTTTTTAATTAATGAGAGTAAATTTCAAGAATTAAGTAAAACTTCTAGAGCAAGATATGATCAAGCTTTGAATTGGGATGTTTGGAGAAATGAATTAAGAAATATTTTGAATAAAATTTTTGAAAAATAATGGAAAAGAGTTATAGGACAGAAAATAACTTTGATTTTTTAAGATTACTATTTGCAAGTGCTGTAGTTTTCTCTCATTCTTATTCTTTAACTGCAAAAGAAGATATTGTTTATGTATTAACTAATAAGCAAATTAATTTAGGCTGGCTCTCGGTTGATATATTTTTTATATTAAGTGGTTATTTAATTTTATCAAGTTTAAAATATAGTAAATCTATTCAGAATTATCTTTGGAAAAGGGTATTAAGACTATATCCAGCTTTATTTATATTGTTATTATTTACATTATTATTAGTTCCTTTTGTGTATGTAGGTAAGAATATTTTAAAGGAGGCTAGTTTTTGGAGTTATGCTCCTAGAGTTTTATCTTTATTTAATGTACAAATTGATATGAATAATGTTTTTAAGAATAATCCTTATCCAAGTGCTGTGAATGGATCGCTTTGGTCATTATGTTATGAGTTTTTAATGTATATTTTATTATTAGTAATCTATCCTTTTAGAAATAAAAATAAATTATTAATTCTATTTTTTTTATTAGCATTTATTTGTTCTTATATCCTTTTTTTATTTAAACCCACATTTCTTAATAGATATTTTTCTTTAATTTACATTGATACTTTTCAACTTTATAGATTATCAAAATGTTTTTTTGCAGGATGCTTATTGTATTTATTAAAATTAGAGAAGTTAAATTATTTTTTTGTTAGAGTGATCTGTATAAGTTTAATAACATTATCAATATATTTAAATTTATTTAAGTATATAGGACCATTATTATTACCAATATTTATATTATTGATTGGTCAATTAAAAACAAACTACATTAGTGGAATAATAAATAAAATAGGTGATATATCTTATGGGATATATATATATGGTTTTTTTGTTCAACAATATTTAATGTATTTTTTTAAATTAAATGTAATTGAATTAACTATATATGGAATGTTTTTTACAGGTATTTTAGCTTATTTTTCTTGGAATTTTATAGAAAAACCAATGCAGAAGTATAAAATGAAATTTTAAATA
Source organism: Chishuiella sp. (assembly GCF_032109125.1). NCBI lineage: Bacteria > Pseudomonadati > Bacteroidota > Flavobacteriia > Flavobacteriales > Weeksellaceae > Chishuiella > Chishuiella sp. Next base: position 41,956 of record NZ_DAMCLZ010000011.1, read on the forward strand.
ATTAACTATTCATCTAAAGAAAATAAACAATTTTCATTATTTTCATTTCCTAATTTTATTATAATAGTATTATTAAATTTTTGAACACTTTTAGGATTTGGCCATGTAGGCATTTCATGGATTAATTTAGTATCGATTTTATTAATATCTTTCAATGATGAAGGTTTTATATTCATTATATTTTGATATTTTAAAAAAGCTGAAATTCTATTTGTATCTCCTCCACACCATTCAAAAAATGAAGCACCGAAAACTTCTGATTTTTTTATTCTGAATTCTGAATTTTTTAATCTCCCATAAAAATAAAATGAATAATTAGGATCATTATAATCAGGTATGTTTATCATTAATTGAGTTTTTACATCTCTTGCTGTTGTTTTGTCTTGTTCTCCAACTTTATATTGAGAGTAATATAATTTTGAAATATAAAATATACTTGTAAGAGAAATAGTACTAATAATAATTGTTTTTAGATATTTATTTTTTAAGTGAGTTAAACAATAAATAATGGAAAAAGAAAAACAAATATTAGTTGATAAGAAAATTCTAGGAGGATAAGAATCCATTACAAGAATTATTATAAAAGGACTTATAACTAATATTATTAAAAATAAATAAGTCCAAATTTTTTCTTTATTTTTAATAATAGAATAAAGAATAAAACTTATTACAATTAAAGTTGCTAATAAATAAGGTTGCTGACCATAATAAAATCTTCCTAGTAAATTTCGAATAATATATTTAAAGTTCAATGATAAATTCTGTAATGAAAAAAAAGACTTTGCATACTCATTATTTTCCATTTTTATATTAAGTGTTTTTATTGTACAATAGTATATAAATACAGACACAGTTATAATTATTATATAGTAAAAGACTTTATTAAAAATTACTTTTACTTTATTCTCATTTTTTTTATAATCTAAAAAAAATCTTATAAATAATAATGTAAAAGGAAGTAATAGTAATGTTTGATAGATTCCAAGAATAAGATAAGAACAAATAAAACAAATAAAGTATTTTAATAAATTAGAAATATTATTAAGATATAATATATAAATACTCAAACTACATAAAAAAAGTCCAAATGATATAACATCAGCTTGTGTAATGAAATAATATTGATAAGCATATTGAGGAAAAGTTATATATAAAGCACTAAAAAGTATAGTATTAAAATTGTTAAAGTTAAAAATTTTAGAGTTTATAATAGCACTAAAAGATAAGAATATATTACTAATTAATATTGTGAAAAAAGGATTGTATGTATATATGGAATCTTTGTTAAGTCCAAATTTTATAAAATCTAAAAACCATCTTCCATGTTTTGATAAAAAACCATAATGAAGAGATCCTTCTCCATCAAGAGGTACATTAAAAAATATAATAGCTGGTAAATAGCTTATAAAAGCAATTAGAAAAATTAAAATATATAAATTATAATTTTTAGAATTATTAAGTAGTTTCATGTTTTGTTTTAAAGTATATAGTTTGGTTAATTTTTCTGTAGTATAATTTTTTTTAATCTATAAATTTAAAATTTTATTATTAAGATTGATTTACAAGTAAATTTTTACAAAATTAATTATTCCTATTTTACTTAAGACTTTAAATTTTGAATAGCCTTTAATTTTAGCAATTCCATTATATAATCTGGCAACTATTTTTCGTTGTTCATTATTTAGTGGAAATTTTAATAACTCTCTATAATATAGTAATGATGAATTAGGATTATTTAATAATAATTTTGAGTAAACTGAAGTTAATCCTCCTTCTTGGTACTCGCAATTATAAATAAATTCATCAATAAATAGGCAATTATATTTTTTACTTATTCTATTCCATACAACAGCTTCAGTACAAAATTTTTCATCATTAAAAACTGGAAAAAGAAACTCTTTCATAACAGAAGTTTTTACAACTTCTGCCATATCACCATTGTAATTATATTTATATCTAATATCAAAAAAATTAGATTCAAATTCTTTTTTATGAAATTCAATATTTTTCTCTAAATCATTTGTTATATATCTTTTTCCTGTTATTGATGCAATAGATGATATATTCTTAATTTTTCCGTAGTAAAATATGATTTTTTCAATACTATTTTCTGGTAAGTAATCGTCACTATCAACGATAAAAAACAAATCACCATTTGCTAATTCAACACCTTTATTAATTGCAGTGTGTTTACCTCCATTTAGTTGTTTATAGTATTTTATAGAGATTAGATTTTCGTTAAGAAACTGGTTGATTAAATTTTTAGTTTCATCAGTTGAACCATCATCGACAATTAACCATTCAAAGCTTTTATTAGTTTGTATAATTAATGAATTATATAATCTTGCTAGTAAATGTGCTCTATTATAAGTCGGTGTAAAAATAGTAACAATAGGTTTCATGTATAATACAATTGGTTATATTTGCAAATATACCTTAATTTATGATTCCAAAAATAATTCATTACTGTTGGTTTGGAGGAAAAGACAAGCCATCATCATTTGAATATTGTTTAGCAACATGGAGAAAATATTTACCAGATTATGAAATAAAGGAATGGAATGAGACTAATTTTAATATTTCTGAATCTATAGAATTTGTAAAAGAAGCATATAATCAAAAAAAATGGGCTTTCGTTTCCGATTATGTTCGAATTTATGCCCTATTGAATAATGGCGGTATTTATATGGATACAGATGTTGAGGTTAAAAATAATTTAGATGAGTTTCTTATACATAATTTTTTTATAGGTTTAGAAAAAGAAGGATTTGTTTCCACAGCTTTAATAGGAAGTATTAAAAATCACTCTATTTTATTAGATATGATAAATTACTATCAAAATCAATCATTTGAAATAAAAACAAGTAACCAAATCTTATCTTCAATCCTTACAAGTAAATATGCCTTTGATAATAAAAATAATAATACTCAAGAAATTTATAATAATATTTATATTTATTCGAACACCTATTTTAGTATAGATATTCCCAAAAATTATGCAACACCTTGGAATTTTATTAATAGAGAAAGTGCATATAAAAATTCATTACATGTACTTTATTATTTAGATGAATTAAATAAAATACCTTACGCTAAAAGAGAATTAAACAATATGATTAATAATCAAAAAATCATTGATGATAATTATTTATTAGATTTAATACCTTTAAAGAATATTTTATCTTATCTTAAGAAAAAACTAATTAATAAGTTTTTTAAATTTTAACGTTCATATCTTTTTATATAAAAAGGTGCACCGATCAACGTAGGTAAATGAAATAATAAACTTTTCTTTTTTTGAGTTATTGTATAATTATTAGATAATAATTCAATTAAATTGAGATAAGGATATTTTTTTAATTTTTTATAATTCTGATAAAAATATTTTCTATCAGAAGATAGAGCTTTCCATTGCATCATCAAAATCATTTCCTTATAATATAAAATGTATTTTTTTAAACTTATTTTTTTAAACTTATTTTTCTCGTTGTTATAAAATTTAGTGAAGACACTAAGTATAAAAAACATATCATCAAAATTCTTTTTTGTTTTTGATGATATAATAGAATTACTTCTTAGAAAATAGTAATAGGTATTCTCATTTACAAAGCTCACTTTTTCAGCACAAAGAGCCCATTCAAAAGCCCATAATTCATCCTCACCTAAAAGATTAGGTTTAAAATGTAGGTTGTTTTTTTCTAAAAATGATTTTTTATAAATTTTGTTTGGTGCAATAACAGGCCATTCATGGTTCATAAAAGCAGTAAAAACTTCTTCGTTATTTTTTAAAAACTTTTTAGTATTTAGTAGAGGGAAAATGACTTTTTCTATTTTTTCGTTTTCAAGATAACAAATTGTTCCACCTATAGCAACGTCAGAATTGTATTTTATAGAAGAGTTTAATAATAATTCTATAGAATCATTACTAATCCAATCATCGCTATCTAAAAAGTATATATATTCTCCATTTGAATTTTTAACTCCAGTATTTCTAGATTCAGATAAACCTTTATTTATAGAATGATGTATAATTTTTGTTTCAAAATAATTAGATAAATTATTTAAGTAATCATTAATTATAGGAATTGAATTATCTGGTGTACAATCATTCACTAATATAATTTCAATATTTTTATAGGTTTGTGAAAATACACTTTCTAAGCATTTAACAATGTATTTTTCTACATTATAAATGGGAATAATAATACTTACAAGTTTCATAGGAATAATTCTATTACGAAGATAAAATAAATTTGTAGATTTGAATTAATAATTAACTAAACTAAATGATACCAGTTACAAAGCCTTTTTTACCTCTTCAAGAAGAATACCAAAATTATTTGACAGGTATTTGGAAACGACAATGGTTAACAAATATGGGACCATTAGCAAGTCAATTGGAGATGGAATTAAAAAAATATTTATCTCTAAAGCATTTATTATTTGTTACAAATGGGACAATAGCTTTACAAATGGCTATAAAAGCATTAGATTTAAAAGGAGAAATAATAACTACACCATTTTCTTTTGTAGCAACTACTTCATCAATTGTTTGGGAAGGTTGTAAACCTATTTTTGTTGATATCGATGAAAAATCTTTAAATATAGATGCAGATAAAATAGAGGCTGTAATAACTGAAAATACATCAGCAATATTAGCTACACATGTTTATGGTAATCCATGTGACGTAGAAAAAATAGAAAAAATAGCTAAAAAATATAACTTAAAAGTTATTTATGATGGAGCACATGCTTTTGGAGTGAAGGTTAAAGATAAATCAATTTTCGAATATGGTGATATCTCTATTTGTTCATTGCATGCTACAAAATTATATCATTCTATAGAGGGTGGTTTAATGATAACTAATAATCCAGAGTTATTAAAAAAAATTGCTTTTATAAGAAATTTTGGAATCTCAGGTTATGATACATTCTCTGAACTTGGTATAAATGGTAAGAATTCAGAATTTCATGCAGCAATGGGATTAATTAATTTAAAATATGTAGATGAAATTATTTTAAAACGTAAATTATTAACAAAAAGATATGAAGAGAATTTAGTTAATTTTAAAGCTTCTAGACCTTTATGGCATAAATATTCAGAAAATAATGGAGCTTATTTACCTTTTGTTTTAGAATCAGAAGAATTACTTCTGAAAATAAAAACAGAATTAGATAAAACTGAAATATTTACAAGACGTTATTTTTATCCTAGTTTAGCAACAGCTTTACCTTATTTAAATTCGACAGATATGCCAATAACAGATGATATTTCTAAAAAAGTATTATGCTTGCCATTATTTTATGATTTGACTGAAGAGGAGGTAGATTGGATATGTAGAATAATTTTAAGAATACAAAATAATTAATATATGAAATATAATATTTTGGTATTTCCTTGTGGTTCAGAGATAGCTTTGGAAATACATAGATCTTTAAAATATTCTATTCATGTAGATCTTTTTGGCGCAAATAGCGTTGATGATCATGGGAAGTTTATATATGAAAATTATATAGGCAATTTACCTTTTTTTAATGAAGAAAATTTTATACCTAAACTAATAGAAATTGTAAAAGAAAATAAAATAGATGCTATATATCCAGCGATGGATTCAGTAATAACTATTTTAAAAAAGAATGAAGAGTATTTAGGCTGTAAGATAATATCTTCATCATATGAGACGACAGAAATATGTTTATCAAAATTAAAAACATATAGAATTTTAAGTACAATTATACCCACTCCATTGGTTTTTGATAATGATGATAAAAATATTAATTTTCCTGTATTTTTAAAACCAGAAATAGGTTATGGATCCAGAGGAGCAAAAAAAGTGACTTCTCAAGAAGATTTAAAAAATCATCTTAGTAATTATCCAACATGTATAATATCTGAATATTTACCAGGTAAAGAGTATACAGTTGACTGCTTTACTGATTTTAAAGGGAAGTTATTGTTTGTAGGTTCTAGAGAGAGAAGTCGTATATCTAATGGAATAAGTGTTAATACTTCATCTATGATCCTAGAAGATAGATTTTTAGAATTAGCAAAAAAAATTAATGATGGATTAAATTTTAATGGAGCTTGGTTTTTTCAAGTAAAAGAAAGGTATAGTAAAGAATTAGTTTTGATGGAGGTTGCATCTAGATTTGGAGGATCATCATCAGTATACAGAATGAAAGGAATAAACTTCGCAGCCTTAAGTTTATTTAATATATTCAATATACCAGTAAGTATAATAGAAAATAATTACGAAGTTGAGATGGACAGGGCATTAGATATTAAATTTAAAAGTAATTTAGTATTTAATCATGTTTATATTGATTTTGATGATGTTATAATTATAAATGATAAAGTAAATATTGAAATAATATCCTTTTTATATAAAATGATAAATGAAGGTAAACAAATTTATTTAATAACTAAACATAAATTTGATATTAATAAAAGCTTAATTAGTCATAGACTTGAACATCTTTTTGATGAAGTGATTCACTTAAAACCAGATGATAATAAATGGAAATATATAAAATATTTTGATTCAATATTTATAGATGATTCATTTTCAGAAAGAAATGAAGTTAAAAATAATCTTCAACTTCCAGTATTTAGTCCAGATATGATTTCATTACTAATATAATTAAAACAGTATGCAAACAATGCTGCCTAAAGTAAGTGTAGTAACAATAACCTGGGGACACGAAAAATTCATTGAGCAAACATTAGATAGTATTTTTTCTCAAAAATATGAAGGTCCAATTGAAATTATACTTTCAAATGATAAATCACCTGATAAGACAGATGAAATAATTAATAAATATTTATTAATTAATAATATTCCTAAAAATTTTGAAGTAAAATATACTAATCATGAAAATAATATGGGAAGTATGAAAAACTTTATTTGGTCTTTGCAACAAGCAACAGGTAAGTATATTGCTATTTGTGATGGTGATGATTATTGGACGGATTCTTGTAAATTACAAAAACAAGTAGATTTTTTAGAAAGAAATGAAGACTTTCAAATGATTTTTACAAATTGTAAAGAAGTTTCTTTAAACGGAAAAATAAATAATTTGTTAAAAAAAATATCAGAATCTAAATCTTATTCTGATATTGATATTTTTACAAATTGGATTATACCTACTTCAACAGTATTATATAAAAATAATTTTGATAAAAAAGATTGGAATATTATAAAAGATAAAAAAGTTTTTTTTGGAGACTTAGTTTTATTTCTTATTAATGCTAATAAAGGAAAAATATATGGATTAATAGATGAAACATCCATATATCGTATTCATAAAGAATCGTTAACAAATAATGAAAAATCTATTGTTTACTATGAAAAATTATTTTTTCATTTAGAGTATTTAAGTGTAATATATAATAACAAATATTTCTCTTATAGTAAGAGTAAATTAAAACAACAATCATATAAAAATTTTAGATATTTTATTAAAAAATTTAATATTAAATCAATTATATATTTTATGAAATATATAAAGTATAATAACTAATAAATGGTGTATGATTTTTTTATCAGAGCTTATCAAGTATTCTAAAGTTATTATCCAAGAATAGAAATTCTTATACATGTAATTAATAAAATATATTTCACATGAATTTATTTAAAATACCTAATTTAACTAAAAATAGAGTTTTCGGTTTAGATCTTTTATGTTTTTTTGCTATATATGGACATGCAGCATATTTTTTACCTTTTCGTGATAAAGTAGATCTTCATATGAAAATTTATTATGATGGCGTTGGTATTTTTTTTGTTCTCAGCGGATTTTTAGTTGGAACTATAATAATTAAACAATTATTTAAGGATGATGTGAAAAAATCTGAATTAATACATTTTTGGAAACAACGGTTGTCTAGAACTTTACCTAGTTATTATTTATTTCTTTTATTTGTCATAATTATATCTTATTTACCAATTTGGGATAATGTTGATATTTTTATTTCAACTCTTTTGAATAGAAAAAGTAGTTGGGGAATTACAATGAGTATTTTATATTTATTATTTTTGGTTGTAACTATATCATTATCAGTATTAATTTATAAATATTTTGAAATTCCAACAACTAAATATTTAAGAAATAATACAAATTTAATTTCAAAATAATGGACATAATAATAAAATCATTTAATAGGCCATACTATTTAGATAGATGCTTATATTCTATTAAAAAATATGCAAAAGGAGATTTTAGGATAATTATTATAGATGACGGAACTCCTGAGAAATATTTAGAAAAAATTAAAGAAAAATATCCAGATGTAGTTATAAAAAAAACAACTTTAGCAGATAAAAAAAGTGAATATTTTAAAAATATTTTTAATAAAAATAATAGTAAAGTTATTGGTTTCCCTGCAAAAGATTGGATAAAAACTGTAGAAGAATCAAGTAGCGAGTATATTTTTGTGACTGAAGATGATGTGTGGCTTACTCAAGAAATTAATTTTAATGAATATATTGATGATATGCATAATTATAATATATCATTATTAAAAATATCATGGCAAGGGATTTCTTCGAAAGGTTTAAGTATTGAAAATCCACTGACCAAAAATATTTTACAAATATTACCAATTAAAATGATTACTCCTTCAAAAAAAATGATTCATAATATTTTTTTTAATAAATGGAAAATAAAATCAATTCTTTATAGATTAGGTATAATTGATGCTACTATTTTTAAAAAATATTATTTATTAATATCAATTTCTATGGGAATTTATAAAAAAGAATATTGGTTAAAAACATGGGAAAATATTGATGGAGATTATATGGAATTAAATCAATTATCTAATGTAGGATCTAAATATAATAAAAATACAATTATTGCTAGATCTAATGAAGAATTTTTAAAGACTACATATATTTCATCTGCAACAATGCACGATCATAAAACCTCAAGTGATTTTGATATTGACTATTTTAACTTTATACTAAATGAGGAATGGTATAACTCTCAGCTAGATTCATATAATAATTTTCCTGATGATTTTTCAGAAAAGTATATAGAAAATTTTTTAGAAAAATATAATATTTCAGAAGCTTCTGTAAATGATTGGAGAAATTGGAGAAATAATTTTAAGCAATATTTTATTAATTCCGGAGCAAAAGTAGAAACAAATATATGAAAATGCTACTTGTTGTAATTTAAGAACTATTGAGTGGTTTGTGAATTGGTTAATTTACTTTTTACTTAAATAAACTTATTTTAATATCGAAATTATATGTATAAATGATGTATCTACAGATTCAATATTAAATGCTTTAAATGAATATCAAAAAATAGATAATAAGAATTATTGTTTTAGGTAAAGAAAATAAAAAATATGCTCAATATTCTATAATCGTAGTAAAAATAGCTTCTAAAATTATTTTTTTAATTGATTATGATAATTTTATTAGGGAAATATTTAAATCACTGGGCAAGAATATTAATAGCGTATAGTAGCATAATATGATATTAATATAAGAGGATTAGTAAAGTCTTCAATATTCATCATTATCTTTTAATTTTTTAGCCTTTAAAAATAATTCTCAAGATAAAGAAGTTGTAAAATTTAAACATAAAAAAGACTACAATTTATTTTATATTAAACGAATAATATTTTATAAATACTTAAACTATGATAAGCATTCTATCGAAAATAACTCTTAAAATATTAAAAAAAGGTACTTTTAAATTACTTTTTTCTCACAAAGCAGTAAAAAAATCAAACCAATTAAAAATAGGTAATTATAATACATTTACTATTCATGAAAATGCTTTCGAAGTTATTTTAGGAAAGTTAGAAATTAGAAATTATTGTAATATTTTAGTTCATAATAATGCAAAACTCATTATTAATAATAATTTTTTTATGAATAATTATTGTTCTATTAATTGTTTAGATAAAATCGAGATTGGTGAAAATACCTTGTTTGGAGAAGGTGTTAAACTTTATGATCATAATCATAAGTATTCGTCTTCACCAAATTTTAGAATTGAAGCAAGAGAATTTAATACAGCTCCAATAAAAATCGGTAAAAACTGCTGGTTGGGAAGTAATGTAACTGTTCTAAAAGGAGTAACAATAGGTGATAATTGTATTATTGGTGCAGGTTGTATTATATATAAAGATATTCCAGCAAATAGTATGATTATAAATAAACAAGAAGTTTTAGAAAAAGATTTGTAAAATGAATACTTTAAATTCTCCATTATTATCTGTAATAATGTCTGTTTATAATGCTGAGTTATATATCAAAGAAGCTATTGATTCTATATTGAACCAGACTTTTAGAGACTTTGAATTTATAATTATAGAAGATTGTTCCACGGATAATTCTCTGAAAATACTTGAAAATTATGCATCTATAGACAATAGAATTTGCATTATTAAAAAGGAAAAAAATCAAGGAGCTAAAGGTTTTATAAATAACCTTAATCTTGGAATAAAAAATGCTAAAGGAAAATATATTGCTAGAATGGATGCTGATGATATTTCTTCTTTAGATAGGTTTCAAAAACAAGTAGATTATTTAGAAAATAATTCTTCTATATTTATGGTAGGATCAATAGTTTCTTTAATTAATGCAAATGATGAATTGATTGGAATGATGGAAACTCCTGAGATTGATTCTGAAATAAAAAATAGAATGATCAATCATATATCGATGTTTCATCCCGTTATATTATTCAGAAGTGAGAAGAATATTTTTTATAGAGAGAAAATGTATGGATGTGAAGACTATGACCTTTATTTACGTTTAATGAATGAAGGAAAAAAATTTTATAATTTTCAAGAACCCTTATTAAAGTATAGAATATTAAACGATAGTATTTCAAGAAAAGAAAACAAATTAGTTCGTTGGAGCTTTGTAGAGAAAGCTAGACAATTTTATAAACAATATTCAAATAATATGAAGGATGGTTATGATAATTTCAATCCTAATAATTTTAAAAATATACTTGATAAAAATCAACAGAACAGTGAAAATGATATTATTTTCTGTATTAAAAGTGCAATAAAATTTGAAGATAAAAATAGTTTACTTTTATTGATAAACAAATTAAAAAAACAATATCCTTCTTCTCCAAATTTAAAATATAAAGTAGTTTCTTTTTTACCAGTTTCTTTTTATAAAATAATTAATAAATTTATTTAAACTTATGAATATTATTATAAAATCATTTAATAGAGCTTTTTACTTAGATCGTTGTTTGAAATCTATTGAAAATAATGTGAAAGGTAATTATGATATAATTATTTTAGATGATGGTACACCTAGTAAATTTATTGAAAAACTTAAAATTAAATATCCTAATGTATGTTTTAATCTATCAAGTCAAGTCAAAGAAAAACAGCTAGCGATTGAAAGTAATTTAAAGAATGGAACAAAAATAGATGGTTTTAAAATACCTACTGATTTATGGAAAATAACTGTAGAGAAAAGTGATGATTATGTTTTAGTTATTGAAGATGATGTATGGTTTACTAAGGAAATCAATCTTAATAACATTATTAATCAAATGATTTTATATAAAATTCCTTTAGTTAAATTAGGTTGGTTAGGTAATTTGAATGATGAGATCAATTTCTGTGAAGTGAAGGATTTATCAGTAGATTTAAAATCAGTAATTCCCAAAAAAATATTCACATCAAATAAATTTATTATGAATTTATTTATGTATAATAAATATAAATTTTTTACTATATTATATAAATTAGGAATTGTTGATAATTATACTAAAAATAAATATTGGACATTAAATTCAATTCTAATGGGATTATATCATAAAGATTATTGGTTATCAATATGGAAGGATGCAAAAGGATTAGTAGATGAGAAACAACAACTCCGTAATGCAGCAGTTTGGTATCATAATAATAAAAAAGTAATTTTCGCAAGAACCAAAGAAGAAGTTCTAAAAACTACGTTTCAATCTTCTGCTACCGGATCATATCATAAGGGTCAGGAAGAATTTGATGTTAATAGGATGAATCATATTCTAAATGAAGCTTGGTACAATGATGAATTTGATTCGATAGAAAATTATCCAAAAGATTTTTCTAATGATTATATAAAAAAGTTTTTAGATAAAGAAAATCATCCTGACGCTCAATATCAAGAATGGTTTAATTGGGCTGAAAAATTTAGACAACAATATAGAACTTTAGGAGCTGAAATAGACTAATAAACATATAATCATGAAAAAAGTAAAAGTACTTTTTCGTCATCGCTCTATGGAGATGGGAGGAGTTCAGAAAGTATTATTGGATTTATTGAATAATTTAGATAGAAATAAATTTGAAATAGCTTTACTTTTAAATTTAAATCAAGGTATTTTACTAAAAGATATTCCAGAAGATATACATTTATCTTTTCTTACTGAAGGAAAAGATAGTTTTTCGGATAATTTTATTTTAAATAAAATTCAACTTGGTTATAGAAGACTAAAATTAATTTTATTTAATAAATTTCCAAATCTCACAAAATCAAAAATTCCATTTGTACCAGATATAGAGATAGGTCTTTTTCATTATGATTTAGAAGGTCTTATTAATAGTCCTTATAAAAATTCTAAGAAAATATGTTGGTTGCATTCTAATTTAAGTAATTTATTACATTCTTTTAACATTAATAAGATCATATCTTTATATGAAAAGTGTGATTTATCTATACATGTTTCTCAAGATACTTTAGATGATGCAGTTAAGACATCAAATGGGAAGTTTACTAATGGTATTGTTATATATAATGCATTTAATATAAATGAGATTTTTAAAAAATCTAAAGTTGAAGAAGTGTATTTAGAAAATAAATATCCAACCTTTATATCTGTAGGAAGAATAGGAAAACAAAAAGGCTATGATATGTTATATGAAGTTCATAAACTGCTATTAGTTGAAAATATTCATCATACAATTTATATTATAGGTCAAGGTCCAGATTATAATGTTTTAAAACAAAAAATAGAACATGAAGGTTACAGTGAATCTTTTGTTTTACTTGGGCAAAAAGAAAATCCTTTCCCTTATATACAATCAGCTAATTTTTATGTACAATCTTCAAGATATGAAGCTTATCCATTAAGTATAGGTGAAGCTCTTATACTAAAAAAAATAGTTATATCAACAAATGTTGGTGGAATTAGAGAAATGATAAAAAATGGAGAAAATGGATTACTTACGGAATCATCTGTAGGAGGTATATATGAAGGAATGAAAAAATTATTATCTAATTCTGAATTAGTAATTCAAATTAAAAATAATTTAGCTAATATTGAAGAACAATTTGATAGTAAAAAAATTTTTAGTCAAGTTGAAAAAATATTATTGGGAGTAGTAAAAAAATAAATTATGTTTTTTTTTATATCGCATTATTTTAAAATTTCATATTATTAGTAGAAATATTTATTCTTATATATGTAAATCGAGAGGATTAAAGGTTGGAGAAGGAACTATTTTTATAGAAGCACCTGATTTTGGTTCAAAACCTGATTTAATTGAAATAGGAAGAAGACTAAGATTACAGCTGGTTGTAGATTTATTAATCATGATGGAGCTATGTATGTCATTTATTCTATGGATAAGTATAAAGATGCTCGAAATTTTGGAAGAATTAAAATTGGTAATAATTGTTTTATTGGTAACAATTGTACATTATTACCAGGTGCTAAAATGGGTGATAATTGTATTTTAGGAGCAGGTTCTGTACTTAATTGTTCAATCCCTGATAATACTGTTTATACAGGGGTGCCAGTTAAATTTATTTGTACAATAGAAGCATATGGAGATAGAGCCTTAGAGAATAATATTTCTTATCCTAGGGATTTAGAAAATAATAGGAAAGAATTAGATAGCTATATTTCTAAAAATTTACCAGATAATTATAAACCTTATAAATAAAAATGCCCCAACTATCTTGAGGCTATTTTTTTATTATTTAATATTATTCTTGAACTAATAATCTAAATCCTTCTCCATGTATATTTACAATTTCTACAGCAGGATCTTGTTTAAGATACTTACGTAATTTAGCAATATATACGTCCATAGAACGAGAAGTGAAATAATTATCGTCATGCCAAATACGAGTTAATGCTATTTCTCTTGGCATTAAATCATTTTTGTAAACAGCTAATAAACGTAATAATTCGTTCTCTTTAGGAGATAATTTCTGAGATTTACCATCGTAAATCAATTGACGAAGTTTTGCATTGAAATTGAATTTTCCAATTTTAAAATCTTCTTGTTCAAATTTTTCTTCTTCTCCTGAATTTCTTTGTAAAACAGCCTTAATTTTATATAATAAAACTTCAGAATCAAATGGTTTTAATACATAATCATCAGCACCTATTTTATATCCATTCAGTACATCTTCTCTCATATTTTTAGCAGTTAAAAATATGATTGGTTGCTCACTTTTTAACTCCTTGATTTCTTTACCTAAAGTAAATCCGTCCTTTTTAGGCATCATTACGTCTAAGATACATAAATCATAATCGCTTTCTTTGAATTTAGTTAGCCCATCTTCTCCATCTATAGCATGTGTAACATCAAAATCGTTTATGATTAAATAATCTTTTAATACACTTCCAAAGCTAGGATCATCTTCTACTAAAAGTAGTCTTTGTTTATCACTCATTGATCTATGATTTTAGAGGGATTTTAATGTAAAATGTACTTCCTTTTCCTTGTGTACTTTCTGCCCAAACTTGTCCTCCATGTAATTGGACAATTTTTTTGACATAAGCTAAACCAAGTCCATGGCCTTTTACATTATGTATATTTCCCGTTTCTTCTCTATAAAATTGTTCAAATATCTTTTTTAAAACACTCGAAGACATTCCCATTCCTTTATCAGATATCTCAATTATAAAACTTTGGTCTTTGTTGTAAGTTTTTACTCGAACCTCAGGAGCTTCCGGAGAGTATTTTCGAGCATTATCCAAAATATTTATAATAATATTCTCTAAATGAAAAGGATCACCTTTCACAAAAGAGTGTTCTGCGTTGTATTCTTCAAATATTGTACCATTTCTTTCCTCTACAATAAATCTAATTGGTTCGACACTTTTTTGAACAATACCATTTAAATTTACTTCTTCAAAATTCATATCCATTTGATTATGTTCAAGTTTAGACATACGTAATACCATTTCTACATGAGCATTCATACGTTTATTTTCTTGTTTAATCAAATTAGCATAATATTTAACCTTTTCAGGATCAGTATATATTTTTTCATTCTTTAAGGCGTCAGATGCTATATTTATAGTAGCAATAGGTGTCTTAAATTCATGTGTCATGTTATTAATGAAGTCAGTTTTTACTTCTGAGCTCTTTCGTTGTATTTGCATATTGTATATAGACAATGAAAATACAGTTATAATAATCATTGTAAGAACAAAAGTTAATGATATTACAGGTACTGTGGGAGCAATGATTGCTAGATTTCTATTTTCAAAATTTGCAGCTAAATAGTATTCTATGTGATCTTTTCTATCCAAAAATAGAGGTACCATAAATTCTATTTTTTCGGGATCAAATTTATCTGATTTAATATCAGTAGTAGATGAATCTCTTTTTAAAACAGCCAATATAGGAGAAGTTTGCTTTATACCTCTATTCCTTAATTCTGATTTTAAAATAGAGTCTAACATTTTATAAGACACTCGTTTATCAATAGGAGTTGTTCCAGCATCCCATCTTGCAGCACTTTCTAAAGTAAATGTACCATCTTGTAAAGAATGTTCAAAGTCAAAATTTAAATCAGGAATTCCGTTTGATGTAGAATCTTTTTTAATTTTAAAAATACGTTCTTGTGAATAAATATTAGCTTTTGTCAAGCTGTCATTAAATTTACCAGAAGGAAACATAGATTTTTCTACAACATAACGTGTCACATATGCATAAGTAACTCCTAAAGAATCTTTAATAACTTGATTAGTAACAACCTGAGGTTTGTTTTTATTTGATTTTAAATCAGATTCTATATGATTAAATTTTTTATAATATTTTTCTAATTCATTTTTATTAACTTTTTCTGTTGTATAATTCATTGCTTGATACACATTGTTATTAAAACTTTCTGTACCAGTCTTAATTGTTAAATTAAGCCAATAAAATTGAATAATAATTAAACCTATGAGTGCTATACTCATAATGATAATTAAGATTTTGTAAAAACCTTTTTTCATTGAAATTTTTTAAATTCTAGGTTATTCCTTTATAATTAGTATAAATATAAGTAATGATATTCTTTTAATACAAGAAATCTAAAAATTATATTCTTTTTTTATTTTTAATAGTGTTTTTTCTACTTCTTTTTTTAAATCTGGTAAATTTCCATTATTGTAAATGATATAGTCAGATTTAGCAATTCTTTCATCATCAGATATTTGATTATTGATTCGTTTTAAGACTTCTTCTTCTGATAAATTATCCCTATCGACTGTTCTTCTGATTCTTTTTTCTAAATCAACAATAACACTGATTACAACATCACAAGTTTTATAACTTCCACTTTCTATGAGAATAGCAGCCTCTTTCATTATAATTTTACTTGTTTGTTTATTTTTCCATTCTTCAAAATCATTAAAAACAGCAGGGTGAACAATTCTATTTAGTTCAATTAATTTAGACTTATCATTAAAAACTTCTTTTGAAACGTATGCTTTGTTTAAACCATTTTTATTATAAGAGTTTTCTCCTAATAATTCTATTATTTTATTTTTAACATCAATATTCTCATTCTGAATAATTTTTGCTCTTTTATCAGAATTATAAACAGGAATACCAAATTCTTCAAAAAAAATAGCAGCTGTAGTTTTTCCAGAACCAATTCCTCCTGTAATTCCAATTATAAAATATTGATTGTTTTTCATGGTGTGAAGATAAAAAAAAGCCGAAGAAATATTTCTTCGGCTTTTGGTTAAATGTATGTTAACCTATAAATTAATTTTTATCTTCTATAGTTTTCTCTGACTTTGTTGTTTTGTCAGTTGTTTTACCATAACGGGCAGCTGTTAATTCTTTTGAAAGAGCTGCTCTTTCAAATTTAATTTTTCCAGCGCCTGTTTCTATAACTATAGCGTCATCATAAATTTCATTTACTTTACCATGAATACCAGAAGTTGTTACAACTAAGTCTCCACGTTTTATGTCTGCTTGAAATTGTTTTTCTTGTTTTGCTTTCTTTTGTTGTGGGCGGATCATGAAGAAGTACATAATAACGAACATTCCTCCGAACATTAATAACATTGACATTCCTCCTTGAGCGCCAGCTTGTAAAAAGATAGTTTGAATCATTTTTTATATTTTAATTGGTTTTATTAATTTCCAAATGCTTGTTGTGCATTTTGGTTATTAACAGTAGCACCAACTATATTTGCAGTAATGTCAAATTTTTCATGACCATTAACTGTATTAGTTACTAATGTTACTGTTTTTTGCTGTTTACCATTCATATTTCCAGCAGTATACTGTACCTTAATAGAATCTGTACCACCAACAGCAATTGGGTTTGTAGGGAATTCTGGAACTGTACAACCACAACTTGCTGAAGCATCACGAATAATTAATGGTGATTTACCATTATTAGTAAACTTAACATAAGTTTCTACTTTTTCATTTGCTTTAACATCTCCAAAATCATGACTTGCTTCAGCCAAAGTTAGTACAGGAGCAGTAGCAGGATCAACAACATTTTCAGCTTGCTGAGATGTTTCTTCAGCAGAAAAGTTTTCACTTGCTTTTTTTTCACCACATGAGCTAATTGCTAATGATAGTGCAAAAGCTCCTAAAATAAATATTTTAGTTTTCATTTTTATAAATTTTTGTCCTAGTCAAAAATAAGAATTTTTTATAACTATAATAATCCTCTACCATATTTTGGTAAATTATCATTATCTTTTAACTCTTTTAAAGTTTTATCTAAGATTCCATTAACAAATACACGTGATTTTTCTGTTGAATAATTTTTTGCTAATTCAATATATTCATTAATTGTTACTTTTGCTGGAATATTTGGAAAATATAAAAATTCTGTTAATGCCATTTCTAATACAATTAAATCAATAGTTGCAATTCGATCTAATTCCCAATTTTGAGCCTTTTCATCGATTATCTTTCTTGTTTCTGATTGATGACGAATAGTTTTTCTAAATAACTCTTCTGTAAATTTCTTATCATCTAAATCTTTATAAACTTTGAATAATGAGATTAAAGGGGAACTACTTTCACGAAAAGACTTTAAAGTTGTGTGAACCATTGCATTAGCAATGTGTACATCATCAGCCCAAGTAATTTGTATACCTTCTAAATAGTCATGTAAATCTTCATATTCAGCAATAAATTCTACAAAAACTGATGATATGAATTCTAAATCTTCAGCAAAAGAGTTAGTTTCATTACTCATATAATTTTTATATAAGTCACTTTCAATTAAAGATTTGTAGATATTGTTTGGATAAGAATCATAAATGTCCCAAAGTAAATTTTTATTATCATTAGAATATCTACTTAATTCTAAGTTTTGTTCTAATATTCTGAAAACTTTATTGTTTACAAATTTTAAATTTGGGTTTAAATCTTCTTTGGTTGGAAAGTTTTTAGATTTTGCAAGATCTATTTTATGCTCAGCAATATCTTTCTGAACTTTAATTAAATTTAGCAGATAAATGTATAAATCATAGATTTGGTCAATACTTTTCATCATATTTTTTTCGACCATTCTTTCTTCACCACTTGTCCCTAAACAATTGTAAGCATAAATGTTTTGCATTACTTTTTCGCGGAGTTGTCTTCTTCCCAACATAATTTCAATGATATAACGTCTAATTAAGATGCAAAGGTAAAAAAAAGAATGTAATTTTGTCTTGTGAAATCATTACAAAAATTAAATAAATTTTTATGGAAGTATAAATGGAGAATTTTATTAGGCTTCATTTTTACAATTTGTGCCAATTGGGTACAGGTATTTTCCGTAACTTATATTCGCGAGGCGATTAATACTGTAGAAGAATTACTCCGTAATTTTAAAAAGAATGGTACAGATAATTTAGAAACATTAAAACAAGGATTAATGTATGCTAGTTTAGCATTTTTCTTTTTTAAAGTTTTAGGAGGAATATTAACAGTTGGAACAAGACAAATGATTATTGTAGCATCTCGTTACATTGAATTTGATTTGAAGAATGTGATTTATGATAAATATCAAAAATTATCATTGTCATTTTATAAGAAGCATAAGACTGGTGATCTTATGAACCGAATTACAGAAGATGTAGGTTTGGTGCGTATGTATCTTGGACCAGGAATAATGTATCCGATAGATTTAATTTCTAGAGTTATAATTATTGCTTACTTTATGCTGAAAATTGATGAAGAATTAACGTTATACACTTTAGCTCCTTTACCTATTTTATCAGTATTAATTTATAATGTTGCTAAAAATATAAATAAAAAGAGTAAAAAAGTACAAGAACAACAATCTACAATATCTTCTTCTGTACAAGATACATTTGCTGGTATTAGAGTTATTAAATCATTTAATTCAGAATCATTTGTAAAATCAAAATATAAAGAAGAAGCAGATGAATATCAAAAGAGAGCTCTTAATTTAGCACAAATACAAGCAGCATTTGGCCCTTTAATGGTAGTTGTAGTAGGTGTGAGTAATTTAGTTATTCTTTATTTAGGAGGATTAAAGTATATTGCGGGAACAATGGATATTGGTTCAATAGCTCAGTTCTTTTTATATTTAAATATGCTTATTTGGCCATTTACTTCATTAGGTTGGATAACAATGGTTGTACAAAGAGCAGAGGCTTCTATGTTTAGGATTAATGAATTTTTAAATGCGGAAACTAATGTAGATAATAATCCTAGAAAAGAACATCTTGTAAAAGGTAAAATAGAATTTAGAAATGTATCATATGTTTATGAGAATACAGGAATAAAAGCATTAGATAATGTTTCTTTTACAATTAATAAAGGAGAAACTTTAGCTATACTTGGTAAAACAGGATCAGGTAAAACAACAATTGCTTTACTTATAGCTAGATCTTTAGAACCTACATCTGGAGAAATATTGATTGATGGAGAAAATATCAATAATCTTACAGTAGATTCTATTCGAGAAAGTATTGGCTATGTTCCACAAGAGGCATTTTTATTTTCTGATTCATTAACAAATAATATTTTATTTGGTTCTAATGAAATTGAAGAAACCATTGCTGAAAAATTTGCAAGAAAAGCTGTTGTTCATGATAATATAGATAACTTTAAAGAAAGATACGAAACTGTTGTCGGAGAAAGAGGTGTAACACTTTCAGGAGGTCAAAAACAACGTGTTTCTATTGCTAGAGCTCTGGTTAATGATCCAACTATTTTAATTTTTGATGATAGTTTATCTGCTGTCGATACAGAAACAGAGGAACAGATTTTAAATAATTTATCTTCTGAAATAGAAGGAAAAACAACTATAATTATTACTCACCGTGTTTCTTCAGCTAAACAAGCAGACCAAATTTTAGTTTTAAAAGACGGACATGTATTAGAGAATGGCTCAAACACAGAACTACTAAATAAGAAAGGATATTATTACGAATTATTCAATAAACAACTTTTAGATTAATAATTTTATATTTTTTAATAAAAATTAATTTAAAATAGCAAATTGTTTGTATTTTTTTTTAGTTTTGTTAGGATATATTTAACAACTAAACCTAAATTTGATTTATGAATAATTTAGAAAACCAAGAAAAGGTGGATGCAGAAGGAGTGTTTTCCAAAGTATTAAGGGCTGGCCGTAGGACATACTTTTTTGATGTCCGAGAAACAAGAGCAGGTGATTATTATTTAACTATCACAGAAAGTAAGAAAAATACACAAGATGACGGAGCTGTCTTTTATAAGAAGCATAAGATATACTTGTATAAAGAAGATTTCGAAAGTTTTAAAGATATGTTATCTGAAACAACAGATTTTGTATTTTCACAAAAAGGACAAGAAGTAATTTCTGAAAAGCATCAAAAAGATTTTGATGCTAAGAAAGAATATAACTTAAATAAGACTGAAGAGAATAGTACAGAATCATTTACTGATATTGATTTTGATGATATATAGTTTAATTAAATTATATATTTAAATAAAAACTAAAATCCCTCTCTAACTAAAATTAGAGAGGGATTTTTATTTAATGGAATAAAAAAAGCTCTCAATTAATTGAGAGCTTAAAATATTATAAAAAAACTAATATTATTAGTTTAATAATTCTTTTACTTTATCTGCAGCGTTTTGTAAAGTAATAGCTGAATGAACTTGTAAACCAGATTCATCAATCATTGTTTTAGCGATTTCAGCATTTGTACCTTGTAAACGAACGATAATAGGAACATTTATTGCATCTCCCATGTTTTTGTAAGCATCTAAGATACCTTGAGCAACACGATCACAACGAACAATACCTCCAAAAATGTTAACTAAGATAGCTTTTACATTTTCATCTTTTAAGATAATACGGAAAGCTTTTTCAACACGCTCAGCATCAGCAGTACCTCCAACATCTAAGAAGTTAGCAGGATTACCACCTGATAATTTAATAATGTCCATAGTAGCCATTGCTAAACCAGCTCCATTAACCATACATCCTACATTACCATCTAATTTTACAAAATTTAAACCAGCTTCTCCAGCTTCAACTTCTGTAGCATCTTCTTCTCTTGTATCACGTAAAGCAGCAATATCTGGATGACGGAATAAAGAGTTGTCATCAATTGTTACTTTAGCATCAACAGCGATAATTTGATTATCAGATGTTTTAAGAACTGGGTTAATTTCGAACATAGATGCATCAATAGAAACATATGCATTGTATAAAGCAGTAATGAATTTAACTCCTTCTTTGAAAGCGTTTCCTGATAATCCTAAGTTAAAAGCAACTTTACGTGCTTGGAAACCTTGAATACCTACAGTAGGATCAATTTCTTCTGTAAAGATTCTTTCTGGAGTTTTTTCAGCAACTTCTTCAATATCCATACCACCTTCAGTAGAATACATAATCATGTTTTTACCAGTAGCACGATCTAAAAGAACAGAAACATAATATTCTTCTGTTTCAGTTTCTCCTGGATAGTATACATCTTCAGCAATAAATACTTGGTGTACTTTTTTACCTTCAGCAGAAGTTTGAGGAGTAACTAATTGCATACCGATGATATCGTTAGCTCTTTCTTTTACCTCTTCTAAATTTTTAGCAAGCTTAACTCCGCCTCCTTTTCCACGTCCTCCAGCATGTACTTGAGCTTTAACAACATGCCAACCTGTTCCAGTTTGTTCAGTTAAAGTTTTAGCAGCTTCTACAGCTTCTTCTGGTGTTGTAGCAACAATCCCTCGTTGTACTTTCACACCATATTTACTAAGAATTTCTTTTCCTTGATATTCGTGAAGATTCATTTTTTAGATTTTTTTCAATTACAAAAATAAAAATATTGTTGATGTATTCTAAATTTTAGGATACTAAATTTTAGCTAAAGTTACAAAAAACTTTTATAAGTTGATTTTTTATATTTTTTAAACTTAATATTCTATAAATAAAGGCCTGAAAAGATATCTTCTCAGGCCTTTATTTACGCTTATTAAAAAATATTATTTTGTGAATTTTTTTACAACTTCTGCTAATGGAGTTGTTGGACGATTCAATAATTTAGATAAAGTTTTGTCGTCAGAGAATAAAGCTCCATGAGCTGCTTTGGCATCACTATCAGCTAAGATTTGAGCAAATCCTTCAGGTAAACCTATTTTCACAAGTGCAGCAGTAAAATCTGCTTCAGATAAATTTACATAAGGAATCTCTTTCCCAATTTGTTTTGAAACCTCAGCAGCTAAATCAGATAAAGTATATGCTATATCTCCAGCTAATTCGTATATTTTATTCTCGTGTCCTTCTGTAGTTAATACAACAGCTGCAGCCTCTGCATAATCTTCTCTTGTAGCAG
Source organism: Chishuiella sp. (assembly GCF_032109125.1). Lineage (NCBI taxonomy): Bacteria > Pseudomonadati > Bacteroidota > Flavobacteriia > Flavobacteriales > Weeksellaceae > Chishuiella > Chishuiella sp. The sequence goes on from NZ_DAMCLZ010000011.1 coordinate 64,969, forward strand.
AAGATATTTTACCACTTTCTGCACTCCCAATAAATGCTCCTGCTTGGATAGATCCAGGAATAGATCCAGCATAATTTTCTGTGTACCAACCATTACGTAAAATAGTAAAATTTAAACCAGATTCTTGTAATGCTTTTTCTGTTGCAACATGTTCTGGAGCCAATGCCATGTCAGATGTAGAAGCGTGTAATAAACTTGTATAAACAATCCATTTTACACCAGCTTCTTTTGCAGCATTTATTACATTTTTGTGTTGGGTTTCTCTTTGTCCAATTTCGCTACTTGAAATTAAAAATAAACTATCAATCCCTTGTAGAGAATCAGCTAATATTTCAGGCTTAGCATAGTCAAATAATCTTGTTTCAATTCCTAAATCTTTTGCTTTTTCAGTATTTCTAACTAAAGCAATTAAATTTTCTTTTTCAGTTCTTTCTTTTAATTTTTCTATTGCTAAACGTCCTAATTGACCAGTAGCTCCTGTTATTGCTATTTTCATAATTTTATATATTATTTTATTGTAAATGTTCCTTGTACGTGAGTAGATTTTCCGTCTTTAGTATAAGTATTACTGTAAACAGTGTTGTTATTGAAGTTTTGTACTTGAATACTATTTTCATTTGTATTTTCGTCTATCCAATAAACCATAAAAATATTATTTGCTATTTCTTGTGCGATATATTTTATTTTTTTAGAAGAATTATCGTTAATTAAATTCTTATCATCTTGTATAGTTAAATTGTATTTTAGTTGACCAAAATCAAAAAGAATAGTATGTTCTATAGCAGGGTATACACTTTTTAAATCCCAATTTGCTTCTCCCATAAAAACTTTAGTACCAAATTCTAAATTGTCTATTCCTGTAAGATTAGGATATTTCTCTTTCATATATTTTATAACTTCATCTGCTGTTTTGTATGTACTAACAGTTTGTTTATAAGTTAAAAGATAATTTTTTGTAAAATCTAAAACTTTAGGAGAAAAGTTTCGTTCTGTAAAGTGGGAAGGAATCACAGTTGTAGGGTTTAAAGCTATCATACTATTTATTTGTTCAATCCATTTATCAATAGCTTGTATATTTTGTGTATCAGCCATCCAAATATGACCTTCTTCTGATACAGAAATTCCCCCTAGGATTGTTTTTATCGATGGAATCCAAATATAACTATGAGAAGGGTCATTTTTTGTTTTTTCAATCTCAATTTTGTTTCCTTCTAAATCAGGTAATGATTTTACTGCTTCTGGAATTATAATTTCCGATGGTATATCATTTTTTAATTGTGGTCCCCAAACTTTTAACTTTCCATCTTTCGAGGCATTTATTAAAAATGCTGTTTCGGCAGTAGATACTATTTTTGCCTTCGGGAAATTCTTTTTAAGAACATCTAAACCAAAATAATAATCAGGATCGCTATGAGAGATATAAATTATTTTCAAATCCTTTTTCAATTTTTTTATTTCTTTCACAAGTTCTTCAGCATATTGTTTTTGGAATTGCGCATCAACAAGGTATGCATCTTTGTCTCCATATATTATTGTTGATGCAACATTAAATATTGAATTTGAACCTGGAGTATAAGTTTTCGTTTTTATTGTTCCTGCAAATAAAAAACTCGTTATTAATAACGATAGTGAAGCGAGTAATGTTTTCATTTTGATTAGTTTATTTTATAAATATAATAATTATGTAATAATAATTGTTACAAAATAGATTAAATTTTTTTATTCTTTTATTGGTACAAATGTATATGTTTTTTTAATTGTAACAAAATTTATTACAATTAAATTTTATTTCTATCTAATTTTAATTAATTTTTGGGCATTCCCTTCGGGCGGGCTTTTGTTTCAATCTTTTTAGATTGGTGCTTGATTGAATATTAAAATGAATCCAATCTAAAAAGGATTTACACGACAATCCCTAATGCAATATCAAGTATATTTTTTTAGAATTAGAAATATCAATTATAAATTCTATTTTCTATAGAAAATGGATTTGCGACAGGGATAGAAATGGCATCCTTTACGAAACAATTTGCGAGTAAAGATAGAATGTATAGCCCGGTTGTCGCCCTAAAATAATATATACTAATATTCTGTATTTTTTTCTTTTTGTCTGTCTGATTGCGATTTATCTTCTGAAATACCAATTTTCCAATAAGAATAGGCATATAGCTCTTTATTTGTCCATGATTTTACTTTTCTTAAGTAAGTTCGAATTTCTTTTACAGTAGAAAATTCAGCAGCTACATAACCAAATTTAGATTCTTCAGAAAAATTAATTTGTTTTGTAACTTCAGCGAGGTTACTTCCTAATTCTGGTGATGAATTGTGTACCCATATAAATTTAATATCTGCATTTGTTTGTAATTCTTGTTCGTCTTTTTCATCATGAACTTCTAAAATACAAGTTCCTTTAGCTTGATTGGGTAGTGCTTCTAAAATGGAACTAATGACGGGAATTGCAGTAGCGTCTCCTACAAATAAATAGTAATCTGCTTTTGCAAAAAGCTCTGTTGGTTCCGTTCTCATCATTACACCAAGTTTACTACCTTTTGTAGCATTTATAGCCCATTTAGAAGCAGGGCCATTATCTCCATGATTAACAAAATCAATTATTAACTCCTTTTTTTCGAGATTAATGCCTCTATGAGTATAAGTTCTAATTGAGGGTGCTAATTCCTTGGGGGGATGAATCCATTGATGGTTTTGATCATTAAATTCAGGAAAATGAATTTCATTTAATCCTTCAGGTGGAATTAATATTTTATTATTATCTCCAATTGTACTATTTGCAAATTGGTATATATCTTCTGAAGTTACATGTATTCTAATGTAATGAGGAGTTATGAATTCCTTTTTTATAACAGTTGTTTCTATTGTACCTTTTGTTAGCATAAAAATATTTATTTTAATAATAATATTAAGGTGCCACCAACAATAAATGTAGCACCTAAGATTGTTTTAATATCTATTTTTTCTTTTAAAAAAAATGTAGCAAGTATAATAGTTAAGACTATACTAAATTTATCTATTAATGCAACTTGAGAAACATTTCCAATTTTTAAAGCTCTGAAATAAAAAATCCAAGATAATCCTGTACAAATTCCAGAAACAATAAGAAAAATAATATTTTGTTTTGTTATAAATGTTATCTCTTTATGTTCATTTCTAGCAAAAATAATAAACCATATCATTAGTAAAACAATAATTGTTCTAATACCTGTTGCTAAATTAGAATTTACATTGTTAACACCAATTTTTGCTGTAATAGCTGTTAAGGAAGCAAAAACAGCAGAAAGTAAAGCATAAATCCACCACATTTTTTAAGAATTATTTTATAGCATTTTCTATCTCGTCCATCATCATGTTTATAGAACTTATACCACCACCAGACAAGTACCAGATAGAGGAGTTTAAATAAATTATTTTATTATTTTTATAGGCATTAGTGTTTTTAATTAATGGATTTTCGAATTCATCTTTGTTTAATCCTTTGTCTCCAATAGCATCACTTCTGTCGATGACAAATAAAATATCAGGATTTTTATCCATTACAAACTCATTAGAAACACTAGAACCATGAAGATGTTCCCCTAGGTTGGTAGCAGCTTCTTTTACGCCCAAAATATCATGAATTAATCCAAACCTTGAGCCACTCCCATATGCACTCATTTTTCCTTTATTATGTAATACAATTAATGCTTTTTTATTTGTTTTTTCTGCTTCATTTTTTATTTTTTCACCTTTTGCTATAATTTCATTATATGCTTTGTTGAATTCATCTTTTTTATTAAAAATTTCACCTAAATTGTCTAAGTTCTTCTTTAAAGCTCCTAATTGATTTTTTGTATCCCATTCCGTTAGTATAGTCGGGGCAATTTTAGAAAGCTGTGTATATGAGTCTTGTAGACGGCCACCAATAATTATTAAATCTGGTTGTAGTTCATTAATTTTTTCGATATTAACTTCTACAATATTTCCAACATCTTCTATAGAAGAATCTTCTCCATATTTTTTTAGATGTGTAGGTAAACCAGATTTAGGAATTCCAATAACATTAGCTCCAATATAATCAAGGTCTTCTAATTCACTATAGTCTAATACAATCACACGTTGTGGATTTTTAGGAACAACGACACTATCTAATCCATGTACAATTGTTACAGTTTCTTTTTCAGAAATTGTTTGTTCTTTTTGTTCATTTTTACATGAAGTAAATAATATTACAACCGATGCTGCAATTAACAATGATATTTTTTTCATTTTAATAGATATTATAATAGTTACATAATTTTTTGTTGTTGGTAATAGAGATACAAAATGGAATTTCAAAAATGTCAGAAAGAATTTTTTCATCGATAACATTATTTGTTTCATCAAAATATTTGATTTTACCATTTTTTAAAGCAACGATATAGTCAGCATATCCAGAAGCAAAGTTGATGTCATGTAGTACAATAATGATTGTTTTTCCTAATTCATCAGTTAATTTTCTTAGAACCTTCATCATTTGTACAGAATGCTTCATATCTAGATTATTTAGAGGTTCATCTAATAAAATATATTGTGTATCCTGTGCCACAACCATTCCTAAGTATGCTCTTTGTTTTTGACCACCACTCAATTCATCAAGATAAGAATCAGAGATGTCATGTAAATCAAGAAAATGAATAGCATCTTCAATTTTTTTATGGTCTTCTTGTGTTAGTTTGTTCTCAGAATATGGAAACCGACCAAAAGTAATAAGTTCTCTTACAGTTATTCTAATGGCAATATTATTAAACTGTTTTAAAATAGATAACTTTTGTGCTATTATTTTGTTCTTATAATCATTTATATTTTTATTGTTAACAATTACAGAACCTTTATCTTGTTTTAGTAATCGACTGATTATTGATAATAAAGTACTCTTTCCAGCTCCATTACTTCCTATAAGAGCTGTGATTTTATTTTCAGGAATTTTTAAATCAATTCCATTTAAAATGATTTTTTTTCCAAAATTTTTAAAAATATCTTTTACTTCTATCATAACTTTTTTGATTTAAGAACTAACACCATGAAATAAATTCCTCCAATAAAATTTATTATTGTAGATAATGGTGTATTTAGATTTAAAAAATGTTCCATTACAAATTGTCCAATTACAATTGTGACAAAAGAAATTAAACAACATGTTATTAGTAATAGTTTGTGTCTATATGTTTTCATAAAAACATAAGACAAGTTAGCTGTCAATAGTCCTAAAAAACCTATAGGACCTATTAGTGCAGTTGAAAGTGATACAAGAACAGCTATAATAATTAATACAAAACGAATTATTTTATTATAATTTACCCCAAGACTAATTGCATTTTCTTTTTCTAAGGAAATAATGTCGAGTTTTTTGTTTAATCGGAAACCTATAAAAAATGTTGGAATGATAATTAGAATTGTATACCATAATATTTCTTTATTTATTTTATTGAATGATGCAAACATTTTTCCTTGTAGAATAAAAAAATCATTAGGGTCTATAAGTAACTGAATAAAAGAACTAAAAGAATCCATAATCATTCCGAAAACTAAACCAACTAAAACAAGTAAATATAAATTACTTTTAATTTTTTTATATATTAAACTATATATAAGTATAGAAAAACCTATCATAATAAGAATAGATACACAAAAATTTTGAAAGCTATTTATTACTTTGAAAGTTTTATCACTAAATATAAAAACGAGTATACTTTGTAGTAATAGATAAACAGCTTCAAATCCCATGATAGAAGGTGTAAGTATTTTATTATTTGTGATAGTTTGGAAACTAATAGAAGAGAAACCAATACAACATGAAACAATAGTTATAGCAACAAGTTTATAAAATCTTAACTCAATTGAAAAATGCCAATTGTTACCTAATCCAAATAATAAATATAGTAGAATAGATATAAGTGCAATAACTAAAAGACCTATTATTTTTTTTGAATATAATGTCATCTTTTTCTGATTAGTAAAATTAAAAATAATAGTCCTCCAATGCAGCCAGCCATTAATCCAATTGGAATTTCAAAAGGAAAAATTATAATTCTTCCAATAATGTCACATATCAATAAGAGTAAAGCTCCAAATAATGCAATAAGTGGTAAAGTTTTTTTTGTGTTATCACCATAAATTAAACTAACAATATTTGGAACAACTAAACCAACAAAAGATATAGCTCCAATAGTTACAGTAATGACCGAAACAGTGATAGAAATTAAAATCATTCCGATTATTAGTACTGTTTGATAATTTAATCCAATGTTTTTTGCAAAGTCTTCTCCCATTCCTGCAGCGGTAAATCTATTGGCGTATAGATAGGTTATTATTAGAGGAGGAATAGTTAGATAGATAATTTCATATTGACCTTCTAGTATTCCAGAGAAATCTCCCATCATCCAAGTATTCATACTTTGAACAATATTAAAATTTATAGCAAAAAACGTTGAAATAGAATTAATAATTCCACCAAACATTAATCCTATTAATGGAACAAAAACAATATTTTTTATTTTAATGTGTTTTATTGTTTTTAAAAATATAATTGTAGTTAATAGACTAAAAATAAAAGCAAAAATAGATTTTACAAATAAACTCGAAGATGGAATTAGTATTAGTCCAATTAATAAACCTAGCTTCGTTCCCTCTAATGTACCTGCAGTAGTTGGAGAGACAAATCTGTTTTGTGTAATTTGTTGCATTATAAGTCCTGCAATACTTAACCCTATGCCAGAAAGTATGATTGATAAAGTTCTAGGTATTCTACTGACAAAAAATACCATCATTTCAAGAGGCTCTTTTTTTATAATATTTACTAAAGAAATATCTTTAGAACCAATGAACAGAGATATGAATGAAATAATAAATAATAAAAATATTGTAATTACTAGTTTAAACAAAATAGTTTATTTTTCTAATTAAATTAAAATCAAATCTTTTTATTTAGAATAAATTAAATTTGTAAAGACAAAACTATTTTTTCTATTGGTTTGTTGATAGATGAAAGACGGAATAGTTTCGATGAAAAAAATGAAAAATGAAAATAAAAATAGAAAGTGTTTCACCAGAAGGGATATCAGTAATTAATGGATATACAAGGGAACTCTCTTTTTTAGATGTAGAAGAAACAAAAAGGACTAATTTTGCTGATGGAGTAAAGGATGAAAATTTAATTATATCCCTTTCTGATATATGTATTTCTGAAATTGAAATTGATTCTTTGAGAGAAATTGATTTTTATATTCATGTAGATAAGCCTGTCATTGAAATGATGTTTTTTATTTCAACAAGTTCTACGTTTTATTTTGATGGAATAAATGGAGCCTTAGAAATAAATAATTTTCATCATAATATTTTTTATAATCAATCTGGTTATCAAAATATCTGGCAATCTGGCAAAAACCAAAAAGTGGTAACAATTACAGTTTATCCAGATAATATACTAAAATATTTACAATCTAATATTTATAACAAATTTTTAAAAGCAATAGATAAAGAAAATAATGTATTTCTTTTTGATAAGGATTTAGTTATAACACCCCGTATGTATGTTTTGTTAGATGAAATTATAAAGAATAAACAAACAGAAGGATTAAGGAGACTACATATAGAAAATTGTATTTATGAATTATTTTTTTTACAAATAGAACAATATAATAATTTGATTGATAGAACGAAATCGGCTCTATCAGCTAATTTACAAAATAAGATTATTGAAGTAAAAAATATAATTGATGACAATTTATCAACGCCTTTATCTATTATGAATTTAGCACAATTAGTAGGAATTAATGATTACCATTTAAAAAAAGGATTTAAAGAATTGTATAATACTACAATATATTCTTATACAGTAAAAAAGAGAATGTATAAATCTAAAGAGCTATTATTGAATGAAGAATTAAATGTAAATGAGGTAGCTTTTTTAATGGGGTATAATGATGCAACAAATTTTACTGCCGCTTTTAAGAAATATTATGGATATACACCAGGTAAAATATTAAAAAAATAATTTTTTTAATAAAAGGCTGTTTCATAATAGAAATAGCCTTTTATTGTTTTTTTTGTTAAAATCTAAACGTAGCTCCAATTTGGTATCTTGTACCATCAATACGGAATTCTGTTGCTCCTGTACTGTTGTATACTTGTCTATTAAAAATATTATAAACACCTAAGTTAAACTGAAAGTTTTTGGTAAAGCGATAAACTCCTCCTAAATCAAATAACGAATAGTCTGATATAGTTGTTGTAGCTGCATTACCTCTTGATATTCCCGGAAGTGACTTACTTCTAAAATTATATCTAGACCATAAGTCTAATTCTTTTATTACTTTCCATTCTAAAATAGCATTTGCCATATGTTTAGGTAAACGAGATAAAGATTTACCTTTTAAGTTACCTGTTCTTACTTCAGATTCTGTAAAAGTATAATTAGTTTTTAAATTGATATCATTAGATAATCTAATAGCAAGATTACTTTCTAAACCTCTAATTACTGATTTATCAACATTTGTTTGTCTAGAAACAAAAAGATAGTCAACGCCATTATATTGACAGTTGTCACAAACTCTTACTTCTGTAATTTTATCATCAAAATTTGTATGATAACCTGTGATACTCGCACTTATAACTTTTTTGTTGTCCTCAAACATTATAGTTAACTCTTGATTGAAACTTTTTTCAGGTTTTAAATTTGAATCTCCAAGTATTACACCAGGAATAGGAGCATTGGCACCTCCTGTTATAGACCCCCAATTGTCTGTTGATTGCCTTAATGATGGAGCTTTATATCCACTAGCTACACCTCCTTTTAAGGTAAAATTATTATTAATAGAATATATTAAATATCCTCTAGGTGCTATATGAGAACCATAATTTTCGTTATTATCATATCGTATACCAGTAACAAAGTTCAATTTTTTTAATATTTTCCAATTCATTTCAGCAAATAAAGCCCATTGGTAACGTTTAATTTCATTTAGTATGATACCATTATTTTCGAATTGATTTTCTGGATCATTTAATTTTTCATTTCTAAACTCACCACCAAAAGAAAGAACATGTTTATTAAAATCATAGGTATTAATAGAATTCAGAATTGTTGTTTTATATTTCATTCCACGAGAGAAGTTATCACTTTTGTCATGCTGTAAAGTATTATTTAATCTTAATCTCCCATATTTTCCTTGATGACCTAATGCATAGTTTATACGATCATAATTATCAAAACTAGTTGAACTACGTCCTCCAGCTGCGAGTGATTTTCCTATTCTTGAATATCTTTCTTGTCTATTGTAATTAAAATCAGCAGTAATAGTATTATTTTCGTTAGGGTTATAGCTTAACTGCCCACCAATACTTTTAATTGCTCTTTCTGGAAAACCACCAACAATTTTATCTTCATCACGATGAGAGTATAATCCGTTTATTTTTAGACCTAATATATTTTTTATTAATGAACCAGAAGCATTAGCATTAACTTGATAAGTATTTCCTGCATCAGAATTAGTTGTTATCATAGCGTCTGTAGCCAATGAACCTCTCCATTCTATATCAGAAGTTTTTTTGGTAATTATATTTATTACACCTCCCATTGCATCAGAACCATATAATGTAGACATAGGACCTTTTACGACTTCTATTCTTTCGATAGCTTCTATAGGAGGCATCAGACCTTGTTCTAGTCCTGGTCCATCAGAATTTGGACGAATTGCTCTTGTATTTGCTCTCTTACCATCAATTAAGATTAGTGTATAGCCAGCATCAGCTCCTCTAATAGATATATCACTAGATCCGCCTCCTCCGGTGATGAATACGCCAGGAATATCTTGCAGTACATCTGTAATATCACGATAAGCTCTTTTCTTTATTTCAGATTGTGGAATAACAGAGATAGTAGCAGGAGCATCTTTTACATTTTGACGATAACCACTTCCTGTGACTACAACTTCATCAATTTCTATTTTTGCAATGGAATCATTTTTTTCTTGAGCATAAACAAAAGATAATGCCATTGTTGTTATTGTAGACAAGAAAATTTTATTTTTCAACATGTGTTAATTTTATTTAGAATTAATTAAAATAAATTTATTTTGTAAAACTAGATGCTAAAAAAAATACTATAAAGATGAATAAAGGAAAATTTTCGATGAATTAAGAAATGAATAGATAATTAGTATAAAAAATAAAAATTTGAATGAATATTGTATCTTTACCTTATGATAAAGGCAGAAAATATTGTAAAAAAATTTGATGATTTGGAAGTGTTAAAAAACGTATCACTTACCATTTCAGAAAAAGAAATTGTTTCTATTGTAGGAGCTTCTGGAGCAGGTAAAACTACATTACTTCAGATTTTGGGAACTTTAGAAAAAAGTACAGAGCCAAAAAGATATAATACAACAATTAATATTGCTGGACAGGACATAACAAAGATGAAAGATGCTGAATTGTCTAAATTTAGAAATGAAAATATAGGTTTTATTTTTCAGTTTCACCAATTATTACCAGAGTTTAATGCGTTAGAAAATATTTGTATTCCTGCTTTTATAAAGAAAACAAAAAAGTCTGAGGCTGAAAATAGAGCAAAGGAATTGATGTCATATTTAGGACTTTCTAATCGATTGACTCATAAACCAAATCAGCTTTCTGGAGGTGAACAACAACGCGTGGCTGTTGCACGAGCTTTAATAAATCAACCAAAAATTGTTTTTGCTGATGAACCTTCTGGGAATTTAGATTCTAAAAATGCTGAAGAATTACATGAATTGTTTTTCAAACTAAGAGATGAATTTGGACAAACTTTTGTCATTGTGACACACAATGAGGAATTGGCAAATATGACTGATAGAAAATTGGTAATGGCCGATGGGTTATTTCAAACAGAAATGTAATGAATAAACAGGAGTTAAAATCATTTTTAGATGAAAAGTATTTGCAATATAATACAACAGATTTTATAGATTCTGACCCAATACAGATTCCGCATCGTTATTCTTTGAAAGAAGATATAGAAATTTCTGCTTTTTTAGTTTCTACTATCGCTTGGGGAAATAGAAAAATGATTATCAATAATTCAAATAAAATGATGAAATTATTGGGAGATTCACCCTATGATTTTATTCGAAGTTTTAATGATAATGATTTGGATAAATTGGATGGTTTTGTGCATAGAACATTTAATAGTGATGATTTGAAACTTTTTGTAAAATCACTAAGAAATATTTACGAAAATCATAATGGTTTAGAAAGTATTTTTAATAAAAATCAAACAAAGGATTCTATGCAAGGTTCTATTTCGGCATTTAAACAAGTTTTTTTTGAAGTTGAACATTTGGATAGAACAAAGAAACATGTTTCGGATCCTCTTAATAATTCAGCAGCAAAACGTATCAACATGTTTTTACGATGGATGGTTAGAAATGATAAGCAAGGAGTAGATTTTGGGATTTGGAAATCTATACCAACATCAATACTTTCTTGTCCTTTGGATGTGCATTCAGGAAATGTAGCTCGTAAATTAGGAATTCTTACTAGAAAACAGAATGATGCAAAAGCATTACTAGAACTAGATACTCAATTAAGAAAAATGGATGCTAATGATCCTGTTAAATACGATTTTGCTCTTTTTGGGTTAGGAGTTTTTGAAGGGTTTTAATCTATTGTTTTGTTATTTAAAAATTTACGTGGAGTATAACCATAATATTTTTTAAATGTATTGATGAAATGAGATGGATTTCTATAGCCTAATATAAAAGAAGTCTCATTTACAGATTTTTTATTTTCGAGAATAATTAATGACATTTTCATTTTTAAGCTTATTTCATAATTATGTATACTTTTTCCAACAAACTCTTTAAATCCTTTTTTTAATTTGAATTCATTTAGAAATACAATTTTAGATAGTTCTTTTATACTTGTTATTTTATTGTAATTTTTATCAAGATATTCTTTAGCTTGTAAAATTTTTTGTCGATCGCTATTATGTATGTCATTACTTTCTAATGACGAGAAGTGTAGTAATAAAAGTAATTCTTTAAATTTATTCTGAAGGTAAAAATGTTCATTTTTACCTTTATATGTGTTTTCTTGTATTTCATAGATAATTTTGAGTAAATTAAATTGTAATGGGATTACTATTGTGCCAAAATTAACTGATAATCCATTTTTTACATTTTCATATAAGAAATCTTTATCTTTAAAATATTCATTTTTTATTAATGCTAAAAAGTATTCTTTTGAAAAGAAAAATCTAATATAACTAAATGAAGCATTAGGTTTTAAAAATACAGTAGTTTCTTTTCTTTCTCTATAAACAATTTGTAATATTCCTTCTGGAATACTCTTTAATAATGATTCAAGTTTTATTTGAGAACCACTTGTTACAGCAATAGATATTTGAATATGCTCTTTATCTATACTATAAAATTCATGAATTGGTTTTAGGATTTCATAGTTATTATAAATAATACAAAATCCACTACTATAATGTACTAAAGATTTTCCTTTAATAAATTCGTTACTTATGTTTATTTTCTTTTTTTGAATTTCAGAGTTTATATCAAGAGAAGAATTTATTTTTCTATCAATAATTATCTCATTTGCTTCACTCAGTTTATACTTTACATTCATAATCTTGATTATGCTATTATTAATCCAGAATTTACAATTTCTAGCTTTTTATTTGACTTAGTTTTGTTGCGAAATTATGTTAAACAAGTCTAAATAAAAATAGATAATGAATATAAAATTACTCTTTTTGAGCTTGATACTGTTGCCATTTTGGGGATTGGCACAAGGAACAAGTCAAATTTACGGAATTGTTTCTACAAATGAAAATTCTTTAGAAGGGGCAGTTGTATTTACATCTGATAATAAAGAAAATTTATCAAAAACAGATGAAAAAGGTTTTTATCACTTAAAATTAAATGATGGTAAATACAAATTAGTATTCAAAGCAAAAGGATATCAGGATAAACAAATTATTGTAAATGTAAAAAAAGGAGAGTCTAAAAGGCTTAATGTAAAATTAGAATCAGAATCATATAATTTAGATGAAGTAATAGTAAATAGAAAATCTGCAATACAACAAATTAAAGAATCTCCATTTAATGTTGTAGCTCTTGATGCAAAAGCTGCCTATAATTCTACACAAGATTTAGCACAATTACTTGATAAGGCCTCAGGAGTTAAAGTTAGAGAAAGTGGAGGTGTAGGATCAGATATGTCTATTTCATTAAATGGTTTTACAGGAAATCATGTGAAATTATTTATGGATGGTGTACCAATGCAAGGTTTTGGTTCCGCATTTCAATTAAATAATATTCCTGTAGGTATTGCTGATCGAATAGAAGTTTACAAAGGAGTTGTTCCTATTGAATTTGGAACAGATGCCTTAGGAGGAGTTATTAATATTGTAACGAATCAGAATAGAAATACATCCGTTGATGCTTCTTATGCCTATGGCTCATTTAATACACATAAGACAAATATTAGTTTTAATCATACAACGAAATCAGGATTTACTATTAGAGCAAATGCAAATCAGGCATATTCTGATAATGATTATAAGGTGAAAACAACAGTTTTAAATTTACAAACAGGGAATCGTCCAGATGAATTGCATTGGGTAAAAAGGTTTAATGATGCTTACCATAATGAAGCAATTAGTTTAAAAACAGGATTTGTTAAAAAATCATGGGCAGATCAGTTATTATTTGGTTTTACATATGGACAAGATTATAAAGAGATTCAACATACTAATTTAATGAGTATTGTTTTCGGAGAAAAAAATACAAAATCAACATCTTATTTATATTCAATTTCCTATGAAAAAAAGAATTTATTTACCAAAGGACTTAATTTAAGATTCAATGCAAATTATAATGAAACAGAAGGTAGAAATTATGATACAATAAATAGACAGTATAATTGGTATGGCGAGTATATAACATCTAATACAAAGGGAGAATATGGTCAAAATACTTTAGCAAAGTATCAAAATAAAAATCTTTCTAGTAGTTTAAATATAGGTTATCAAATTAATAAATATCACTCAATAAGTATTAATGACTTAATCTCCACTTATAAAAGAAAAAATGATGATGCAGCAGCTGTAGCTGAACCAGGAACTGTTTTAGATACAGTAAAAAGAACGAATTTAAAAAATGTTTTAGGAATATCTTATCGTTATCAACCAAATAAAAAATGGATATCAAACCTTTTTTTGAAACAGTATAATGTTCATGTTACTGGACCTGTAAATATCTCAACCCAAACAAACAGGGAAACTTTAGAAAGGCAAAATCGTTCTTTTAGTACAACAGGTTATGGTTTTGCAACTACATATAATTTTGAGGATTTACAGTTCAAAGCTTCTATTGAAAAGGCTTATAGATTGCCAACTGATCAAGAATTATTTGGAGATGAGGTATTAGAATCAGGAAATGTGACACTGCAAGCAGAAGAGTCTTTAAATTATAACTTAGGTGCTATTTGGAATAAATCATTTAATGAAAATAGTTCTGTATATATAGACGTTAATGGTTACTATAGGGATACAAAGAATTTTATTCGTAGAGTAATTGATGCTAGATATGGTTCTGGGGGAAGTGTAAATTTTGGTAAAGTAACGAATATAGGAATTGATGCTGAGATAAGATATTATTATAAGAATAACTTTACTATTGGAGGTAATGTAACTTATCAAAATTTAAGAAATAAAGAAAAATACGAAAAAGTAAATACAACTCAACCATCTGCAACATACAATGATCGTATGCCTAATATTCCTTATTTCTTTGGGAATGCAGATGCAGCATATTACTTCCATGACTTGTGGAAAAAAGGAAACACACTTTCTATTGGTTATACTTTTAACTATGTAGGAGAATTCTATCAACAATTTGAAAGTTTAGGTTATGCTGGTTCAAAAAATAAATTACCAGAACAAATGTGGAATGATGCAAGTGTAACATATTCATTACAAAATGGTCGATATAATTTCACTTTTGAGGCTAAAAATATAAATAACGCTTTGTTATTTGACAATTTCAGTTTACAGAAGCCAGGTAGAAGTTTCTTTATGAAATTTAGATACTTTTTTAATCGTAGAAAATAATTTAATCATAATAATTAACAATAATCAAAATGAAAAAATCTTTAATATCTCTAAAAGTTTCTGCAATTGCAGCAATATTATTTTTAAGTTTTATAAATATAAGTTGTAGTAGTGATGATAACTCTAATATTGAAACAGAAACACCAACAACTGAAAGTGATAAAAAGTTTTTTATTGCAGCAACGCAAGATGGGGCAACATATTTTTTAACAGCAGATGATTTAGAATCTGGTTCTACTACAATAAAAGGAACAGGAATAGAAGTAGTAAATAGTTTTACTCATTTAGTAAGTGGAACAAATAATGCAATTACGGCTCTTGCATATAGACAAGGAAATCCTGGTATAGGAATTTCATTTAAATTGGATGATAGTCATAATTTAACGAAATTATCTAATGAATTTCAATTAACAAGTGGATATAATACTGTAGGTATTTTTCAGAACTCCATAGTTGCTGGTCGTACGGCAACACTTTCTAGTGGAAATCAAGGTGCAGCTTTCTATTTTGTTGATCAAACATCAGGAGTTGTTTCTTCAAAAGAGTTTGAATCTACTCAACAATTAGGAAATGGAACTGTAACTCCAACTTTTGCTGGAATTGTAGATAGAGGAAATGGAGAATGGTTATCTGCCTATACGAAAGAAGCTGAAAATGTGGATAGTGTTTGGGTTGCATCATTTGATGCTAATTTTAGTTTGAAAAGAGTTTATAAGGACAACCGCATAAGTTATTCAACTGGACGATGGAGGTCAGCTCGATATTCTCAAATGGCAAATGATGATAAAGGAAATACTTATGTGTTTTCAGGATCATATGAAACGTCGACAACAAAACCTGCAGGAGCATTGCGTATAAATAAAGATGCTGCATCGTTTGATAATAGTTATTATTTTAATATTGAAGAAAAGTCAGGAGGATATAGATTTCGTAAAGTTTGGCATGCGGGAGGAGATTATTTCTTGTTAGAGTTTTATAATGATGTTGAGTATGGTAATATGACAACAGCAACACAGTATGCAATAGTTAATGCAGCGAATAAAACATTCCAATGGATAAAAACTGGTTTCCCTTCAAAAGAGAATATTACAGAAACAGGTTGGCCAATAGCATACAATGGAAAAGTTTATTTCCCTGTTACAACTACAAATGCAAGCCCAACAGTTTATGTTATAGACCCAACTACAGCAACTGCAAAAGCTGGACTTGTTATAGAAGCAGGAGGAGTATTAGGATTAGGAGTATTTGAATATTAATTAAATTATGAAAAAAATAATCTTAGCAATAGCATTTGTATTTAGTGTTATTAATATTAATGCCCAACATAAAATTTTAGATAAGAATTTTTGGGCAACAAAGCCTAATTTAGAAGAAGTAAAAAGAGAAATAAAAGGATTTGATTTTAAAACTATTCAAGGTTCTGATGATCCATTATTTTTAGCTATTAGTAATGATGCAAATATTAATGTGATTAAGTTTTTAGCAGATCAACCAGATGTAAATTTTGCTAGAACAATACATGAAGGAAGAATTTATCTTCATAGTACAGTTACAAAAAATAATTTATCTGCAACCCAATATCTTATTGATAAAGGATCAGATATTAATTTTATAGATGCTAATGGACATACGCCGGTTACTTTTGGAGGATTTAATGGTTCATTATCTCCTGAAATGATAGATTTATTGTATAAAAATGGATTGGATCTGAATAAAAAGTATGAAAATAAAGAAGGAGCTAATATATTATTATTATCTATAGGTTATGATAAAGATTTACGTATAACAAATTATTTAACATCAAAAGGTATATCAATACAGAGTGTTGATAGCTTTGGACACAATGTAATTTATCATGCTGCAAAAATAGGAAATGTAGACATTATAAAATATTTAATATCAAAAGGAGTAAATCCTCAACCAGAAGCACTAATTGCAGCAGCACAAGGAACTTATAGAAGTGCTAATAAAATTGATATTTATAAATATTTAATTGATGAATTAAAGTTAAATCCTAAAATTGTAGATGAAAAAGGACAAAATTTATTACATCTTGTTACAAAAAAGCAAAATCAAGATGAAGTAGTTCAATATTTAATTTCAAAAGGAGTTGATGCTAAACTTATAGATAAAGATGGAAATTCACCTTTTATGAATTCTACAAATGGAAGAAGTCTAGTAGTTGTAGAACTATTATATCCTTTTAATAAAAACATTAATAAGGTTAATAAGGATGGAAATTCACCAATTAATAATGCTGTTAAAAATTCAACAGGAGAAATTGTAGAATTTTTAATTAAGAATGGTGCTGATGTTAATTTAAAAGATAAAGAAAATAAAAGTCTAGCATATGTATTAATAGAATCTTTTCGTGAACCAAGAAATTTTGGAAGATTACCTCAAAAAGAACAAAAAGATGATTTTAAATTAAAATTAGAAGCTCTACAAAAAAATGGAATTGATTTCTCTAAATCATTTTATGATGGTAATACAATTTATCACCTAGCTGTTGAAAAAAATAGTCTTGATTTATTGAAAAAATTAAAAGGTATAAATGTAGATATTAATGCTAAAAATAATGAAGGGTTTACAGCTTTACAAAAAGCTGCATTGATTGCTAAGAATGATGAAATAATGAAATATTTAATTTCATTGGGAGCAAGTAAAGAATTTAGAACAGATCTTGATGAAACAGCTTATGATCTTGCTAAGGATAATGAAGAATTATCTAAAAATAAAATTTCAATAGAGTTTTTAAAATAAAGTTTTATGAAATTATTAATAAATAAACTCATATTAATTTCTTTTTGTTTACTGTCATTATTTTCTTTTGCTCAAATAAATAAATACAAATGTTTAATGCAAATAACAAACTATCAAGGTGAAGCTGCTTATGTTGTTGTTTCATTAATTAATCCAAAAGGAAATTATGAAAAGACACTTCATATTTTTGGTTCGGATAAAAAATGGTACAATACTTTAAAAAATTGGGATAAAGCTATAAAATCACAAAAAAATAATTTTAATGGAATTACAGGAGCTTCTATTTCTGGTGGTAAGAGAACTCTTATAACTATTTCTTTAGATGATTCTTTATTAAATAAAGGATATAAAATAAGGTTTGAATCTGCAGTAGAAAATAAAAATTATTATTCTTCAGAAGTTGAAATTCCTTTGAATGTTCCTGAAATGACAGAAAGAATAGAAGGTAAAGGTTATATAAGATTTGTGAAATTGAGTAAATTTTAAATAAATATATTTTGAAGTATTACAGTAGTAGATGATTATTTTATTTACTACTGTTTTTATTTTATATACAAATCTGATTAAAAATAATATTAATTAATATTTTTGATAAAAATATAAAATGAAAGAATTAGAAGGAATAAAATATATAGAAAGAAAGCCAGAAGTAAAAACAGAGAATAATCCATTAATAGTTTTGATTCATGGTTATGGTAGCCACGAAGAAGATTTATTTTCTTTTGCTGATGATTTACCAAAAAATGCTCATGTAGTAAGTGTACGTGGAGTTAATGATATTCCGTACGGAGGATATGCTTGGTATGATATTAGTTTTATGAATAATGAAAAGTGGATGGATGAAGAGCAAGCAGTTAAATCTAAAAATAAGTTATTAAGATTTATAGATGAAATACTTGTTCAAGAAAACTTAGATTCAAATCATGTAACATTAATGGGGTTTAGTCAAGGAGCTATTTTAAGTTATGCAATTGCATTAAATCATCCTGAAAAAATAAAAAATGTAGCAATTCTTAGTGGATATCCAGAACATAAAATTATAGGAGATATTGATAGATCTAAAGATTTTTCATATTTAAACTTCTTCATTTCTCATGGAACAGAAGATGTTGTTTTACCAATAGATTTAGGTAGAAAAGGAGAGGAATTGATAAAACTTCTAGGAATACACTTTGAATATCATGAATATCAAAGTGGTCATGGTATTATTCCACAAAATTATTTTGATTTAATGAAGTGGATTAATCAATAATTAAATGAATTTAACTTCTATGGCGTCTCCATGATATTCTTTAAAAGAGGCGTCATAGAATTCGATATTTGTATATCTATATAATAATTCAGTAATTTCTTTTTTCAGAATACCTTTTCCATATCCATGGATAATAATTAGTCTTATTTGGCTTTCGAACATTGCACGTTCAACTTCATTTCTTGCAACATCCACTTGTGTTTGTATAATTTCTGCATTGTCTAAATCTCGCCAATTATCGACTAAATTTTCTATATGCAAATCGATTTCTCTCGTTAAATAAGGATGACGATGAGACTTTCTAAAAGTCTTGAATTTAGGTTTAGAAAATTCTTTTATTTCTTCATCACGATATTCTTCGTAGTCAATATCAATATCTTTAATGATTTCGTTTGCGTTATATTCATATTCAAAACCAAATTCATCATAAAAGTAAATATTATCTCCTTTTATTTTAGAAATAATTCCAGAGATATTATCATCAATAACTTTTACTTTAGTTCCTATTTTAAACACAATTTAAATTTTTACAAAATTAATAATTTTTCAAGAGTTTTTTCTTTTATTATTAAATAGTATTTAAACTGATATTTGTATTTTTGTTAATTAAAACTAACTAAATCAGATTATAAATCTAAATGATCAACTATCTAAAACTTATGAGAGTTCACCAATGGGTGAAAAATATGTTTGTATTTCTTCCTTTATTTTTTTCAGGGAAATTATTTGAATTTAATTTATTAAAACAATCTTTTATAGGGTTTTTAATTTTTTCTTTTATAGCAAGTAGTATCTATATTATTAATGATTACGTTGATATAGAAAAAGATAAAAAACATCCAGAAAAAAGGAATAGACCTTTAGCAAGTGGTATAATCCCCAAAAATAATGCTTTAATATTATTTACACTTTTACTTATAATTAGTATTATTTTATGCTTTTTTCTTGCCACGATAAAAGTAGGAATGCTTGTTGCAATCTATTTTTTTATGAATATAGCTTATTCTTTCAAATTAAAACAAATAGCAATTTTAGATGTAATGATTATTGCATTTGGTTTTCTATTAAGAGTATTAGTAGGAGGTTATATGACTGGTATTATTATAACAGATTGGACAATATTATTAGTCTTTGATTTAGCATTAATATTAGCATTAGGTAAAAGGAGAGGAGAATTAGCAAATGCAGAATTAGAAGGAGTAACAAGAAAATCTCTTGATGGTTATAATTTAAATTTTCTTAACTCAGCTTTATCAGTTACTTGTACAGTAGCTGTTATGTGCTATTTAATGTTTATTTTATCACCAGAAACACAATCAAAATTTCATCATTATATAATATATACATTTATTTTTGTTTTTACTGCTGTACTTCGTTATATGCAACAAACGTTTGTTTATATGAGAACTGAATCACCAACAAAATTAATTTTTAAAGATGTTTTTTTACAAATTTTAATATTTTTTTGGGGAATAAGTTATGTATTACTAATCTACTATAAATAATGAATAATAAAAAACTTACATCGGTAGCTAATTGGGGATTGTATCCTACAATAAAAGCAAATGTAATATCACCAACAACATTATTAGAGTTTCAAGAGGCAGTTTTGTCAAACAAAGATATAATTGCGAGAGGAAATGGTCGTTGTTATGGTGATGCATCTTTACAAAATACAATTATATCAACATCAAAATGGAATAAGTTTATTGCTTTTGATAGAGAAAATGGAATAATAGAAGTAGAATCTGGAGTTCGTTTAGATGAGGTGATTGAAGTTTCTGTTCCTGAAGGTTTTTTTATATCAGTAACACCAGGAACTAAATTTATAACAGTAGGAGGTGCAATTTCATCAGATGTACATGGTAAAAATCATCATGTTGATGGATGTTTTTCTGATCATGTTATTCATTTTGACTTAATGATTGAAGATGGATCAATCATTCGCTGTTCTAGAAATGAGAATGAAAATTTGTTTTGGTCAACAATAGGAGGAATGGGGTTAACAGGAATTATTCTTTCTGCCAAATTTATTCTTAAAAAAATTGAAACATCATATATAAGAAATGAAGCAATTCAAGCAAAAAATCTTGATGAGATTTTTGAGCTGTTTGAGTCTTCAGAATCTTGGACATATAATGTAGCTTGGTTAGATTGTTTGCAAAAAGGGAATAGCCTAGGTAAGTCAATTATGTTACGAGGAGAACATGCAACAATCAATGAATTACCAGATAAATTTAAAAATAATCCGTTAAAAATTAAGAAAAAACTTAATTTAAACATTCCTTTTTTCTTTTCTGGTTTTGTTTTGAATTCATTATCTATTAAAATATTTAACTGGATATTCTTCAATAAACAAGGTAAAAAGCATCTTAAGAATTATGTTGATTACGAAACATTTTTTTATCCTTTAGATGCTGTTCATAATTGGAATAGAATTTATGGTAAAAATGGATTTATTCAATACCAATTTGTAATTCCTAAAGAAAAAGGAAAAGAAGGAATGAGAAAAATTCTAGAAACAATTGCAAAAAGTGGAAATGGATCTTTTTTAGTTGTTCTAAAATTATTTGGAGATAATAATGCACAAGCATACAATTCTTTTCCAATGAAAGGTTATACTTTGGCTTTAGATTTTAAAGTGAATAGCGGATTAGAGAAATTAGTGAAAGATTTAGATAAAATTGTAATGGAATTTGGAGGACATATTTATAGAACTAAAGATGCAATGTCTAATCCAGCATTAACTAATTATTTAAAAAATGTTGATTCAGATAAATTTGAATCAATGCAAAGTGAACGTATCAATAGATTAAAATAAAAAATGATAGTATTAGGATCAAATTCAGATGTAGCAGTTGCCTTTGTAGAAAAAATATTAAGTGAAGGAGAGAAATTTCCTATTGTTTATTTATTTACATCTAATGTAGTTAAGACAGAAAAGTTAGCACAACATTATTATGCTAAATTTGAACAAAAATGTGTAGTAATAGATTTTGATTTAACAAAAGAAAATGATTTTTCTAAGTTAAATACTATAGATTCAGATTTATTATTTTGTGCTGCTGGTTATTTAGGAAAAAACACAGAAGAAGGTTTATATGATGACTGGAATACAAAAAAAATAGTCGAAGTAAATTATTCAAAATTGATTGTATTAATTAATCATTTTGCTAAAAAATTCGAAGAAAGAGGTTCAGGAACAATTATAGGATTATCATCTGTTGCAGGAGAAAGGGGTAGACAAAGTAATTTTATCTATGGATCTGCAAAAGCAGGTTTTACAGCATATTTAGAAGGACTTAGAAATTATTTATTTCATAAAAATATCCATGTAATGACTGTCATTCCTGGTTTTATGGATACACAAATGACAGCTGATATAGAAACTCCTAAGCCATTAACTGCAAATCCTTCGAAGGCTGCTACAATTATTTATAAAACTTACAAGAAGAAAAGAAATATAGTTTATGTAACATTCTTGTGGTGGGGTATTATGATGATTATTCGTAATATACCTGAATTTATCTTTAAAAAATTAAAAATGTAATGAATCGAAAATTATATCTATTTGATTTTGATGGAACATTAACTAAAAAAGATACATTATTTGATTTTTTGAGTTATTCGTTTCCAAAAGAATATTCATACAATTATTTTTTATTTACTCCTTTATTTGTTTTAGCTAAACTAAAAATTTTAAATAAAGGCAAAGTGAAAGAAAAATTCATATCTAAATTTTTAAAAGGATTTTCAAAAACTGCTATTGATAAATTATCAAATAACTATTTTATTAATAATCATCAATCTTTAATTTATCCTAAAGCGGATCAATTTATAAAGTCAATTAATAATTATAACGATAAATTTATAGTATCTGCTTCTCTTGATTTTTGGTTACAACCGTTTGCAGATTATTATGATATGGGTTTGATTTGTACTATTGCAGATTTTGACCAAAAAGGTAACTTTACTGGTAAATTTTTATCAGCAAACTGTAATTATCTGGAAAAGAAAAATAGAATAGAAAAAGAAATAGATTTATCACTTTATGATGAAGTTATCGCTTACGGAGATACTAAAGGAGATGAATCTATGTTCTCTATTACGAGTAAAAATTTTTATAGGTATTTTTCTTAATATTAATTAATTAAAAACGCTTGTTGTGATTTTTATTTCGTAAATTAAATGATATATAACCAAACTCATTTTTTTATGAAATTAAAATTACTTTTATTACTTTTTTGTGTTAAAACAACAATGTTTGTTTTTGCACAATCACAAAATTCTGAACCTACTTTTATTGAGAATCTTAATCAGGTTTCAAAAGAAGACTTAACAGCTCCTAATAGCTATATTTATGATGTTGATTTAGCTAAAAATAATAATTATGGAGGACTTTATATTCCTGTTAAAAAAGCCTATGATGTATGGGCAGATACGTCAGGTTTTTTAAATAAAACAATTCCAAATGGAAAGCAATCTGTATCAGTTGTTTGGCAAACGAAACTTGAATTAATAAATTCCTTATCAATTGAAGGTGAAGGGATAGATGCAAAATTAAAAGTTGGAGTAAATCCTTCTAAAGGAAAAGGGAGTGCTCTTATAGCTTTACATGTAGGAGATAACGGAGATAATAATGACCCTATTTATTGGAGTTGGCTTGTATGGATTACTGATGATCCTACAATTAATGCAGTTACTTATGTTAATAATGCCGACAGTAGAATGGTCAACACTTTTATGAATCGTAATCTAGGTGCTATTGCAAATAATTTTATGGGTAACGACTGGAATAAAGCTGCTGGATTAATGTTTCAGTGGGGTAGAAAGGATCCATTTCCTAGAATGCGATATGCAGACGAAACTCTTTTAACTTATTACACATCTGATAATGAAGTGATTAATAATTATAATTTTCAAGAAAAGATTGTAAAAACAAGAGCTTATGATTTGATTTCTGATAATATAAAATACTCTGTGCAAAATCCATTGTATTTTATTAACAGTACAGAATATGCTGGGGCATGGTTTGCTTCTGATGCTAATAATAAAAAAGAAGTTAATAGTCAGGGTTATGCAACTCAAAATTACGATTTATGGGGAGATAATAATGAAGGATTTACGTCTCCAACTTCTTTTGAACAGAAAGAAAAATCTGCATATGATCCATGTCCTGCAGGTTGGAGGGTTCCTTCATTTGCTCATGCAAATTCTACAAAACCAAATTATTCTCCATGGGGTTCTGGATATAATTATATAGAAAATGAAGATCCAAATGTAACAATTAATGAATCAAGTAATCGTTATCCAAATGCTAAGTTTTATCCAAGAATGGGAGTTGAATTTAAAAATGGTTCTGATAATTATAATTTAGGGACTTATTCATTAACAGGAGGGTATAAAAAGCACAATGATGATATTTTTTATCAAGATAATTATGCTGAATTAAATCTTTGGTCAGCAACATTACAAGGTAATGTGCAAGGGAGAAATTTTCATATAATAAATGATCCTGATCAAAAAAATAATCCATACCTTATAAATACCGCTCAAGAAAGTCCTACAATTTCAGGATTTGCGTTAAGATGTGCTAAAGACACAGGTACTAAAACAGTTTATAATACAGATTTTTTTTATTCAAATATTAATAACTATGAAGAAGGTTTAAATAATCCTAATTCATATATATTATATGATAATAGAGAAGTTTCTATTCCTGTGAATAAAGCATATGCTGTTTATAATCAAATTCTTACTGAACAACAAATGATTCCTAGTGGTAAACAAACCGCGAATGTATATTGGACAACAAATAGTAACCTTATAAAATCTTTAGAGGTTACTGGAAATAGTAATACTGATAAAATAAATTTGAAATTAAATGATAATCAGTATGGTAATGCTATTGTATCACTACATATAGGAGATAAAGGAAATTCAAATGATCCTATATATTGGAGTTGGCATATTTGGGTTCCAAAATCTAATCCTGAAGAGAATACAATTACATATAATTCTGATAAATCAACAAAATCTAATTTTAGAGCTTATAAAACTAAATTAGGTTTTCCTCCAATGAAAACAGAATTTATGAATAGGGTTTTAGGTGCTGTTGAAACCTATGAGCCTAATCAAGTAAATGATATATCAACTGAAACTTATGGAATGTTATATCAATGGGGAAGAAAAGATGCTTTACCAGGTTTTTATAATGTTTCTTGGGAAGCTCAATATCCTATTTATGTAGGTAAGAATTCTGGTAATAATACTATTAGTTATTCAAAAATTGCTGATAATAATGCGTATGTAAATTTAGGATATCAAAAACCTAATCTTCAAAACAATTTTTCTAAAAATGAAATGTTAACATACTCGATAAAAAATCCACTTGATTATTTATATAATACAAATTCAGGATCTGCAGACTGGCTTTCTAATATAAAATTAAATGATAATAGGTGGTCACATGCTGCTGTTAAATCTGTATATGATCCTTGTCCAGAAGGGTGGAGAGTCCCTGATTATGGATTTAAATATCCTATAGGTTCTCCATGGGGGAAAGCTGATTTAATATCAATTAATAGTGATTTATCTGTTGTTGCTTCCGAAAAATTATCTGATTATAAGGTAAATAAAATTTATGTGCGAGATGGTTACAAAATAGTAAAAGCTTTTGCTTTTTATGATCAATCATATAAAATAGGTTATTTACCTGCAACAGGAAGTAGAAGGTATATAGAAAGTAAAGGAGGAGCAAATATGTATGATTTCATATATGCAGCTAGTCTTTGGTCTGCAACTGTTACAAATGAGTATAGCGGATATGTTTTTGGAATAGATGCTTACGATGATTATTATAATATTAATAATACAATTAGTCCAAGTGTCGCAAGAAATGTTGTTTGTGCTAAAGATGTTCAAAGATTTACCAAAGATTATTTTGATTCAATAGATCAAGAGGATGGAGATGATGAACTTAAAATACCAGATGTGGATAAAAATAGTAATTCACTAAGTTTTTATCCAAATCCTATTAAAAATGTTTTAAACTCAAATATTGATATAAAAGGAGAAGTTAAAATATTTACTATTAATGGGAATAAAGTATTACAAGGTAAATTTGTAAATAAACAGCTAAATGTATCTCAATTAAAGACTGGAGTATATATACTTTCATTAGATACAGGAAAGTCTTATAAATTAATAAAAAAATAATTTTATAATGTATAGATGGATGGTCAGAATTATCTTTTTCTGACCATCTTTTTTTTATATATATTTGTATCACTAAACCTATTTTTGATGAATGCTAATAATATTGATGAAAAAAAAATACTCTTTGGCTCAATAATTATAATAGTACTTAAGTCTTTATTTTTTTTAACAAACCATATACAAGAAGATGCTTTAATTTCTTGGAGAGTAGCTCGTAATATTATAGAGTATGGAATTTATGGTTATAACGGAGTGGAAAAAATTTCTGCATCAACAACTCATCTTTATGTATTTGTTGGCGTTATTTTTCAATCTATATTTAAAGGATTAAGTTTTATTTATCCATTATTAATATTTAATATGATTCTTTTTACAATAGGATTATATTGGCTAGCTAGAATATTTTTTAATTCAACGAATAAAATTATTTTATTCATATTTTTTACTAGTTTTTTACCGCCAGCAATTAAGATATCTATTTTAGGAATGGAGTTTGGAATGCTCTTCTTTTTTTATATTGCATTAATTAAATATGGATTTTTACTCAGAAAAAAATGGGCTTTCTTAATTCTTCCAATTGTTATTCTATGGACTAGAATAGATACATGTATTTTTCTTGGTATATTATTTCTTTATGATGTTATACAACAGAGGAAGTGGAATATGACATTTATGTTAGGAGGTATTTTAGCTTTATCAACAACTATATTATTTAACTGGTTTTATTTTGGAGAAATTGTAAATAATACA
Source organism: Chishuiella sp. (assembly GCF_032109125.1). Taxonomy (NCBI): domain Bacteria; kingdom Pseudomonadati; phylum Bacteroidota; class Flavobacteriia; order Flavobacteriales; family Weeksellaceae; genus Chishuiella; species Chishuiella sp. The sequence continues at coordinate 92,085 of NZ_DAMCLZ010000011.1, forward strand.
ATAACTTCTAAAAAAAATAATTACCCAAGTGTTGATTTACACGAAAGATTAAAACAGTTTGAGTTATTTAGTCCTAACTACATGGGAATTATAAAGTTTCCAATATCGATATATAATTTTTCTACACTTTTATTTTTTTCTATTTCATTATTATGTTTAATCTATTTATCAAAAAAATGGGAAAATAGAAAAAAAAGTGTTTTGATTTTTCTATTCTTATTTGGAACTTTAAAATCCTTAATATTTGCATTTGCAAATTCTTGGTTTGATTGGTATTATTGGATTCCTCAAATAACTCTTTTTATTCCTATAATCTTATTTGTTTTAGATTCAGAAAAATATAAAACATTATCTATAGTTTATTTTCTTATAATTTTTATACCATTTACATTATATCAAGCTGTACATTCTATTGCAACAGGTCATGGAGAATGGAATCATGCAAGAAAAATAGGATTATACTTAGATTCAATAGAACCCAATAAAGAAAAATATATCTTTTTAGAACCTGCAGGTTATATACCTTATTTTTCAAAATTAAAAGTAATTGATTATGTAGGTTTGGTTGATAAAAGACTAACTGAAGAAAATATTGTTAAAAACGGAATAGGAATAGGTTTTTCAAATTTGATTAATAAAGCTAAGCCAGATTATATTTTAGAGGATAATAAACCAATGTTTAAAGGACAATTGGTGGATAAAAAGATATATGATGATTATGATTTAATAAAAGAATTTAAAATAGAGGATGTCACTAAGTCAGATAATATTATTTTAGATAAAATCTATAAGTTTAAACCATCAGGAAGAAATTTTTATTTGTATAAACGTAAAGATTCTGTAAAGTAATGAATTCTAAGAAAAAAATATTAATTAGAATTGGATCACTTCGACATGGAGGTGCAGAAAAAGTTCTTGTAACATTTCTTAAAAACCTTTCGCCACATAAGTATGAAATTGATTTACTTTTAAATCTATATTCAGGTAAATATTTAAAAGAAGTCCCATCTTGGATTAATATTTATTATTTGAATAAAGGTGAAATGATTACTACAAATCGTTTGCAAGATATTCCTCAAAAAGCATTTCGTGTTACTTATCAAGCTATATTAAAAAGGTTTCCAAAATTATTATATAAATATATTTTACCGAATACAAAGTACGATATAGAGTTCGCTGCAATTCATGGAATAGCAGGTGAGATCTTAGATTCACCAATAAAATCATCAAAAAAAATTATTTGGATACACAATGATTTATCTAATATACCTGAATATACTGAAGAGAAATTAAAATCATTTTTTAGATTTGATAAAATTTTGGTTATTTCTGAAAAAATAAATCAATTATTTTTGAACATTGCTAATTCTGATGAACAAAAAAATAAAATTGTTAGAATATATAATCCTATTGATGTAGAAGAAATTAAAAAACTTTCTTTAGAGCCTTGTACGATTAAGAAATTAGATAATGAACCAACTTTTATTTCAATCGGTACAGTTTTTCCGCAAAAAGGATTTGATAGATTATTGAAAGCTCATAAAAGATTATTAGATAATGGATATAAACATCAAATTTGGATTGTTGGAGATGGTTATGATTTTCCATCTATTCAAAAATTAGTTGATGATTTAAGAATTAATGAATCAGCTAAACTAATAGGTTTCAAAGAAAATCCTTATCCTTTTTTTGTAAAGGCAGATTATTATATTCTTTCTTCTCGATATGAAGGATATCCAACAGTTTTGTTTGAAGCAATGGTTTTAACAAAACCAATTATAGCTACTGATGTTTCAGGAGTCCGAGAAATGTTAAATAATGGAGAGTTAGGATACATAATCAATAATGATGAAGATTCAATATATGATGGAATGAAGTATTTTATGGATAACCCTGAATTAGTAGTAAAATATAAAGATATAATAAAATCAAAATCCTTACCTTTCCAATTAGATAATGCTGTTAAATCTATAGAGCAATATTTTAACGATTAAACCTATGAAAACAATAATTCAGAAAGATTTCTATAGAAATTTTGGATATTGGACAAATTTTCCTTTTATAAAAGGTTTTTTAAGTCCAGGATTCCGATTTATTTATTGTTTAAGAAATGCTCAAAAATACAATAGTAAACATCCTTTAGGATTGTTTTATAGATTATTATTGAGAAGATATTCCATAAAGTATGGTTATCAAATTTCTGCTAAAACAAAAATAGGAGAAGGTTTTAATTTAGGACATTGGGGCACGATTGTTGTTAATCCAAACGCTGTGATTGGGAAAAATTGTAATATTGCTCATGGTGTAACAATTGGACAGACAAATCGAGGTAAATCAAAAGGTTATCCAATAATAAAAGATAATGTTTGGATAGGAACAAACGCTGTTATAGTAGGATCAATTATAGTAGGAAATAATGTTTTAATTGCACCTAACAGCTATGTTACAGAAAATATTCCTGATAATTCGGTTGTAATGGGAAACCCTATTACAATTATTTCTAATGATAGAGCTACAGAAGGATATATAAATAATAGAATCGATTAATTTTTTGAAAACAATTTTATTCATATTACCAGATTTAAATCAAGGCGGAGCTGAAAGAGTAATTACAACTTTGTGTAACGAATTGAATAGAGAATTGTTTAAACCCAAGTTAGTTTTATTCAAAAAAGAAGGATTTTATTTAAATAATCTGAAAGATGATGTAGAAATTTATGAATTGAATGTATCAAGAATACGTTATTCAATTTTTAAAATAATTCCATTAATAATAAAATTAAAACCAGATATTGTTTTTACAGGTTGGGGAGAAATATCTTCATTTTTATCTCCTTTAATTCCATTCTTTTCAAAAACAAAGTTTATAACTCGAGAAACAAATGTTGTATCAAAACACGTAATTCGTAAAGAAATTCTATTCTTTTATAAATTTTATAATAATTTTCATCAAATTATTGCCCAAAGTGATGATATGAAAAACGATCTTATTCAAAATTTCAATATTACTGAAAATAAAATTATTAAAATTAATAATCCTATTGATTTTGATATGATTAATAAGATGAAAATAGAAAAACTAAATTTTGAATATGACAAGAGCTATAAAAAAATTGTTGCAATTGGTAATCTATCTCCAAGAAAAGGATTTGATTTACTATTAAATGTAATGAATGAATTAAAAAATGAATCAATTCTTTTAACTATTTTGGGAGATGGAGCTCTTAAAGATGAATTAGAAAATCAAAAAAAACAGTTAGGTTTAAATAATGTTATTTTTAAAGGTAAAGTAGATAATCCATTTTCATATTTATTCAATTCAGATTTATTTATTCTTTCATCTCGTTATGAAGGTTTTCCAAATGTATTATTAGAAGCTGGAGCTTGTGGTGTATATAGTTTAGCGAATAACTGTCCTGGAGGAATTAATGAGATCATAGAAATAGGAATTAATGGAGAAATTTTTCCTATTGAAAATTATAAAGGTTTTTCAAATAAGATTAAAGATATTCTTTATCAGAAACATGATAAACAAAAAATAGAACAGAGTATTTACTCTCGTTTTAGTAAAGAAATAATAATAAAAGAATACGAAGAGATTCTTCAAAATATATAATGAATAATTATCCTAAAATATCAGTTATTATCCCTGTATATAATACAGAAAAATATCTTTCGAAGTGTTTAGAATCAGTTATAAATCAGACATTAAAAGATATTGAAATAATTGTTATTAATGATGGTTCTACAGATTCATCACAAAATATCATTGATTTATACACCTCAAAAGATGATCGAATTATATCTATCATAAAAAAAAATGGTGGGTTAAGTGATGCTCGTAATATGGGAATCGATAATTCAAATGGGAATTATTTAGCCTTTATTGATTCTGATGATTATATTGATGAATATATGTTGGAGAATATGTATAATCTTAGTCAAAAGCATCAATCAGAAATTGTATTATGTGATTTGGTAAAAGTAAATGAAAAAGGAGAAGAATTCAGGGATTTACCACAATCACCACAATTGGCAGATAAAATTATATTAAAAGACGATTTTACAATTTTTGGAGAAATGAGTTGTTTTGCTTGTAATAAGATATTTAAAAAATCGTTATTTAATAAACATAGATTTAAAAAAGGTATACACTTTGAAGATATTGAATTGATTCCTAAATTAGTTTTAGATTCAACAGTAATATCAAAAATAAATCAACCTTTTTATAAATACTTTGAACGCCAAGATTCGATTACAAAATCTCATACTAAAAGAGGATTAGATATGTTTTTAGCAGTAAATGAGGTTTCAAATTATTTTAAAAATAGTGTATACAATAATAGTAAAACTGATTTAAAGAGATTTCAAATTTTTCAAGGTTATTATTCATATTTAGCTTATGTAGCTTATGTAAAAGATAAATCACTGAAAAAAAATATGCTATTTGCTTTGTCTGAATTCTTATTTAGTAATTCAATTAATAAAAAAGAAATTATTAATTATAAACGTTTTAATAATAATTATCTGATGTCATTACCTAATAAGAAAAAAATATTTTATTTATTAGCTCAAATAGACATTAATATATTAAACATAATTTAGCCAATGAGTTTTATTTATTATTTTTTATTTGGTTCACTTATTCTTTGTTCTTATTTAGAATTTTTTAGTAATAGAAAGCTTGGTAAACCTTTATATTTTTCATTAGTAATTTTAATGAGTTTAACAGCAGGTCTGTCTTATGCAATGAGTCCTGATTGGATTGCTTATTATGAGACGTTTTATTATATGAAAAATATTGATTGGAGTGAAATTCCACGTTGGAGTTATTTAAGTGGAATGGAAGCAGGGTATTTAAGATTAAATAAACTCGTATCAACCTTAGGATTTGGTTATGGGATGTTAACTTTATTAGTTGCTTCTGTATCGTTATATTTAAAATCATCTACTTTTTACAAATATGGTGGTTATGTTTTTTTAGTACTTTTTATTTATGCTATGCCAAACTTTATGTTTGAAGAGCATGTTCATGTAAGACAAGGATTAGCTAATGCAATTGCAATATTTTCTGTTAGATACATTATTGATAGAAAATTATTGAAGTTTTTACTCTGTATTACTATTGGTTATCAATTTCATGAGTCAATCGTTGTTTTTTTAGTAGCTTATTGGATTGCACCTATAAAGTTTAATGAAAAAATTATGGGATGGTTAGTTGTACTTTCTATTGTTGGTTTCTATACTGGTCTTACATCAATTATTGAAGTTATTATGCAGTTCATGCCTATTGGACAAGATAAATTTGAAAGTTATCAAAATCAATTAGGTGCAGATGGAGGTGTTGCTGTTGGAGATTTTGTTAAAATAATATCCGTACTATCAATCATTATTTATAATAAATATGCTGAGCAAGATAAGATTTATTGTTACTTTAGGAATTTATTTATTTTTGGGGTATTACTTTATTTCTTTTTAGGTAAAGGTATTTTTGGAATTCGTTTACCAGGATTTTATACTGTATTCCTTGGTTTTACAATTGGAAGGTTATTGTACAGTTTTTCTGGAAATCCTTTTAAAAAATCTTTTATATACTACAGTTTTATTTTTTACACAGTTGTTCTTTTATTTTGGTTTCAATTAAAACAAGCAAATAATTTAAAATTTAATGATTATACAACTTTTTTAAGTTCAGATTCAATTTATGGTATATGGAAGTAAATTTAGTTTCAATTATAACACCTTGTTATAATTCAGAAAAATATATTAAAGAGACATTTTTGTCAATCAAAGCTCAAACTTATACAAATTGGGAGTGGATAATAGTTGATGATTGTTCTGTAGATAAATCAGTTGAATTAATAAAATCTTTTGAAGACTCTAGAATAAAATTATTTATTCAATCAGATAATCAAGGAGCTGCACATGCTAGAAACTTAGCATTAAATAATGCAAAAGGTAGGTTTATTACATTTATTGATAGTGATGATTTATGGCTCCCTAATTTTTTAGAAACTACAGTTAATTATTTGATATCTAACGATGAAGATTTAGTTTATACAAGTTATAAAAGAGTTGATGAGGATTTAAATCATGCTCTAGATGATTTTATAGCAATAGATAAAATTGATAACAATAGAATTTTATATAATTGTCCAATACCAATGCTTACTTCTATTTATGATAGAAGTAAAATAGGCGTTATAGAATTTCCTGATGTAGATTTAAGAGAAGATCATGCAATGTGGATTTTATTATTGAGAAAAATAAAATATGCTAGGGCAATAAAAGATTCTTTAGGCGTTTATAGGATGAGGAGTAATTCTTTGTCTAGGAATAAATTAGATATTGCAATAAAACAATATAACGTATATAAAGACTTTCTAAAAATGAATATAATTAAATCTTTGTATTATACTTTTTTTTGGGGACTTAATGGATTAAAAAAATATGGAAAATTTTAAATTATTAGATTATTTATACTCATTAAGTATTTCTCCAATATTCATTAATATTTTAGGAGCATTTTTTACAGGTTTATTCATTACACTTATTTCAATTCCTAAAATAATAAGAATATCAATTAGAAAAGGATTAATGGATGTTCCAGGTGAGAGGAGTTCTCATAGTAATAAAGTTCCAACTTTAGGAGGAGTAGCACTATTTTTTGGAATAGTTGTGTCAACTTCAATTTTTTCAACTGAATTAGGAGTTAATTATTCATTTTTTCTATCAGCTATTACAATTCTTTTTTTTATAGGATTAATGGATGATTTATTGGTTGTTGCGCCTGATAAAAAATTATATGGACAGATTATTAGTACAGTATTGATAATTTTCGGTTCAGGTATAATGATTAATTCTTTTTCAGGACTATTTGGAATTTATAGAATTCCTTATTTTATAGGTGTTCTTTTAACATTATTTATTTTTATTGTTTTAATTAATGCTTATAATTTAATTGACGGAATAGATGGTTTAGCTACTGGTATTGGAATTGTTATTAGCTTATGTTTTGTATATATATTTTACAGAATATTTGATTATGCTATTGGTATCTTAGCAATTAGTACTATTGCTGTTCTGTTAGGGTTTGGGCGGTATAATTTATCAAAAGATTATAAAATTTTTATGGGAGACACAGGATCAATGGTTATAGGGTTTATTTTAACTTTTATGGCAGTTAGATTTTTATATATAAGTGAATCTTCTAATTTAGGTTTAAAAACAGGACCAGTATTATTACTTTTCATTTTTGTAATACCAGTTGTTGATACAATTTCTGTTTTTACAATTAGACTTCTTCAGAAGAAAAGTCCATTTACCCCAGATAAAAATCATTTACATCATCAATTTATAAAGCTAGGTTTTACACATATACAAACTTCAGTAATTTTAGTTGTTATTAACATATTTTTTATTATGGTTGGCTATTTATTAAGAAATATTGAAATTAATCAATTACTTTTGTATTTTATAATATTAACAATACTATTCATAGTACTTTTAAGATATATAGTGTATAAAAAAACTAACATAAACAAATCATTATAAATGTCTTACTTTAAATCAACTCTAACCAAATCATTAATTTTATTGATATTATTCAATCTATTTTCTTGTATATCTTTAAAAGATGTTCAGTTAATACAGCCAGATGATACTCTTAAATTAGATAAAAAAGGCTATATAGAATTTGATAAACCAGAATATCATATTCAAGTAAATGATCAAATATTAATAAATGTAGCAACAGCTTCAGGTGAATCAATGGGAATGTTAAGTAGTTTTATAACTGCAGCTAATAACACTACTTCTGGTAGGGGTGTTTATGTTCGCCAAGATGGTAATATTGAATTACCTCGAATAGGAAAAATAAAATTAGAAGGACTAACTCTTGAGGAAGCAAGAAAAGCTGTACAAACAGAATTCTATAAAATATATAACGAAGAAGGAACTTATATTGATGTTAATTTGGCAGGAATAGAATATACTATTGTTGGAGAAGCAAGTCAAGGGGTTTTCAGATCTCAAAAGAAAAAAGTTACATTATTGGATGCTTTTGCTCAATCAGGATCAAATAATATTTATGCGGATCTTAAAAACATTAGAATTATTAGATCAGAGTCTGATGGAACAAAACAGGTTTATGTAGACTTAACTAAAGAATCTATCATGAATTCTGAATATTATTGGGTTCAAAATAATGATATAATAGTTGTTAACCCACGTAAACAAAAAATATGGGGTATAGGACTAAATCCATTATCAGTTGTAACAACAATTATGGGTGCAATAGCAACAATTTTAGGAGTTTATTTATTTTTTGATCGATTATAATGAGTACAGAAGTAAAAGAAAAAAATACAAAAAAGAATAAATCTGAATTTTTAGATATAGAAAGACTTATTCCAAGACTTATAAATTCATGGCCGTTATATATAGTTTCTATTTTAATAGCACTAGCTATTGCTTTTTATTTTAATAATTGGAAATTAAATAAAATATACTCAGCTAATACTACTTTTAAAATTAAGGATAACAATTCCTCAAACAATAATCTTGCTTCAAATTCAATTAATTTTATTTGGGGAGGGAATGCAAATAAGATAGATGGATTATCTTATACTCTAACTTCTCGTATGCACAATGAAAAAGTTGTAAAAAAATCAGAATCTTATATTTTTTATTATGAAGAAGGTCGTTTTAAAAAGTCTGATATTTATAAATTAGATGCTCCTTTTCATGTGCATATAGATACATTATATCAACAAATTGCGAATGTAGAGATAAAGGTAAAACCAAAAGATAATAGATCATTTTATTTTGAAGTAGAAAATAATAATGGTTCACTTTATAATTTTTCAAAGGATAGTATAGTAAAGTCAGATGTAATTAATTTACCTAAAGTAGGTTATTATAATCAATGGATTATTGGTAAAAATTATAAGTTGAAACTGACTCGATCTAATTTACCTTTTACAAATAATACGTTTTCATTTAAATTAGTTCCTATCCAAGTAGCTACATCAAGAGCAACTAGAAATTTTAATGTATCCAATCCATCAAAAATATCTAGTATTATAGCTGTCTCTAAAAATGCTGAAAGTTTAAATGAAGCTGTAGATATTTTAAATAATTCTATTAAGGTTTTAATTGAAAATGAATTAGCAGAGAGAAATTTGTCAGCATTTCAGACTAGAAAATATTTACAAGGTAGAATAGCAACAGTTAAACTAAAATTAGATAGTGCTACTGATCAATTACAAGAATTACAAAAAAGAACAGGTGTTTATAATTTTGATACGAAAAAAAGTGAAATATTATCAAATTTATCAGAATTAGATAAGCAACGTATTCAAATTCAAGAAAAGATAAGTGCTTTGTATCGTTTGATGCCTAAAAAATCTAGTAGTGTAGATAATTTAATAGCATTAAATATAGCTGGATTAGATGTTACATATTATATGTCTAATGTTGATAAATTAGATGGCTTAGAAAATCAAAAAATTCAGATGCTAAAAGTTTATAAAGCTAATGCTGATGAAATAAAGGATATTGAACAGAAAATAGAAAAAACAAGAAGTGATATTTCTAATATAGTCAATGCTCATCTTGAAAAATTAAATACTGATTTATCTGCAGTTAATTCTAAATTATCTGAAACTGAATTTAAAGCTAAAGATTTACCATATGAAGAAATAGAATTTGTTGAGGCTAATAGAGGATTTGATTTAAATAGTAATTTATATTCAACATTAATCAATCAATTAAATACAACCGATTTATCTTTAGCTTCTATAGTTTCAGATATTACTATAATTGACCCTGCTAAAAACCAAAATCAGGGATCAATTTATCCAAATACTAGAAATAATTATTTAGTTGCTTTAGGTATAGGATTTATAATTCCTTTTGTTTTAATTATAATAAAAGAATTATTAGACTTTAAAGTTAAAGTTGTAAAAGATATAACATCGCGAACTAATATTCCTGTATTAGGTTTAGTAGGTCCTTTAGGAGATAATTCTCCATTGGTTGTTATAAATAATCCTAAATCAGGATTATCCGAATCATTTAGATCAATTCGATCTAATTTAAAATTTTTATATAAGTCACCAGCTCTTAATGAAAATAACAAGACAATATTAGTTACTTCTTTTATTGGTGGAGAAGGAAAAACTTTCAATGCAATGAATATTGCGAGTACAATTGGTTCTATGGATAAGAAAACAGTACTTATTGGTCTTGATTTAAGAAAACCTAAAATATTTGATGATTTTAATATTAATAACAAAATAGGTGTTACAGATTTTGTTGCAGGAGATATAGAGTTAAATAAGATAGTACAACGTACAATTCTTCCTAATTTAGATATAATTACAGCAGGACCAATTCCTCCTAATCCATCTGAGTTGATTTTGAGTGAAAGAATGGAGCAATTATTTTCTGAATTAAAAAACATATATGATTATATTATTATAGATTCACCACCAATAGGACTTGTAACTGATTCTTATGATTTGATGAAATTTGCAGATTGTACTTTATATGTTACTCGTTACAATTATTCAGAAAAGAATTTTATAAATACCATTTCTAATAAATACGACGAGGGAGAAATATCTAATGTTGGTATTATATTTAATGATTTTCAAATTAAATCTGGCTATGGTTACGGTTATGGTTACGGCTATGGTTACGGCTATGGTTACGGCTATGGTTACGGTTATGGTTATTTTTCAGAGGATGAAGCTTTTGATAATTCTACTTTAGGAAAGATTAAAAGATTATTTCAAAGAATTAAGGAAAAATTATTTTAATATTTAAATGTTAATTAAGATCATATTTGATTATATATTAGCTTTAATCCTACTATTTTTTTTAGTAGGATTAATTGTTTTATTAACTATTATAACATCTTTTGATACTAAAAGTTTTGGAATTTTCACTCAAAATAGAGTAGGTAAGAATGCAAAAGTCTTTAAAATTTATAAATTAAAAACGATGATAGATGGTTCATCTTCATCAATCACTACAAATAAGCATTCAATTACAAGATTTGGTAGAGTTCTTCGGAAATATAAATTAGATGAATTACCTCAACTATTTAATATCTTAAAAGGTGATATGAGCTTTGTTGGTCCAAGACCAGATGTAAGTGGATATGCAGATAATTTAAAAGGTGACGATTGCATTATTTTAAGCATAAAACCAGGTATTACAGGTCCAGCACAAATAAAATATAGAAACGAACAACAAATTCTTTCGGAAGTAGAAAATCCAAAAAAATATAATGATGAAGTATTGTGGCCTGATAAAGTAAAAATCAATAAAGATTATGTTATAAATTGGTCCTTTAAAAAAGATTTAGAATATATATACAGAACATTAATTAAAAAGGAGAATTAATGATTTAATTCTCCTTTTTAATTAATGTTATACTTGTATAATTCCTAGATTAAATTGTTTTTCTATAGGGGCATTATTTGCAGCTTCAATTCCATTAGAAATCCATTTTCTTGTATCTAAAGGATTAATAATTCCATCAGTCCATAATCTTGCAGCAGCATAATATGGGCTTGTTTGATTATCATATTTTGATTTAATTTCCTCAAGAAGTTCATGTTTTTTTACTTCATCAATTTCCACTCCTTGTTTCTTTAATTTAGCTTCTTCAATTTGTAAAAGAACTTTTGCCGCTTGTTCTCCTCCCATAACAGCTAATTGAGCAGATGGCCAAGCAACTATTAATCGAGGATCATAAGCTTTTCCACACATGGCATAATTTCCTGCTCCGTATGAATTTCCTATTATAATCGTAAATTTAGGAACAACAGAGTTCGAAACAGCATTTACCATTTTTGCTCCATCTTTTATAATTCCTCCATGTTCAGATTTTGAGCCAACCATAAAACCTGTAACATCTTGTAAGAATACTAAAGGAATCTTTTTTTGATTACAATTTGCAATAAAACGAGTTGCTTTATCTGCTGAGTCAGAATATATAACTCCACCAAATTGCATTCCTTCTTTTTTAGATTTTATAATTTTTCGTTGATTGGCTACAATTCCAACAGCCCAACCATCAATTCTAGCATATGTACAAATGATAGATTTACCATAATCAGCTTTGTATTCATCAAATTCAGAATTATCAACAATTCTTTTTATGATTTCATACATATCATATTGTTCATTTCTTAATTCGGGCAGAATTCCAAAAATTTCTTTTTCATCTAGAGCAGGTTTTTGAGTTTCAATTCGATTGAATCCAGCTTTTTTAAAATCACCAATTTTTCCAACAATAGATTTTATTCTATCTAAAGCATCTTTATCATTTTTTGCTTTGTAATCAGTAACACCTGAAATTTCACAGTGAGTAGTTGCACCACCCAAGGTTTCATTATCAATATTCTCTCCAATTGCCGCTTTAACTAAATAACTTCCAGCTAAAAATATAGAACCTGTTTTATCTACAATCATTGCTTCATCGCTCATTATAGGTAGATATGCTCCACCTGCAACACAACTTCCCATTATTGCAGAAATTTGAGTAATTCCCATTGAAGACATGATTGCATTATTTCTAAAAATACGGCCAAAATGTTCTTTATCAGGGAATATTTCATCTTGCATTGGTAAATAAACACCTGCGCTATCAACTAAATATATAATAGGGAGTTTATTTTCTATAGATATTTCTTGAGCACGAAGATTTTTTTTACCAGTAATAGGAAACCATGCTCCAGCTTTTACAGTTGCATCATTTGCTACAACAATACATTGCTTGCCAGATATAAAACCTATTTTTACAATTACACCTCCAGATGGACATCCACCTTGATCTTCATACATTCCATCTCCAGCAAAAGCACCAATTTCGATACATTCTTTATCAGTATCTAAAAGATAATCAATACGCTCACGAGCACTTAGTTTTCCTTTTTCATGTAAAGCGTCAATTCTTTTTTGGCCACCTCCTAAATATACTTTTTTTAGTTTTATTTCTAATTTAGAAAGTAAAAGTTTATTGTGATCTTCTCTTTTATTAAAAGCTAAATCCATCTAGGTTTACTATTTATTTATAGGCCTAAACTAATAATTTTTATCCGTAATCTAAAATGAAATTTTAATATCCGAATAGGAACACAGAAATGTTTTACAATGTTTAATAAGTTTTGGATAAAATATAAGAAAATCATTTTCTAGATCATTAAAATTTATTTTAAATTCTGGAATAATATTATCCAAATTATTGTCAAATTTTGATTGTTTTCCTATTCCTTTTAAAGTTTTTTGAACTCCGTCAATCGTTTTATAATTATTATACCAATCATACTTTATTAAGTATGATATTTTAGTTTGTAATTTTTCAGGTAAATTATTATACCTATTCTGAAAGAGCTGATAGCAATTTTCTTTAAAAATATCGAAAGGAATTTTAGAAAATAAATGCCAATTTTTGATTAAAAAGTAATCATAAATAACATCAATAATTATTGGAGAAAATTTATGTTGAGATGAATGAAAATAACTAGCGCTTTTTTTTACAATTTCATGAGAATCAGTGAACGAATCAATTTCACGATGTAATAAAATTCCAATTTTTATTTTATCAGGAAACATTAAATATTTATTTCCTTTTATATAATCTCCAAGTAGGTTTCCTATTTGTAAATCTTTATCATTAAAAGATAATAATTGATGAGCTACTAAATTCATATATTTAAATTGGTAAATAAAGGTAGTATTTTTTGCGCTAATATTTTGTTATATAATAGTGAAATAACTGTAAAAAAAAAGACCATTTATAATGGTCTTTGGTTAAGATTAATTATTTTTTCTTGAAGTATAGGATAAGAATCAAGCATATCATCTTTTATTGATCGATCCAATAATAGTGCATTTGTCAAAGCTTCATCTCCTAATTGATCTTGATTAGTTTCGTAATAAGCATTACTTAATTGATAAAATAGTTCTGCTCTGTTAAAGTTTTTTAATGCGCCACTAATTATAATAGCAATAGCCTGTTCGTATTCACCGATAGCTGTTAATGTTTCTATATAAGCATACCATGAATTGAATACTAATGGATCTAACTCTATTAATTTTTCTAATTTATTTACAGCCTCTTCAAACTTCATTTGCTTTAAAAGATAATAAATAGAATTTTTATAGTAATTAACATTTTTATCATCTAATTCGATTGCTCTATTTATATAGTATTCAGCTTCTTCAAAATTTGTAAGTTTATCATATAAAGAAGCTATATTTGCCCATGCTTTATCAAGTTGAGGATCTTCTTTTATACAAATATGATAAGCTTTTAATGCTTTTTGAGGTTTATCTAATTTTTCATATAATTCTCCAATTTTTAAATATGTTGTAGCTGGAGATGTATCATATTCTAAAGTTTCTTCTAATGTTGTTATTGCATTACTAAATTCTCCTAATGCATCTAAAGAATTTGCTTTATGTGTATGAGCAGAAATACTATTAGGATTAATGGCAATTACATAATCAAAAGAATTTATAGCTTCATTATATTCTTTTTGATGATTATACAGTAAACCTAATTGTAACCAAGCAGCTTCTGAATATGGATTATCTTCTATATGATCTTTTAAAAATTCTATACAATCTCTTTCATCATTTATTTCTTCATAACATTGTACAATAGAGTAAAAAGAATAATCATTTTCAGGGTTAAATTTTAAAGCTTTTTTAAATGCAATTAATGCAGAATGAACTTCATCCATATTTAGATATTCATTACCTATACAGTTACAAATAAAATCAGTTTCTTCATCATCTATTTTAAGAGCTTCTTCATAAAGTCTGATAGCTTTTTTAGGTATATTCTTCATTCCCCAAAAGCGAGCTTCTACTAATAGGTAATCTATTTCTTTTGAAGCAATTTCTTTTAATTCTTGTATAATTAAAGATGCTTCTTTTAATTTGTTATTAAATAAAAGATAATCAATTCTTTTAATCTTAATGTCTAAATTGTCTGGATGTAATTTTTCTGCATATTCTAGTGCACGTTTAGCATATTCACTATCGTTTACTTCTATATAAAATTCAATAATTTCAACCAAATCTTCAGAATCGTAATATCTATATTCACGATTATCAAGCATTTGCTCAAAATTTTCTATTAATTCATTATTAAAAAAATCTTCGTCCATATATATTACTAAATTACAAAATAAAATAAGCAAAGACTATATCAAAATTGTTATAGTTTTTGCTTATTTGTTAAATACATGAATTAGTATTGTTTATAAAACACTTTTTATACTTTCAATCATTTTATCAGCTAATTCATTTGCTTTTTCTTCAGATGTACTTTCAGTATAAATACGAATTATAGGCTCTGTATTAGATTTACGTAAATGTACCCACTCCGATTCAAAATCTATTTTCACGCCATCAACAGTATTTATTTGTTTATTTTTATATAGTTCTTGTATTTTCACTAATAAATTATCTACATCAATATCTGGAGTTAATTCAATTTTCTTTTTTGCCATAAAGTAAGCCGGATAAGAAGCTCTTAATTCAGAAACTAAGTATTTTTTTTCCGCTAAATAAGTTAAAAATAAAGCAATACCAACTAAAGAATCTCTACCATAATGTAATTCAGGATAGATAATACCACCATTTCCTTCGCCACCAATTTTTGCATCTAATCTTTTCATTTCTGTAACAACATTAACTTCTCCAACAGCTGATGGGGAATAAGTTTGTCCATATTTTTCTGTTACATCACGTAAAGCACGAGATGAAGATAAGTTTGATACAGTAGCAGAAGGAGTTTTAGATAAAATATAGTCTGCAATAGCAACTAAAGTATATTCTTCACCAAACATTTCACCTTTTTCGTCAATTAATGCTAAACGGTCTACATCAGGATCTACAACGATTCCAAAGTCAGCTTGTTCATCAATAACTTTTTTACAAATATCTCCTAAATGTTCTTTTAAAGGTTCAGGATTATGAGGAAAATGACCGTTAGGTTCACAGTATATTCCGTAATGTATAACACCAAGGCGTTGTAATAATTTTGGAATAGCAATACCACCTGTTGAATTTACAGCATCTATAGCAACTTTAAAATTCATATTTTGTATTGCATTAGCGTTAACTAATGGTAATGCTAATATTTTTTCAATATGTAAATCTATTGCGTCATCAAATGTTTCATAAGTTCCTAAATTATCAACTTCTGCAAAAGTGTAATCATCTTTATCTACATATTCAAGAATTTGAGCTCCGTCTTCTGCAGAAACAAATTCTCCTTTTGCATTTAATAATTTAAGGGCGTTCCATTCTTTTGGATTATGAGAAGCTGTTAATATAATACCTCCATCAGCTTTTAGATGAGTTACCATAACTTCTACAGTTGGAGTCGTAGATAATCCTAAATCTATTACGTTTATTCCAAGTCCTTGTAATGTAGAGCATACAAGTTGAGAAATCATTTGTCCAGAAATGCGAGCATCTCTACCAATGATTACTTTATATTCTGATTGATTTGTTTGTGTTTTAAGCCATGTACCATAGGCAGCTGCAAATTTTACAGCATCTATTGGTGTTAAATTATCTCCTGGATTTCCACCGATTGTTCCTCGGAAACCTGAAATAGATTTTATTAGAGACATATTTTTAATTTTTATAGTCTTACAAATCTACGAAATACAAAAATTATTCTTAACTTTTTATGGTGAATTAATAGTAAAGATTTAATAATTAATAAAAAAATAATTTTATGATTGGTGTAGCGTTTATAATATTAGGGATTACTAGCTCTTGGAATGTTATGGTTTATATAATCATAGGTTTACTTTGTACAGGTATAGCTAGAGCATTATTTATTGAAGAATATTTTGGTGGTCTTGTAACTACTGCTATAGTAGGTATTGTTGGAGCTTTTACTGGAGCTTATGTTCCAGTTTTGTTAGGAATACATGATTATTTATTTATGAGTCCTTTACATTGTATTTTATCATTTTTTGTATCATTATCATTATTATACTTATGGAATAAAATTGTGATATCTTCTGTTGATAAACAAAAATTGCAATAGCGATAGCAATGTAAATCCTTTGCTAGCAATTTTATGAGGCTAAGTTGCTAGCAAAGATTGAAGAGGATAGCATGTACTATAGTGATTGGCAAATTTTTTTATAGAGGTAAGATTTCTTTTTCGTATTTATTATTAATCATTATTGCTGATGCTTCGTAAAATGCAATAAATCCACAAATAATTCCAACCCATCCAGCAAATGAAATTATTCTATTATTTCCTGTGAAATTTCCTGCTGCCAATAAGAAAAATAATAATGTAAGTGAACCAAAAAGTAATTTTCCTGTAAGATTACCTCTCAGTGTCTGTATGAAATTTACAAATGTGAATAAACCCCAAATTGATAAATAGGATCCCATTGCATTTTCATCAGGCTTATCTACACCAAAAAGAGGAGCTATCCATGTAAAAACTAAGGTTAACCAAAATGCTCCGTACGACATAAATGCAATACTCGCAAAATTATTACCTTTTTTCCATTCTAATGCTCCAGCAATAAATTGTGCTCCACCACCAAAAAATACTCCCATACCCATAATCATACTGTTTACAGGGAAAAATCCTGCATTATGAATATTTAGAAGTATAGTAGTCATAGCAAAACCATATAATCCTAATGGCCCAGGATTAGCTGTTAAATCTTTAATTTCGTATTGTTTTTCCATTTTTGTGATTGTTTGTATAACAATTATAATTGATAAAAATGAAATCAACAAATAAAAGTGTATTTTATACACTAAAAAATATTTTATAGCAAATTAAAAGAGATAAAAAAAAGGTCGTTAATTTAATTAACGACCTTTTTATATTTATAAATAAGAGTTTATTTTTTCTTACCTTTTTGTTGCTCTTGCATTTCTTGTGCTTGTTTCATCATGTCTTGCATGCGAGAAGCAAATTTACCTTGTTTTTTGGGTTTTGCTTTATTGGCTTTAATTATTTCATGAATTTTAGCTTCATTAATCATATATTTTTTGATGTATAGAACAATAAATATATTAATTGTATTAGAAACTAAGTAATACCATGATAAACCTGACGCATAGTTATTAAGGAATACGAAGAAGAAAAGAGGCATTATGTACATCATGTATTTCATGAATTGCATATTTGGCATTCCTTCTTGTTGTGGCATTTGGAAATTATCCATAGAACCTGAAACTTTAAAGTATATCATCATTGCAACAATATATAAAAGAGCAAATATACTTAAGTGACCATTTAAAAATGGTACCCATTCAGGTAATTTAATTAAATCATCAAAAGCAGTTAAATCATCAACAAACCAAAATGGAACTCCTCTTAAATCAATTAAATTAGGGAAGAAACGGAATAATGCATAGAAAATAGGTATTTGTAATAATGCTGGTAAACATCCTGCTAATGGATTAATCCCTGCATTACGATAAATAGCCATAGTTTCTTGTTGCTTTTTCATCGCATCTTTAGAATCCTTATATTTTTCATTAATTTCATTTAATTCAGGACGAATTACTTTCATTAATGCAGATTGACGGTTTTGTTTATACATTATAGGAGATAAGATTAACTTAACAACAATTGTCATTAAGAAAATAACCCAGCCATAAGTTATACCTACAGAAGCTAACCACTTGAATACGTTTAGGAAAAAGTATTTGTTTAACCAACCAAATAATCCCCATCCAAAGTCAATTAAGTTCTGAAAACCTTTATCATTATAGTTTTTCAACATTTTGTAATCCAATGGAATAAAATCCCATGTGAATTTTGTATTAATCTCACTATTTTTAAGGTCTATTTTCGAATTTAAATGATAGTATTTACTGTGTACTAAATCTTGTTTATCTGAATTTACAGACCCTCCATTAGTATCTTTAAATCCTTCTTCGTTAGAAAGTACTGTAGCAAAAAACTGTTGTTTGTTAGCTACCCAAGAAATTGCATCTTCTTCTTTCCATTCGTCAGCACCAAATAATTCGTATTCGATATCTTTATTTCCTTTAAATTGGAAATAAGTATGTGACCAGTATTTTTCTTGATCTTTTCCTTTCTCAGTACTGAAACCATTCATATTCCAAGCTAAATCTACTTTGTTATCAGATGTAATATTTGATAAACCTTGTGTTTTAACTTCAAAATCAATTCCATAAGAATCTCCAATAGTGTATATATATTGTATCTGACTATTTAATGCGTTAGCAGTAAATGTAACAATAGTATTGTTAGCATTTTTTTGTACTTGAGGTACAAAAATTAAGTCAGAAACATTTATTACAGCTCCTTGTTTAGATTTAAATGATAAATTAAATGTATTAGAACCTTCTTGTATTAAATGTAAAGGGTCTTTGTGTCCATCTTTTTTAACATTGTAAGCATCGTAACCGATAATTTGAACATCAGAAATCTGAGCTCCTTTAGGTGAAAATTTCACCTTAATTTTATCATTACTAACTTCTACATCTTTTGCTTGAGTAGTATCTACCTCTTCAAAAAGTTTTTGTGAAGCTGTTTTGTTTAATTGTTCTTGCTTTTTAGCTTGCTCTTGCTTTTGTACTAATTCTTTCTTTTGCTTTTCGACTTGTTCTTCGGAAGGCTTATTAAGATAATAGAATACGCCAAAAAGAATTGCAATTAAAATAAAGCCAATTGTCTGGTTAAAATCAAATTTTTTCTCTTGTTGCATGCACTAAATCATTTTGTTTATTCAATAAAGCTGCCTCGATAAAACTTATAAATAAAGGATGTGGCGAAGCAACTGTACTCTTATATTCCGGATGGAATTGCACACCTACATAATATGGGTGTGTTTTATGTTCTAAAATTTCTACTAATTCTGTTTCTGGGTTTTTACCAACAGGTAAAAATCCATTGTCTACAAATTCTGTATAATAATCATTATTAAATTCATATCTATGTCTATGACGTTCTAAAATTTCTGTAGAATTGTAAATTTTATTGATTTTTGTATTTTCAGTCAATGTACATTTCCAATTTCCTAAACGCATAGTTCCTCCTTTATCTGTAATATCTTTTTGGTCTTCCATTAAGCTAATTACAGGATGTGGAGTTGTTACATCTATTTCTGCAGAATCTGCTTTTTCATATCCTAAAACATTTCTTGCAAACTCTATTGCCATTATTTGCATTCCTAAACAAATTCCTAGTGTAGGTATATTGTTTCTTCTTGCGAAATTAGCAGCAATTATTTTTCCTAATATTCCTCTATCTCCAAAACCAGGAGCGATTAAAATTCCTGAAACTCCTTTCAATTGTTCAGCAACATTATCTTCTGTTATATCTCCAGAATATACCCAACGTACTTTTACATTCGTTTCGCAAGTTGCAGAAGCATGAGTAAAAGCTTCTGTTATAGACTTGTATGAATCATGTAACGATACATATTTTCCTACTAAAGCAATTTCAATTTCATTTTTTGGATTCTTATGATTTTCTAAGAATTTTTTCCAAACAGCGAAATTTGGTTCCTGATCAGTTGGCAAATCTAAGCCTTTTAAAACAACTTCATCAAAATTTTGTTCATGTAATAAAAATGGAACTTCGTAAATAGTACTAGCATCCATACATTCTATTACATTTTCTTTTCTAACATTACAGAATAATGCTAATTTATTTTTTACATCTTTTGGTAGATGATGTTCTGTACGTGTAACTAAAACGTTTGCTTGAATACCGCTTTCCATTAATGTACGAACAGAATGCTGTGTAGGTTTTGTTTTCAACTCACCTGATGCAGCTAAGTAAGGTACTAATGTTAAATGGATGACTAAAGAATTATGTTCTCCTAATTCCCATGTTAATTGGCGAATAGTTTCTATATATGGTAAAGATTCTATATCACCTACTGTACCACCAATTTCTGTAATAATAATATCATAATCACCAGTATTACCTAGTAACTTTATACGACGTTTAATTTCATTTGTGATATGAGGAACAACCTGAACAGTTTTCCCTAAATAGTCTCCACGACGTTCTTTTTCAATAACAGACTGATAAATTCTTCCTGTAGTAACCGAATTGGCACGAGAAGTTGGTCTATTTAAAAAACGCTCGTAGTGCCCTAAATCTAAATCAGTCTCAGCACCATCTTCCGTTACGTAACATTCACCATGCTCGTAGGGATTAAGTGTTCCTGGGTCGACATTGATATATGGGTCTAACTTTTGTATAGTTACTCTATATCCTCTTGCTTCTAGTAGCATTCCTAAAGAAGATGCTACAATTCCTTTTCCTAACGACGATGTTACTCCTCCGGTAACGAAAATGTACTTTGGTGCTTTGTTTGTTTCCATTGAATCTTTAAATCAATGGTTGCAAATTTACGAATAAATAATGGGGTAAAAAAAAGATACTTAAATTTAGAGAATAAAAAAAGGCAAGCGACCTACATCACACCGCTACGACCGTATACCTTTGCTACGTTCCCGTCCTGGAGGGTTCAACAGGAGCTGGTTGTGTAGGACTTGCCTGATGCAAAGGTAAAATATTTTTTATAAAATAAAAGTGTTTATAGAAAGTTTTTTCTCTAAAAATCTTGTGTTTTGATTCTATTATTTAGAAATGAGTAGATTATAAGCGAGTATTTTTTTTATTTTTTTTGGCAATTCCTACGGACCGCGCTTTATCTTTCTCAATCTTTTTTTGATTGGTTGTTTAGCTAATGTCGAAATGCATCCAATCAAAAAAGGATTTCCACTGCAATCGTTATTGCTTTTTTTTTTAAATATTTTTTTATTTCATTGTTTTAAAACATAAAAATATTCCACAAAGAATTATAAGATATATATATCTTTGTCAAATGATAAGTTTTAATAAGATTTTCAAAAATTCTTTGATATTAACAGCGATTACATTAGTGCTGTTTTTCGGTTTATATTTTTATTTTTCTACGAATGGTAATGTATCAGTAAAAGATTATTATACGTATAGTTTTATGATATGTTGTTTCATACTTTTACCTGTGTATGCAATATATTGTTTTTTCATGATATTTAATTTGTCAAAAAAGAAAGCAATTAATTATCAAACTAGAGAAGACTTAATGAGTTTTAAAGAAGGATTTAAAGTAGGTTTTTATACTATTTTCTTTGCTGGTGCTATGAGTCTTATTGTTATTTTTCTATTTTTCAATACAGCAGGAGAGTGGGCACAAGATAGCTTAAAGCAAGGTCTTTTAGATACTTTTACAGATAATATGGCTGATCCTAAAATTGCAAAGGATATAGAATTATACAGAAATTCTGATGGATATAAAAATTTAAATTTATTTACAATTAAAAACTTTTTTGGATTGTTTTCTATGTTTTTATCTTTTTATATAGCTATCTCAGCTTTATTTTCTCAATTTTTAAAAAAACGTGTTTTTTAACATATGGATATATCAGTTGTTGTCCCTCTATTAAATGAGCAAGATTCTTTAGAAGAATTATTTTATAGAATAAAAAAGGTTTGCGAACAGAATGATTTTTCATTCGAAGTTATTTTTGTTGATGACGGAAGTACAGATGAGTCATGGCAAATTATAGAATACATAGGGAATTTTAATCCTGAAGTAAAAGGAATTAAATTCAGAAAAAACTATGGTAAATCTCCAGCTTTAAGTGCAGCTTTTAAAGAAGTGAAAGGTGATGTGGTGATAACAATGGATGCTGATTTACAGGACTTTCCAGAAGAAATACCATCATTATATCATATGCTTAAAAATCAAAAAGCAGATATTGTATCTGGTTGGAAAGAAAATCGTCAAGATAATAAATTGACAAAAAACTTACCATCAAAATTATTTAATGGTGTAGCAAGAAAAACTTCTGGTGTTAAACTTCATGATTTTAATTGTGGACTAAAAGCATATAGATATGAAGTTACACAGAATATAGAATTATATGGCGATATGCATCGTTATATACCAGTTTTAGCAAAAAATGCAGGGTATTCTCGTATCATAGAGAAAAAAGTAAAACATCAGGCAAGAAAATATGGTGTTTCTAAGTTTGGAGCAAATCGTTTTGTAAATGGGTTTTTAGATTTAATTACATTATTCTTTGCTTCTCGTTTTGGAAACAAACCAATGCATATTTTTGGTTTATTAGGAACTTTAATGTTTATCTTAGGTTTTATGTCTTCTTTTTACATTGGAATAGAGAAGTTATTTAAAGTTTATATTTCACATTCTCCTGCTAAGTTAATTACAGATAATCCATATTTTTATATATCTTTAGTTTTTATGATATTAGGAACTCAATTATTTTTAGCTGGATTTTTAGGTGAATTAATTGTTCGTAATAATCGTGAAAAACAATTATATTTAGTTCAAAAAGAGCTTAATTTAAATTAATGAATTTTGAAAAAAATAATATTACTTTGCTTATTTTGTATTTTAATTTTATCATGTAATTCGTCTATTAATGGAGAAGGAATTGCAACTGCGCAAAAAGAATATAAAGTAGATAAAATTGATAATTTAACCATATCATGTAATTGTAATGTTATTTTAGTTCCAAGTAATACTATAAATCTTAGAATAGATTCTCATCAAAATTTAATTGATAATTTGGATATTACTACAAATAAGAATTCGTTATCAATCAAAGAAAAGAAGGATGTAAAAGACTTCAGTTCTTATGATGTTTATGTGTATGTTACACGAGATTTTAAGAAATTTATTGTAGATAAAAAAACTTCTGTAACAACATCAGGTGCATTGAATGTTGATGAATTAGAAATTATAGCGAAAGATCAATCAAAAATATCACAAACTTATTTAATTACAGATAAATTGGATTTAAGATCAGAGGATCATTCATCTATATTATTGGAAGGAACTGCAGATAAAATGAAAATTAAAGCAGAAAATCAAGCCAAGTTAAATTTATTTAAATTTGAAGTTAATGAAGTTGATTTCTTAGCTGAAGATAATGCTTTGATTGATATTAATGCAAGACAAATACTTTCTGGCTCTGCAAAAAACAATACAATTGTAAGTTTTATTGGTGATCCCAATAAAGAATTAAAAATAACTGATCAAGCACAAGTGCTTAAAAAATAAAAACAAGAATGAGTTCAAGTTTAGAAAATGCGAAATTATGGCTTTCTGATTCTTATGATGTAGAAACAAGAAATGCTGTACAAGATTTAATTGATAATAATCCTACAGAATTAGACGATTCTTTTTACAAAAACTTAGAGTTTGGTACAGGAGGAATGCGTGGAATAATGGGAGTTGGTACAAATCGTCTTAACAAATATACATTAGGTGCAGCAACGCAAGGTTTAGCAAATTATATTAATAAAACATATCCGAGTAAAGAAAAATCAGTAGCAATTGCATTTGATGTCCGTCACAATTCGGATGTTTTTGCAAAATTAGTTGCTGATGTTTTAACTGCAAATGGAATAAAAGTTTATTTGTTCGAATCTTTTCGTCCAACACCAGAATTATCTTTTGCAGTTCGTCATTTAGGTTGTGATGCAGGTATTGTATTAACAGCTTCTCATAATCCACCAATGTACAATGGTTATAAAGTGTATTGGAATGATGGAGCACAAATTGTTCCGCCACAAGATGGAGAAATAATTAATGAAGTAAATAATACAAAAGTTGACGATATCAAATTTCAAGGAAATGATGAGTTAATTACGATTATAGGTAAAGAAGTTGATGAAGCTTTTATTGAAGCTTCTGTTAAAAACGGTAGTTTTACTTCTGAAGGGAAAAATGATATAAAAATTGTTTTTACATCAATTCATGGAACTTCTGTAGTTATTACTCCAAAAGCATTTGAAAAAGCTGGTTTCACACAAGTTCATCAAGTTCCAGAACAAGCAATTCCAAGTGGAGATTTCCCAACGGTTAAATCTCCAAATCCAGAAGAGCCAGAAGCTTTAACAATGGCTGTTGATTTAGCAAACAAAATTGATGCTGATGTTGTTATTGGAACTGATCCAGATGCTGATCGTGTAGGTGTTGCGACTCGTAATAATGAAGGTGAGATAGTTTTATTAAATGGTAACCAAATGAATACTGTTTTGGCTTATTATTTATTAGAAAAGTGGCAAGAAGCTGGTAAATTATTAGGAAAAGAATTTATAGGTTCTACAATCGTTACTTCTGATATATTTTATGACATCGCAGCAAAATTTGGTGTAGATTGTAAAGTTGGTTTAACAGGATTTAAATGGATTGCTGATATGATTCGTCGTTTCGAAGGTAAAGAAACTTTCGTTGGGGGAGGAGAAGAGTCTTTTGGATTTATGGTAGGTGATTTTATTCGTGATAAAGATTCTGTAACTACAGCTTTGTTAGTTTCTGAAATTGCTGCTGTACAAAAAGCGAAAGGTAGTTCATTATATAATAAATTAGTTGAAATTTTTGTTGAGATAGGAAAAGCTTATCAAGAAGATTTAATAAATATTGTAAAACCAGGAAAAGAAGGTGCAGAATTAATCGCTCAAATGATGGTTGATTTTAGAACGAATGCTCCAAAAGAGTTGGCAGGTTCTAAAGTTATTCGTGTAAAAGATTTTCAATCTTCAATTGATAAAGATTTAGTAACTGGAGAAGAAATAACGATTGATGTTCCAAAATCAAATGTGTTAATTTTCTATACTGAAGATGGAAGTAAGGTTGCTTGTCGTCCTTCTGGAACAGAACCTAAAATTAAATACTATTTCTCAGTAAATGCTCCAATTCAAAATGTAGGAGAATATAAAGAAATTCAAAAACAGTTATTAGATAAAGTTGATCAACTTAAAAACGATTTTAGTTAATAATTTATATTATATCATACAAAAAAAGACCTCTATTTAGAGGTCTTTTTTTGTATGATATATTTGCTTCTTTAGTTGAAAAATAAATTAAAAAAGTAATAAAATCCAGTTGCAATTAAAGCTGAAACAGGAATAGTTAAGATCCAAGCCCAAAGTAAACTGATTGTAACTCCCCAACGAACGGCAGAAATACGTTTTACCATTCCAACACCAATAATAGAACCTGTAATAACGTGTGTAGTAGAAACAGGCATTTTAATGTGTTCTGTAAAAAATAAAGTTATTGCTGAAGCAGTTTGAGCTGTGAAACCTTCGATAGGTGTAATTTTAGTAATTTTATTACCCATTGTTTTTAAGATTTTCATTCCTCCTCCTAATGTACCAATTGCAATAGCAGAAAAACACATGATAGGAACCCAATCATGAATATCTGTACT
Organism: Chishuiella sp.; assembly: GCF_032109125.1. Lineage (NCBI taxonomy): Bacteria > Pseudomonadati > Bacteroidota > Flavobacteriia > Flavobacteriales > Weeksellaceae > Chishuiella > Chishuiella sp. Next base: position 118,383 of record NZ_DAMCLZ010000011.1, read on the forward strand.
ACTTGACGTTATAAACCAACTTTTCCAATTAAAAACATCATTCATAAACCATCCATCCATATTAGCTTTACTAATAGCTTCTTGGTTTGCAAGTAAGGCAAATGTGATAACACCCATTACTTTTTGGGAATCATTTAATCCATGTCCAACACTAAGCATTGCAGATGAAACAAGTTGTAATCTTTTGAACCATTTATCTGCTTTATGAGGTTTTGCTTTTCTACAAAGATTTAATGTAATAATGTAAATAACATTACCTGCAATTAAACCAATAATAGGAGCAACTAAAATGAATATTATAATTGTTAGGATAATAGATCCATTTATTGCTGAGAAATTATAACCTGTAGCAGCCAAAGCACCACCTGCAAGTCCACCTATTAATGTGTGTGAAGATGAAGAAGGAATTCCTAGTTTCCAAGTTAAAATATTCCAAGTTATAGCTGCTGATAGAGCTGCCATTACAACAATAGAAGGATTAGATCCAAATGCAACAACAACATCTTCTTTGATTATTTTTGCAATTGTATCTGCAACTCCAAATTCTCCAATAATATATTTTGCAATAAAGAAAGCTACAAAATTGAAAAATGCGGCCCAAATTACAGCTTGTATAGGTGTAAGTACTTTTGTTGTAACTACAGTTGCAATAGAATTTGCTGCGTCATGAAAGCCATTTAAAAAATCAAATAAAATGGCTAATCCTATAATTACAAATAATATAGTTAATTCCATTTTATGAATGTTTTACGGCAACAGCCTCTAAGACATTTGCTACGCTTTTACATTTGTCTGTTGCAGATTCTAAAGAAGAAAGTACTTCTTTGTATTTGATAATATTTTTTGCGTCTGTTTCATTTTCGAAAATCTCTTGAACTGCTTTATCAAAAATACGATCAGATTTATTTTCTAATTTATTGATGCGTTCGCATATTTCATAAATTCGATTAACATTCGTTAAATCTTTTAACTGTTCAACACCTTCACCAATTAATTGACAAGCTTCTAAATTTACAGCACTAATTTTGCGTATTGATTTAGTAATTTTTTCAACTTGATAAATATTGATTCTATTGGCAGCTCCATTTAAATTGTCTGCAACATAATCAATAGATTTTACTAATTGATAAATATCCTCTCTGTCGAATGGAGTAATAAAATTTTTACTTAATTCAAGATTTGTTTTTTGAGTAAGATATTCAATTTTACTTTCTATTTTAGAAATTTGAGCT
>NZ_DAMCLZ010000012.1:0-112726 GCF_032109125.1 Chishuiella sp.
TCTGACTGTTAATCAGAGGGTCCTTGGTTCGAGCCCAAGAGGAGGAGCAAAAAAAGACAATCATTAGTTTGATTGTCTTTTTTTTATTTGTAATATCTGTACTATCTTAGTTTCAAAATTGTTTGATTCTAAAAAATGAAGATGGAAAGTACAATTAGTATCGTAATTGGAATAATTTTATTAATAATTGTTTTAAGTATAGTTTTTTATATTTTTTTAAAAAAAAAGAAAACTAATTTAATAGTTATAAATAATGAAGAATTAGATGCGTTAGATGATGTAAAAATAATTAAAGAAGAAAATAAGGTACTTCCTGTTGATAAAAAAAATATTGAAGAGCCTAAAAAACTTCTTAATGAAACTGTTCCTCAAGAGGAAGTTTATCCGACAATTAATATTTCATCTAAAACTGAAAAAGAAATTTTAAGAAAATTAGATTTTTTTGAAAAAAACAAAGGTTTTATAAAAAAGGATGTCAATCTAAACTCTCTTTCTAAACAATTTAATACTAACACAAAATATCTATCTGAAATAATAAAAATTCATAGAAATAAACAGTTTAATTCTTATTTAAATGAATTGAGAATTAGTTATATTACGAATAGATTATTGAATGAACCTAATTACATTAAAACAAAAATTACTTACTTAGCAAGTGATTGTGGTTATTCTTCTCATAGTACGTTTACAACTATATTTACACAGATTATGAATGAATCACCATCTGTTTATATTAAGAGAATAAAAAAAGATGTACATTCGAAATAAGTATTTCATAATATACATCTTTTATAAATTTTAAAGTAGAATTATATTAATAACCTTCTTTTGTTGTTTTACCTTTTATAATGGCTAAAGCAGAAGAAGTTCCAATTCTATGAACTCCTAAAGATATCATTTTTTCAGCTTCTTCTTTTGATTTTACACCACCAGAAGCTTTTACTGGTAGTGGACCTGCATTGTCTAGCATTAATTTGATAACATGCTCATTGGCTCCATTTGGTTCTCCATTCGGAGTGATATAAAAACCTGTAGAAGATTTAACAAATACTTTGGCAGCATTTTCTTCCCCTATTTTATCCAAAACAATATCTCTTATTAATTGTGTAATTTGAATAATTTGTTGGTCTGTTAAAGCTGCAGTTTCAATAATCCATTTAATTATTTTACCTTCACGTAAAACAATAGATGTTGCAGTCTCTACTTCTTCTTTAACAGTTTCTATATTTCCTTTTTTGAAAGCTTCGTAATTGATTACAAAATCTAATTCGTCTGCTCCATCTGCAATTGCTCTCTGAGCTTCTCTTAATTTTTCATTTAAATCAAAAGAACCTTCAGGAAACCCTATAACAGTACCTAAAATTACATCTGATTTCTTTGTATTTAATAATTCGCGTACAGATCGCACATAATCTGGACGAATCATTACAGCATAGATACTATTATCAATAGCCTCTTGAGCTAGCTCGTGTACCAAATCTAATGTATCTGAATTTGAAATACCTGCTTGTTCAGGTGTTTTAAGATACGTTGAATCTAAATATTTATTAATATTCATTTGTATATTAAAGTTTTATTTGTCTAACTATCGGTTGCTCTAAAGATATTATTGTTTCTGTTCGAGTGACTCCTTCAATTTGTTGAATTTTTTGATTTAAAACATTCATTAAATGTAAATTATCTCTACATAATATTTTTAAGAAAATACCATAATTCCCAGTTGTGAAATGAGCTTCTATAACTTCAGGGATTTCCTCTAAAGAATTTAGAACTAATTTATAAGATGATGGTTTGTTCATGAAAACACCAACAAAAGACATTGTAGAATATCCTAAAACATTAGGATTAACAATAACCTTCGTAGAATTGATTACACCAGAAGTTTCTAGTTTCTTAATACGTTGATGAACTGCAGTGTTGGAAATTCCTAAATCTCTTGCTAATTGAGATACAGGAATATTTGCATTTTCCATAAAGGCATTAAGAATCATCTTGTCAATTCCATCAATTTTTATTGGACCATTTTCCTGAGATCTCACTTTTCTAATAAATTATACCGAGTACAAATTTAATATTTTAAAATGGTATAAATGGGAAAATGATCACTATATCCACCGAAATATTTTCTACCAACATATGTTCTATATGGTAAACCATTTGATTTTCCGTTACTATTCTTCAAAAAGCTAGCATCAAAAATTTCTGTTTTTATATATTTTAACGTTGAATTTTGTTTTAAAAAATCATTTGAAAAAAGTTGTTGATCGAATAACATCCATTGTTTTTTAAAAACCAAAGAACCTCTTTTATATGACTGTATATATACCATAGGGTTATACAATTCTTTTCTGTTTACCTCTTCTTGTTTAGATCTTGTGTTTAATTCTTGAATTATATCATCTGTTGTAGGGGAATCATTAAAATCTCCCATAATGATAATTTTTTCAGAAAAATTTTCGGTTAGTATATTATTAATTCTTTTTCTCAGAGAATTTAAGATTGATTGTCTTTTAAATTGGTTGATTTCTTTATCAATTTTTGAAGGTAAGTGTAGGATAAAAAAATGTATCTGTTGATTAAATAACTTTCCTTTTACATATAATACATCTCTAGTATAAGTTTTTATATCATTTTGATCTTTAAAAACAAATCGAATTGGTTCACTTTCTTCAACTTTAAAATGTTCTTCACGATAAATTAACCCTACATTGATCTTGCGTTCATCTAAAGATTCGTAAATAAGTGTTTTATACTTTCCATGTTTCAAATAATCATTATTCACTAAATCTTCTAAAACATCATTATTTTCAATTTCTGCTAATCCAATCACGGAAGGAAGCTCATCAGTTTCAGTTTTTCCAATTTTTGATAAACAAAAAGCGATTTGGTTTACTTTTTTATCGTATCTACTTTCTTTCCATTTATTAAAATTGCTAGGTAGAAACGAATCTTCAGAATATTTTGAGTAAAAATTTTCTACATTATAAAAAACGATGGTTGTCAAATTTTGTTTCAAATTTTTTTTGCTAAAATAAGAAAGTTTATTTTTTTTTGATTTTAAATAACTTCAACATATTTTTTTTAATCAAGATTTAAATCAATTTAGAAATTATCAAATCAATAAATTATCGATTTGAACAATTTTATTTTAAAATATTATCAACTTGTATTTTTATCAAAATTTGTAAATACATATTGGTAAAATTAATGCAAATGATGTACTTGTGTCAGTGTTAAAGTCTATCAAATTTTATATATTTGTAAAGTTTGTAGTTACTGCAAATGATAAATGAAAAATTTATTTTTAATTGGTTATTCATGATGAATAATCTCAAAAAAATTTAAAGCATAATGTCAAAAATTCATTACACACTTACGGATGAAGCTCCGATGTTGGCAACACATTCTTTTTTGCCAATTGTACAAGGATTCACTAAAACAGCTGATATTACAATTGAAGTTCCAGATATTTCTTTAGCTGGACGTATTTTAGCAAACTTTCCTGAATTTTTAAAAGAAGATCAAAGAATTCCTGATGCTTTAGCAGAATTAGGGACATTAGCATCTACTCCAGAAGCTAATATTATAAAATTACCAAATATTTCAGCTTCTGCTCCTCAGTTAGATGCTGCAATTGCTGAATTACAAGCAAAAGGTTTTGCTGTACCAAACTATCCATCTGAACCAAAAACAGAGGAAGAAAAAGAAATTAAAGCTCGTTACGGAAAAGTTTTAGGTTCTGCAGTAAACCCAGTATTACGTGAAGGAAATTCGGATCGTCGTGCTCCAAAAGCTGTTAAAAATTATGCAAAAGCTAATCCTCACAAAATGGGTGCTTGGGCAAAAGACAGTAAAACTGAAGTTGCTTACATGACAAGTGGAGATTTCTACGGTACTGAAACTTCTACAACTTTAGAAAACGCAACTGAATATACAATCAAATTTTACGGAGATAACGGAGAAGAAAAAGTTCTTAAAACTGCTGCTCCATTAAAAGCTGGAGAAGTTATTGATTCTTCTGTAATGAATTTAAATTCATTAAAATCTTTTGTAAAAGAAGCTATTCAAGAAGCAAAAGATAAAAATGTATTATTGTCTGCTCACTTAAAAGCAACAATGATGAAAATATCTGATCCTATTATGTTTGGTGCTATTGTAGAAACTTTCTTCAAAGATGTTTTTGCTAAATATGCAGATACTTTCAAATCGTTAGATATTAATCCAAATAACGGTTTAGCTGGATTATTAGATAAAATTACAGGTCAACCTCAAGAAGCAGAAATCAAAGCTGCAATTGAAACTGCATTAGCAGAAGGACCACGTGTAGCAATGGTAAATTCTGACAAAGGAATTACGAACTTCCATGTACCATCAGACATTATCGTTGATGCTTCTATGGCTGCTTTAGTAAGAAACGGAGGAAAAATGTGGAACAAAGATGGTGCAGAAGAAGATACTGTAGCTATTATTCCAGATCGTTCTTACGCTGGTTTCTACGAAGCTGTTGTAAATGACATGAAAGAAAACGGAACATTAGATCCAACAACTATGGGTTCTGTACCAAACGTTGGTTTAATGGCTCAAAAAGCAGAAGAATATGGTTCTCACGACAAAACTTTCCAAGCTCCAGCAAACGGAACTATCAAAGTGGAAGATGCAAACGGGAATGTATTATTAGAGCAAAAAGTTGAAGCATCTGACATCTTCAGAATGTGTCAAACTAAAGATGCTCCTATTCAAGATTGGGTTAAATTAGCTGTAAACAGAGCTAGATTATCTGATACTCCTGCAATTTTCTGGTTAGACAAAGGAAGAGCTCACGATCAACAAATCATCAAAAAAGTAGAAAAATACTTACAAGATCACGATACAACAGGATTAGATATTCGTATTCTTGATGTAAAAGATGCAATGAAAGAAACATTAAGTCGTGCAAGAGAAGGTAAAGATACTATTTCTGTTTCTGGAAACGTTTTACGTGATTACTTAACAGATTTATTCCCAATTTTAGAATTAGGAACTTCAGCGAAAATGTTATCTATCGTTCCATTAATGAACGGAGGTGGATTATTCGAAACTGGTGCAGGAGGTTCAGCTCCAAAACATATCGAGCAATTTATCGAAGAAGGATACTTACGTTGGGATTCTTTAGGAGAATTCTTAGCATTACAAGCATCTTTAGAGCATTTATCTCAAACACAAGGAAACGCAAAAGCTCAAACTTTAGCAGATGCTTTAGACGAAGCTAATGCAAAATTCTTAGCAACAGATAAATCTCCAGGTCGTAAATTAGGAACAATCGATAACCGTGGTTCTCATTTCTACTTAGCAATGTACTGGGCAGAAGCATTAGCAAATCAAACAAAAGATGCTGATTTAGCTACTAAATTTGCTCCTGTTGCAAAAGCAATGCAAGAAAATGAAGCAAAAATTAACGAAGAGTTAATTGCTGCGCAAGGTCAACCTCAAGAAATTGGTGGTTACTACAAAACAGATTTTGCTAAAACAACTTCTGCAATGCGTCCATCTGCTACATTAAATGCAATTGTTGACGGAATATAAATAACCAATTATTTATAATATTTCAATCCCCGATTTATCGGGGATTTTTTGTTTTATTTTTTTGGCAACTAATATGGCTTTCCACTATATCTTTTGTTCGCTAAATCGCTCGCAAAAGGATGCCGTTGCAATCCATGTTGCAAGTTCAAAATATATATATTCAGGTGATTAATTTTCAGAATTATGTTTTTAGAAATAGCTTAAAACTTTTATATAACGAATTGCGTTAGGGATTGCAGTTAAAATCCTTTTTCCTCAGAAAAAGATTGTAACGAAAAGCCCGACCGAAGGGAACGCCCAACTTAAGGAAATTTAGAAGTACGAATTTTGAATTATGAAGTTAGGAGTACGAAACTAGAAATTAGAAACTAGAACTTGATAATTTTATAAACATAACAACATAATCACTGAAAAACTTTTGTACTGACGTTGAATAACGGTAAAAAATTAAAAGAAAAATTCTAAAATAACTTCTCGTAGCGTTTTTTCTAATTTGTATGTATCTTTGCACAAACAGAACAAAAAAACAATGCAAACTTTAAATGGTATTAAACTAGCAAAAGAAATCAAAGAAGAGATTAAAGAGTTAGTTGAAAGCTACAAGAATCAAGGACAAAGAGTGCCACATTTGGGTGCGATATTAGTAGGAAGTAACGGTGCTTCTCAAACTTATGTAGACAATAAAATAAAAGATTGTCAATTCGTAGGTTATGAATCATCAGAACTTCGCTTGCCAGATACTATTTCTCAAGAAGAATTAATTGCAGAAATAGAAAAATGGAATAATGATGATACATTAGATGGTTTCATCGTGCAATTGCCATTACCAAAGCATATCAATCAGGAGGCAGTTATTAACGCAATTGATCCTAACAAAGATGTTGATGGTTTTCACCCAATGAATTTTGGAAAAATGGCCTTGGAAATGGAAACTTTTTTACCAGCAACTCCATTTGGAATTATGGAAATGTTGGAAAGATATAAAATAGATACTGTTGGGAAACATACGGTAGTTATAGGACGTTCTCGTATTGTTGGTCGCCCTATGAGTATCTTGATGAGTAAAAATGGTAATCCTGGAAACAGTACGGTTACATTGACACACTCGAAAACAGAAAATTTAGAACAATTTACAAAAGAAGCTGATATTGTGATTACAGCATTAGGAGTTCCTGGTTTCTTGAAGGCAGACATGATAAAAGATGGTGCTGTTATTATAGATGTAGGAATTACTCGTGTAGATGATTCATCTAATCCAAGAGGATTTGTACTAGCTGGTGACGTAGATTTTGATAACGTGAAAGAAAAAGCATCTTGGATAACGCCTGTTCCTGGTGGAGTTGGGCCGATGACACGTGCTATGTTGTTAAAAAATACATTATTAGCATACGATAGAAGAAAAAAATAAAAATATTATGATACACATTGCATCTACAACTGCAGAAGAGCAAAGTTTACTAGAAAACGGAAAATTATTACCTGTTATGGAGCATTTCTATACCATTCAAGGGGAAGGAATGTACACAGGTGTTGCATCATATTTTATTCGTTTGGGTGGTTGCGATGTAGGTTGTCATTGGTGCGATGTAAAAGATAGTTGGGATGCTGAAAAGCATCCCTTAACAAATGTTGATGAGTTGGTTGAGCTTGCTACTTCGCAAGCAAAAACCATCATTATTACTGGTGGAGAGCCTTTGATGTGGGATTTGACTTACTTGACTAAAAAATTACACGAAAAAGGTGCTCGTATACACATAGAAACTTCTGGTGCTTACCCATTGAGTGGAGAAATTGATTGGGTATGTTTATCTCCTAAAAAAATGATGTTACCATTGGATGAGGTTTGTGAGGCTGCAAATGAATTGAAATGTATTATTTTTAATAATCATGATTTTAAATTTGCTGAAGAACAAGCTGCACGTGTTGGTGAAGATTGTACTCTTTTCCTACAAACTGAATGGAGTAAACGAGAAAAAAACCTTCCTTTGATTGTAGATTATGTAAAAGAAAATCCGAAATGGAGATATTCTTTACAGACACATAAATACCTTGATATTCCTTAGGAATTTATCAATTTAATAATAAAATATATCTGGCTAAAATCATAGGTATTCTTATTCATTCTAATTTTTTGAGTGATTCAAAATCATTATCTTTATGAAAATATAGATTGATTATGAAAAAACTATTTTTACTTAGTTGCACAGCTCTATTTATTATGAGTTGTGGAGAATCTAAAAAAGCAGACTCAACTCAACCCGAAATTGATTATAGCACAGCTACAGATAGTAACGAAGCTGAAGCTACACCAGCTGTTGCAACAAACAATCATATTGTTTTGAAAGCTGGGGATGATATGCGTTTCGATAAAACGGATTTTACTGTAAAAGCAGGTGAAGAAGTTACATTGATATTTATGAATTCTGGAGAGATGTCTAAAGAAGCAATGGGACATAATTTTGTATTATTAAAACCAGGTTCTGATGCATCTGCATTCGCTAGTGATGCAGTTTCTGCTAAAGCAACGGATTATATTCCTACAGACTTACAAAGTGAAATTATAGCTCATACCAAACTATTAGGTGGTAAAGAGAATGATCAAATAAAATTTACTTTAGAGCCAGGAACTTATGATTTTTTATGTTCTTTCCCGGGACATTTTGGTTCTATGAATGGAAAAATTACAGCTGTTAAATAAAATATTTGTAGATACTGAATGTATTTCCGAAATAATAAACCCTACATTTTGTAGGGTTTTTGTTTTGATTAAATTTGATTGTTAAAAAATAATAGTATATATTTAATTTATTTGCAAGTATTTATGAATATTAGATTTACTGTAATAACAATTATGTTATTCATTTCAACTTTTAAAGTTTACAGTCAAAATACAAATTTTTCTTTGAAATTAAATTTTGAAGAAAAATTTAAAGATGATTCTATATTAATAAGTATTCCTGATGGAAAAAATAACTTTCAGAGTCTTTTTGATATTTCTTTTAAAGAAAGTAAATATGTAAAAATACCTATACCTGAAATATCTATATTAAAGTTAAATAATGAAAATAAGATATTCGGGAACATTTCAAATCCTACACCATTAATAATTATTAAACCTAATACTGAGGTATCATATTTCGTGTCTAATATTTTTTTTGTAGAAGAAGGAAATCAAATTATTAATATTTATAGTAATAATAATTCTCTTACAGTAAAATCTTCAAATAAAAGTAATTTAGAATTTTTAGAACTTAGAAAAGTATTAAATAATAATTTTAATTTTGAATCAATAGAAAATTATATAAAGAAAAATCCTAATTCCTTTGTAGCTTTTTGGGAAATTGCTTTTGATTATAGTAAAAATGGTTATAATGGAACTTATAAAAGCTTGTTGAATTTATTTTCAAAAAAAGTAAAAGAATCTAATTCTTATCAGAAATTAATTGACCTTATTAAGATTGATGAAGAAACAAAAATAGGAAATTATTTTCCTACTATTAATTTAAAAGATATTACCTTAAGTAAGGATTCTTTTAAAGAAAATAAACTAACTCTTATTGATTATTGGTCTACAACTTGTGCTCCGTGTATAAAAAGATTTCCAGAGTTAGTTAATCTATATAGAAAGTTTAATAAAAGTGGTCTAAATATAATAAATATAGCAGATGAAAAAGGAGCTAAAAGACAAGACCTCGCGGTTAAAATCTTAAATGATAATAATATTATTTGGAAAAACTATTTTGATGAAAAAAACGAAATTCTGAATAAGTTAAATATTTATGGATATCCATATTTAATTTTAGTAAATAATAAAGGTGAAATAATTGAAAGAAGTTTTGGAAGTGATCATAAAAAGATAGAAAAATTTATTTTAGAATACTTAAAATAAATTTAATTTTTATTTATTGGTTACCATTATGCTTCTTGTATTCATTATGAGCTAGTCTTATTTATTAATTGAGAAATCCACTAATTTATAGATCTATGTTAATCAATCGATTAACAATTTTTTATATAAATTTTGTAAAGATTTTGTACTGAGTTTTTAACAAGTAAATATTCACTCAGTTAATATGAATAATAATTATTTTAATAAGTTTTTAAATTTATAATGATCTTTAATTAATTTGTCTTTGTGTTTTAAACTTGGAAGACCAATACTTTTTCTATTTGCATTTATTTTCACTGAATCCAAATATGTATCATCCATAAATAGGCGGTATTCACCAAAAATTAACTTATTATTATTTCTTGATTCATATCTATCAATCATTGAGGCGTATATCTCTGGAGGGCAGTCTCCACTTTTTACATATTTATATAAATTTTGTTTTAATAAAGGGTATTCTGTCGATTCAGCCATATGTAAAAATAAAGCGTTCATAACAATTTGATTATTTTTATCTTTTCCAAAGCCTATTTTATAAATAGAAGGATATCCATAATTTTCAAAAGTCCATTTTAATAGATTAGTATTTTTTTTATCTTGTTTAAGAACTTCATCCCAATCTGCATTTTTACCACTTCTATACATTTGATCCCTAATCATAGCATTAGAAAAAGAATCTAAAAGAATGTGATTCTTATTATTTTCCCATTTAAGTAATTGTTTTTTTATATCTATACTATCCATTTTATATTTATTAAAAATTGGGTAATATTGTTTTTCCAAACCAAACATAGAATAAGGAGCTATTAAATCAATTAATTTAATGAGACTTTTTTTCCCACCAAATTTTATATTATTCTTCTAAGATAGAACAATAAAAGTTTCATATTCTCTAAAATATTCAGTACTTTTTGGAGGATATTTCTTAAATAATTTTTTATATTTTTTTACAGCTAATATCGGTTGATTTGCAAACCTATATATACTATCTATCTCATTTACTTTATTATAATAATCAATGTAATTTAATTGAGATTTATTACATGCCAGTAAAATAAATAATGCAAATAAAAATGCAAATACAATTTTCATAGACTTATATATTTTAAAACTTTTATTCATATTATTTTATTTATTTTCATGTATTTATGATAGATATTAAAGATAATAATATAAATATCTCAATTGAAAATAATCAAGTAAAATTTTCTATATTTTTATAAATTTATTTGCAATAAATCAATTTTAATAAAACATAAAAAAACCGTAGTAAATAATATTACTACGGTTTATATATTTCTAAGAATTAATTATTCTTATAAATTAATTGAGAAATCCATTAATTCATGGAATTTTCTTAATCTATTGATTAATCCTTCTCTGTCTAAATTTTGTAAAGATTCTGTACCAAATTTTTCACAAGTAACAGATGCTAAAGCAGAACCATAAACAATAGCTCTTTTCATGTTATCAAAAGAAAAATCGTTTGTCTTTGCTAAGTATCCAGAAAAACCTCCAGCAAATGTATCTCCAGCTCCTGTAGGATCAAATACATCTTCTAATGGTAAAGCTGGTGCAAAGAAAACTTGATCATTTTGGAATAATAAAGCACCATGTTCACCTTTTTTGATGATTACAGTTTTTGGCCCAAAATTCATGATTTTTTTAGCAGCTTTTACTAAGCTATATTCTCCAGATAATTGACGAGCTTCTTCATCATTGATAGAAATTACATCAACATCTTTTATAACGTCCATTAATTCTGGTAAAGCACAATCCATCCAAAAGTTCATTGTGTCTAAAACAACTAATCCTGGACGTTTGTCTAATTGTGTTAAAACTCCTTTTTGTACTAATGGGTGTAAATTACCTAACATTAAAACATCTGGAGATTTACGATTTTGTGGTACAATAGGATTAAAAGTTTCTAAAACATTTAATTCTGTAACTAAAGTATCACGTGTATTTAAATCGTTGTGGTATTTTCCTTCCCAAAAGAATGTTTTCCCTTCTTTTACGATTTCTAAACCATCTAAATTAATTCCTTTAGAAGTTAATAAATCGATATATTCTTGTGGAAAATCTCCTCCTACTACAGAAACAATAGCTGTATCAACGCCTAATAAAGAAGACGCCATTCCGATATATGTAGCGGCACCTCCTAAGATTTTGTCTGTTTTCCCAAATGGAGACTCTAACTTATCAAAGGCAACTGTACCTACTGTTAATAAACTCATTTTATATATTCTAAATTAAATAGTTTGCAAATATATTGAACTTCTTTCAATTATAAGGCATTAGCCAAATCTGAAAATGCAATTTCTGTTTGTTCTCCAGAAATCATATCCTTCACTGTTGCTTTTTGCTCTTCAATTTCTTTTTCTCCTAAAAGAATTACTTTTTTAATTCCTTTTTTATCTGCATATCCCATTTGCTTTTTCATTTTAGCATCATCAGGATATACTTCTGTATTAATACCTTGTGAACGTAATTGTTTTACCAATTTCATAGCTTCTGTAGCTTCTTTGTCTCCAAAGTTGATAAATAAAGCTTGAATGTTTGTTGAATCTTCTAACGCAGGAAAAAGATTATTATCTTCTAAAACAAGATAAATACGATCTAATCCAAAAGAAATTCCAACACCAGAAATATCTTTTAATCCAAAGATTCCAGTTAAATCGTCATAACGACCACCTCCACCAATAGATGAAGAAAATTCTCCGATTTTAGCTTTTACTTCAAAAATAGCACCTGTGTAATAATCAAGTCCACGAGCCAAAGTAAGATTAAGAATTAAATCAGCTGATTGTAATCCTAATTTTTCTGTATTTTCAAAAACGAATTCTAATTCTTCGATTCCTTTTAATCCTGTTTCAGATGATTTTAGAATTTCTTTTAATTGAGAAAATTGTGTTTTATAATCTCCATTCATCGAAAATAAAGGAGATAAAATTTCTATAGCTTGTTCAGAAATACCTTTTCCTCGCATTTCTTCTTTTACAGCTTCTTCACCAATTTTATCTAATTTATCTAAGGCAACAGTAAAATCGATTAATTGTGCAGATATATCTGCAACCTCTGCTAATCCAGATAATATTTTACGGTTGTTGATGTGTATTTCTACAGGAGCGTTTAATTGTGTGAAAACAGAATCATATAATTGTACAAAATCTACTTCTTGCAATAAAGAATCAGAACCTACAACATCTGCATCACATTGAAAAAATTCACGGAAACGTCCTTTTTGTGGACGATCTGCTCTCCAAACGGGTTGAATTTGAAAACGTTTGAAAGGAAATGTTATTTCGTTTTGATGTTGTACAACGTAACGTGCAAAAGGAACAGTTAAATCGTAACGTAAAGCCTTTTCTGAAATTTTTGAAATTACTTTTTGGCTATTTTTTTCTGCCAATAATTGTTCATCAACTTTAGATAAATAATCTCCCGAGTTAAGAATTTTAAAAATTAAACGATCTCCTTCTTCCCCATATTTACCAGTTAAAGTAGATAAGTTTTCGAAAGATGGAGTTTCTATTGGAGAAAAACCAAATAACACAAACTGTTTTTTGATTGTGTTGATGATATATTGACGACGATTAACTTCTAAAGGAGAAAAATCTCTTGTTCCTTTAGGAATCGATGGTTTTTGAATTGCCATTTTGTAAAATTGTATTTTAAATATCAAAAGTTATTTTATAAAAATATTCCGTTGATATAGCTCGATTCGCAATGTAACTTCTCTTTGTGATTATTTGAAAAATGACTTGCTTGATGAATTTCGAGTTTAAAACCTCAACAACAATATTTAATATTGTACAAAAATAAGGCTTTTTAAACTTTTTATAATTTTAAATCTTTAATTTTTGAGTTGTTTTTATAGAGTTGTTAGTAAAAATGAAGTGTTTACAATAAACATCTATACAACGTTTATTTCTCTAAACTAAATATTAAATTGTAAATTTGAGTAAGACCATTTACTTAAAAACGATTATTATGACTAAAATCCTATTTCCAACAGATTTTTCTAAAACAGCAAATAATGCATTCTTATATGCGCTTCATTTAGCAAACGCTTTGAATTTTGAAATAAAATTAGTTTCAATTCATTCAAGTCTTACAAAACATCTTGAAATTATAGAGGAAAACTTTAATTCTCATATAGAAGGTTTAATTAAACTAGCAAAAGATAATGGATTAGAACATGTGAAAATAGAATCTAGTATGATTATTGGAGATTTATTATTAACTATTTTAGAAATTATAGATAGAAATGATATAGATTTTGTTGTGATGGGAACAAACGGGGAAAATAGTTTTGATAAGAAACTATTTGGCTCAAATACTGTGAATGTGATTAATAATTCTCCTGTTCCTGTTCTTGCTGTACCAAGTAATGTTCATTATAAAAAGGAAAGAAATTTTGCATATGCTACACTTTTTAATGAAAAAGAAAATCATGCTATCCAAGAAATGTTGAGATTTACAACAAGAAATGATACAACATTAAAAATTGTGCATGTCGAAAATAAATTATTAACCCAAGATATGCTAGCAACGAAAGAATATTGGGAAAATAATTATCAGGGTATTCAGATTCTAATAGAAAATAGTGAAGATGTAGAAACTGGATTAATAAACTTTTGTAGAAGAAATAAAATTGATGTTTTAGGAATTACACACAGAGAACTATCTTTCTTGAAAAGATTTTTTTCTACGAACCATAGTAATCAATTAATTCAGATAGGAGATATAGCAATAGTAGTTTTTAAGGAACCTTAATACGAAAAGAAAATTGAATAATGACTGAACAAGAAAAAAAGAAAAGTTTACAAAAACATAAAGCAATAGCTACAGGGTTATTTTTATTAATGGCTTGTATTTATTTCTTAATGGTTTATTTAGGTTTACATTCCAATAGAAAATGGATTGGTTATGTAGAGGCTTTTTCCGAAGCTGCAATGGTTGGTGCATTAGCAGATTGGTTTGCTGTAACAGCACTTTTTCGTTATCCTTTAGGACTTAAAATACCACATACTAATCTTATTGAAAATAGTAAAAATGCGATTGGTGATAATTTAGGACAATTTGTAACAGAAAATTTTTTAACTCCATCAACAATTCGTCCTTATATAGAAAAATTAGAAGTTGTAAAATATGCCTCTGATTGGTTGAATAAAACACAGAATCAAGAATTATTACAAAAAGAATTAATTCTATTTGTAAAAAAAATACTGAATGATTTAGATGATAAAACGGTTGTTGATTTTATGACAGTAAAAGGTTACGAAATTCTTCAACAATTCAATTTGTCTGAATTAGTTTCATCAGGATTAGAATATGTATTAGAAAAAGGGAAACATGACGATTTTTTAGAATATATAATCCCTAAAGTAAAAAACTACATTCAAGAAAGCGATATAATTATCAAAGATAAAATCAATGAAAAACATCCTGTTATTTCATTTTTTGCAGGAAAAAAAATATCTAAAGGAGTAATAGATGGAATAATAAGTTTTTTGGATGAAATAGAAACCGATAGAAATCATCCAATCCGTATTAATTTAGAAAATAAGATAAAGGAGAGTATTACTGATATTAAAAATTCGCCTGAATGGAAACAAAAATTAGAAGGAATTCGTGATGAATTTATTACAAAAGAAAAATTAATTGATTATGCTTCCGATTTTTGGAGTTCTATAAAACAAAATCTTAATGATAGTTTTGATAATCATAATTCAACATTACAAGTTTATGTACACAACAATATTTTGAAATTAAGGGATAACCTTAATAATAATCAGGAAATGATTGATAAAATAAACGGTTGGATTAGACATTTTATTTATCGAATGATTTTGAAAAATGTAAAAGAAGTTGAAGAATTGATTAGTGGGACAATTGATAAATGGGAAGGAAAAGAATTAAGTGAAAAATTGGAATTAGAAGTAGGTAAAGATTTACAATTTATTCGAATTAATGGGACATTAGTTGGAGGGTTAGTAGGTCTTGTTATTTATGCAATTACTCATTTGATTTTTCATTAAAATTAATCTATACTTAATGTTTTCTTAAACTAGAAACCAAAGAATAATTGTAGGTTTACAAAAGCATACTCCTCATGTGTTAATCAATTTATTTTTAAAAAAGAAAAAAAATACTTCTCTATTCGGGAAGTATTTTTATATGGTATAGTTTTATAAAAAGAATTTTATTGTTTTATCAAAACAAATTTAGCAGAATCTGCAGTTTCTATCTTTTCTCTATTTTTATTTAATTGAACTATTTTTCCTTTTTCTATAGAAAAACCGTTTGGAACGTTTGCAATCTCAGGTAGTACAATCGTATTACTGTCTTTTTCGTATTCAAAAACTCCAGTTGTTTTCAAAAATTCTTTATCAACTCCTACTCGTTTTGTCGAATAAACATACCCTTGATGAGGAAGTAATTCAACTTCCATTTCTACATCTTTACAATCTTTTTCGAAACAAGGAATTGTTCCCTTGTATTTTCCTTCGTAATTAATAGGTTCGTTTCCTGTTTCTAATTTTATCATTGTAGAGTCAACTACCTCTTGTTCATTTTTTACTTGTTCATTTTTATTTTCACAACTTATTACAGATAAGGAAAAAATTGCAAAGGATGCTAAAATTACTTTTTTCATTATTTAGAATTTGAATTAAAGGTAATGAAATTTTAAAGTAAAAAAAATCCTCTCAAAATTTTTGAGAGGATAAGTTATTTATTTAATATAGTTTTTTACAAAAACTAATTAGAATATTTCTTTTGCAGCAAAATGAAATGCAGCTTCAATAGCAGCGTTTTCATCAGAGTCAGAACCATGTACTGCATTTGCATCAATAGATTCAGCATATTTAGCACGGATTGTTCCTTCAGCAGCTTCAGCTGGGTTTGTAGCACCAATTAAAGTACGGAAATCAGCAACAGCATTATCTTTTTCTAAAACGGCAGCAACGATTGGTCCAGAAGTCATAAATTCAACTAAATCATTGAAAAAAGGACGTTCTTTGTGAATTGCATAAAATGCTTCAGCATCTTGTTTTGCTAATTGAGTCATTTTAGCTGCTTTGATTTTGAAACCAGCGTCTGTAATATCTTTTAAGATATCTCCGATGTGACCTTTTGCAACAGCATCAGGCTTAATCATTGTAAATGTAATGTTTGACATTTTATATAATTGTATTTATTACTAATAAATTCTACTATACAAAATTACGAAATTGAAATATATTATTTACTTATTCGATAAGCTATTTTATGAAACATAATATTATTCATAAAATAGCTTGTAAATCATTAATTTATAATATGATTTCGATAAAAAATAAATGACTTATATTAAATAATACAAGTCATTTATCTGAAATTAATAGTTATTTAGGTGTTTAGTAAACAATTTTAAATTAAGACCAAACTTCTTTCGCTATCTCTTGAATTAGTCGAATTTTTTTCCATTGATCTTCCTCTGTAAGAATATTTCCCTCTTCTGTAGATGCAAAACCACATTGTGGACTTAAACTTAATTGTTCTAAAGGAATGTATTGACTTGCTTCTTTAATTCTTTCTATAATAGATTCCTTGTTTTCTAAAGTAGCACTTTTACTAGTTACTAATCCTAAAACAACATTTTTATTAGCAGGTACATGTCTTAATGGCTCAAAGTTACCTGAACGATCATCATCAAATTCTAAATAAAAATTTCCTACATTTTCTTTTGCAAATAATGTAGAAGCTACAGGCTCATATCCTCCTGAAGTCGCCCATGTAGAATGGTAATTACCTCTACAAACATGAGTAGAAACTCTTAAATCTTCAGGTAAATCTTTTAATGCTTCGTTATTTAATTTTAAATAGATATCTTGTAATTCTTGAGGATCATAATTATCTCCAGCCATGTTTTTCCAAAAATTTTGGTCACATAACATTCCCCATGTACAATCATCTATTTTAATATCTCTACAACCCAATTCATATAGTTTTAAAATTGTATCTCTATACGCTTTAGATATATCTGTAAATAAATCTTCTCTATTTGGGTAAAATTGATTTACTTTTTCTTCGTTTGATTCACGAACTAACTCTGCGTAAAATTGAGCAGGAGCTGGAATACTTTGTCTTGCTTGTACTTTTCCATCAGTAATAGATTTTAAGAATGAAAAAGCTTTTAAATATGGATGGTTTTCAGAAAAAGATACTTTTCCAGTTAAACGAGCTGAATCGTTTCTTGTTTCTTCTCCATGAAATAAATAACCTCTTTCCATTAAATTGTGTTCAACGCCATTAAATCCCCAAAAGAAATCTAAATGCCAGTAACTTTGTCTAAATTCACCATCAGTTACAGCTTCTAATCCAACTTCAATTTGTTTTTCAACAATGTTTTTAATTTCTTCATTCTCTATTTTTTCTAATTCTTCTTTAGAAATTTCATTGTTTTCAAATTTAGTTCTTGCATTTCTTAATTTTTCTGGACGTAAAAAACTACCTACAGTATCTACTTTTAATTTTTGCGTTGTGCACATGTTTTATTAATTGTATTTTGTCTATACAAATTTAATAATTCAAAATATATTGTTGTAAAATTTTAAAAAATAAGATATTTAATCTTTTTTAAATTAATTATTTAGTTTTAATAACTTTTTATAATGCTAAAATTATCTCAATGAAGAATAATATTCTGAATACGATTATTGAAAAAAATGATTATAATAAAAAATTTAATATTAATTCCTAAATTATATTTGTTATCTTAATAATAAGATATATTGTGATTAAATGCCTTTTGGTTTGATAATTGTGATACAAAAAATACTATTACCTAGTTATGAAAAATAAAATCATTGGAATTATTGTTATAGCTTTTTCTTCTTTCTTTTGCGGAATACTTATTTCTATAATGTCTTACATGAATAAATCGCATGTTAATGCTTCGTATTTAGAAAATCCTATTTTTTCATCATGGTGGAAAATGGGTTTAATTTTCTTTATAATACAATTTTTTATTTTTAGTTGTTTTATTTTACTAAAAAATATAAGGCAAAAAGTTTGAAATATAATTGATTAATTGAAAAATGTAGAAAGAGTTGAATTTTAATAAATAAAAAAAGACAATCAAACTAATGATTGTCTTTTTTTTGCTCCTCCTCTTGGGCTCGAACCAAGGACCCTCTGATTAACAGTCAGATGCTCTAACCAACTGAGCTAAGGAGGAATTTGTTTCCTTTATTGTGATGCAAATATAAATGATTTTTTATTACTTCCAAATCTAAAACTTAAAAAAAATACTTTGATTTTATTATTTTATCATCAACTATTTGAAAATGAATAATAAAAAAAATTATCTGTAATGATAAAAAATCCCTTGTTGTGTAGCGGTCCATAAAGGAGCTTTTTGATTTGCGTGTTTTAATGCATTTGCTGCCCATGTATTGCATGTATAAAAAATACTATATGTTCCTTTTGCTTCATAAAAAGAATCATTTTCCCCATATAAAGCATCAGTTTTTATATATCTAACTTTATTATTAGAATCTAAATCAAAAGAATTTTTGATATAATTTACAAGTTGTTTATAATCTTCTTTAGATATTTTAATTTGCTTACAATTTTCCCCTAGATAAATATCATTATAAAAAGTTACATGCATTGCTGTTGATCCAATTCCAAATGCAGCATTAATTGCAGTTGATAATTTTAAATCACTCCATTCAGGAGTATTGAGATAAAATCCTTTGTCTCCCCACCCAAATGCGATATTGTCATAATGTTTTTTAGATTTTGTATCACTATAAGGAATAATTTTGGACCAATCCATAATATCTGTTTTTACAGGAACAATGATATCAGTATGCATTCCATTAGTTAGAATATATATATACATAGAGTCATCCAATTTTTTCCCTTTTTTATTATTTATACCAAAAAGAGGTAAAATAATAATAGCAAAGAGATAAATGATTACTAATGATATTATAGATACTACTACTCTAAATAGTATTAAAATAAATTTTCTCATGTTTATAAATAGGTTATTATTAAACAAAACTAAATTATTAATGAAATATAATAATATTTAAGATTTTTATTCAAATTTTATAGTTAACATAATTTTATGTTAACTTTTTTATAGATTATGTTTATGAAATTTTTATTGAAAAATAATATTTTTCTTAATTAGTATTATTGATTAATTTGTAATTAATTGTTTTTTTGTTATTAGTATTTTTTTTGAAGTATCAATAATTATTTTATTTAAATAATGTAAATTTAATATTTAACATTAAAAAAATTATTTAACATTTTTTTTTCTTAAAAAAAAGTTAGAGTTTTGTTTAAAATGTTATAAAAAAATAAACTATGAGGAGAAGATTAACATCTCTGAGCTTTTTAGCATTCCTAGGATTAGGAACTATTGCTTTTGCTCAAGTTACGGGAGTAGTTAACGATGCGAATAATTTCCCTGAGTCTGATGTAGAAGTTACTGTAAAAGGAACTAATAAAACTGCAATTACAGATGAAAATGGAAATTTCAACATTGATGCTAAAGTTGGGGATACTTTAGTTGTTAATGGAAAAGAATTTAAAGTTACGTCAACTAATTTAGGTGCTTTAAAATTTGGTACAGATGAAAATGTAGATTTAGATGAGGTAGTAGTTACAAGTATATTTGAAGCTCCTCAAAAAGCAGGTCAAACAATTGTAAAAGCAGATCAAATTAAAGATTTCAATCCTAGTTTATCTGTCGATCAAATGCTTGGAGGGAAAGTTTCAGGTTTAGTTTCTCAAGCACAAAATGGTGCACCTGGAAGTACTGCCAATGTTACAATCCGTGGAGCATTAGGATTAAACGGAGGAGTAAAATCTCCATTATATGTTGTTGACGGAACGTATATGACAGCTACGGATGTAAATAGTATAAACCCATCTGATATTGAAGATGTGAAAGTTTTGAAAGAAGCTTCTCAATTAGCTATTTACGGTGCTCGTGGAGCAAATGGAGTAGTAATAATTAAAACAAAGTCTGCTAAAAAAGGTGGTGTTGTAGTTTCTTATTCTGGAAGAATTGGAGTGACATCAATGATGGATTTACCTAACATTGAGTTAATGAATTCAAAAGAATTATTGGGCTATCAAAGAGAATTGTATGATTCAAATAATGCCTTAGGTTTAGCATGGTCTCCTACTCAAATTGAAACTCTATCTAAAACAAATACAAATTGGCAAGATGCAATTTATCGTAATGGTATAATTTCATCTAATTATTTTTCTATATCGAATAATCAAGGAGATTTAAGTCAAAATTTCAGTATTGGTCATGATAAAGATAATGGTGCTGTTAATTTTTATAAAGGTTTTGAAAGAATAACATCATCGTATAATTTTAATGGTAAAGCTTCAGAATCATTTAGATATGGAGGAAATGTGAATGGTGTTTATCAAACATTAGATTCTCCTAGAGATAGATTTAATGGACAATCACCTTTTAATGTTGCATTAATGGGGGCTCCTTATCGAAATATCTATACTCTTGATGCTAACGGTAATGTTCAATATGACGTAGATGGTTATCCTATATATAATCCAAACAATGGTGCTGGTTATCCTGTTTTAGATGAAATGCAAAAATCATACAATAGAACAAGACAATTTAAATTATATGGATCTGGATTCTTAGAATTAGATTTATTTAAAAATGTAACAGCAAGAACTACATTTGGTGCAACTTATGTTCGTTTACAACAAGAAATTTTTAGTAGATCAAATACTTATTTAGCAGGTATTTTAGGATCCCCAGCATCTAAAACAGACAATTCTAGAGATAATTTAAATTATAACTGGAGAAATGAAATTAATTATGTAAATAAATGGGATAAACATAATTTACGCGTTACAGCTGCATCTGAATATCAAAAAGATAATCGTTATAGAATTTTAATGTCTGGAAGAAATTTTCCAAATAATATATTGATGACACAAAATCTTGCTCAACAAATTGTTGGAGAAGGAAGCTCATATACAACTAGACAACAAATTGCTCGATTTGGTTACATTGGAGCATTATCTTACGATTATGATCGTAAATATATGTTAGATGTGTATGTTAGACGCGATGGAACTTCATTAGCAGGATGGGATAACATGTATGGAACTTTCTGGGGAGCTTCTCTTGGTTGGGATTTAGCTAGAGAAGAATTCCTTAAAGGTAATAAAATCATTAATAGTTTAGTTTTAAAAGGATCTTATGGAGAAGTAGGTGATGATTCTGCATTAGATATCTATTCTAATCTTAATTTAATGAAATTAGGTTTCTATAATTCTCAATTTGGAGCTACTCCTAGAGAAGACTTAAATGGAAATAGACTTTATGCTACTCCAAATACTAGTTGGGAAGTAAATAAAAAATTAAATTTAGGCGTTGATTTTGCATTACTGAAAAATACTATTTCAGGATCAGCAGCTTATTTTCAAGATAAACGATCAGACTTTTTATTTGATTTATTCTATTCGCCTACAGCAGGAGGTTATAAAACAACTTTAAATGCAGGACAATTAACAACTAATGGTTTTGAATTTGATTTGAATTATGATGTTTTAAAATCTAAAAACTTTGATTTATCCCTTTATGGAAATTTAACAACGTTAAAATATAAAGTTAATAGCATAAATGACGGTAAAAGTGAATTATTTGTTGATGGAGGATCTAACA
The DNA here is from genome assembly GCF_032109125.1 of Chishuiella sp. NCBI lineage: Bacteria > Pseudomonadati > Bacteroidota > Flavobacteriia > Flavobacteriales > Weeksellaceae > Chishuiella > Chishuiella sp. The sequence continues at coordinate 22,173 of NZ_DAMCLZ010000012.1, forward strand.
CTTTTATTCATAGAGTTGGAGACGCTCCGTATCAATTTTATGCTGTAAGATATGCAGGTGTTGACTCACAAACAGGAGATAATTTATACTATGATAAAGATGGGAATATAACAAATGTATATTCATCAGCTGATGCTGTTGCAACTGGAAAAACTCCTTTACCAAAAGTTTTTGGTGGTTTTGGATTAAATGCGAAAGTATATGGGTTTGATGTGAATGCTGATTTTACATATTCAGCAGGAGCGTATTCTTATAATAACGTATACGAATGGTTAGTAGATCCTACTATGAATACACAGAATAGAGATAAGTCAGCAAATAATTATTGGAGAAATCCAGGTGATAATTCTCGATTTGCAAAACCATCAGAAGATGGAATAATGGCTTCAACTCAATTCTTAGAGAAAAGTGATTATGTATTATTTAGAAGCTTATCTGTGGGATATACTTTTGGGCAAGATATCTTAAAATCTACACCTGTGAAATCTTTCCGTATTTATGCTCAGATTCAAAACTTAGGTTTATGGACTAAATACCATGGTAATCCAGTTCAAGGAACAGGGTCTTCAGAAACATCTGCAGTAACTGATGCTGGATATGTTTCAAATTCATTCTCTGGATTTGGATATCCTATGACAAGAACATATTCTATAGGAGTAAATGTTTCACTTTAATATTTAGAAAAAATGAAAAAAAATATATTTTTACTATCATTAGTTGCCATGTCATTTACATTTACTGGAGCTTTAACGAGTTGTAGTGATGATGACATAAAATTAGAATCTCCTAATGATATTGATCAATCAAATTTTTATAAAACTGAATCTGATTTTCAGACAGCAATTTTAGGTGTTTATAATGATTTTAGAACTAATGGACTTTATGGTAATACTGGAAGTTCTAATGATATTGTTATTTTAGGTGATTTATTATCTGATAATTTAATTTTTAATCCTTTTGGACGTAGAGGAAACTTCAATGCTTCGAATTGGATTTATACAGGTAATTCAAATGGAACTTCTTTATATGAAAATTCATATAAAATTGTTTCTGATGCTAATTTTTTATTATCTAAAATAGATAATTTACCATCAGACAGTGATGTTAGAAAAAGAGTTACAGCAGAAGCAATTGCTTTAAGAGCAATTGCACATTTTGAAGTAGCTAAATTATTTGCAAAAATACCAACACAATCCGCAGATGCTTCAACATCACAAGGAATTGCATATTTAACTGAATTTAATTTTACAGCAGAACCTTCTAGAGAAGAAAATATAGGATTGGTATATAGTAAAATTATTGCTGATTTAGAGAAGGCTCTACCAAATTTACCTACAGGATATTCTCCTACAGGAAATGGTATATATAGATTAACACAAAATTCTGTTAGAGGAATTTTAGCTAAAGTTTATTTATTTAATGGTAATTATTCAAAAGTAATTGAATATGCTACTCCAGTCGTAAATAGTGTTTCACCTACAAGTAAAGAAAATTTACAAGATTTTTGGAGAAGTATAACTAATGAAGGAGCTTTATTTGTTTTACCTTTTGCAAAACCTAATGATATTGCTATTGGAGGTAATTATAGTCAAGGATTAACTCCAGCAACTTTTAGAGCTGAATATGTTGTAGATAAAGATTTTGCGGAATCTTTTAATCAAGAAACAGAATTAGAACGTTATAATGCAAGTATTATTACTATTACTCAAGAAAATTATGATGAGGAAGGTCCTGTTTACGCCGTAAAAAAATATATGCAAGGTAAAGACGGATATAATGCTGGAGTAAATGATGGACGTTATTTACGAGTTGAAGATGTTATATTAACATTAGCAGAAGCTCAATATTTATCAGGTAACCAAGCAGATGCTTTAACTACTTTAAATATATTAAGAAATGCTAGATACTCTTCATATACAGGAGGTGAATCAGGTGATAATTTATTTGAAGCAATTATAACAGAAAGACGAAAAGAATTATCTTTTGAAAATGGAGATCGCTTCTTTACTCTTAAACGTCTTTTAGGTGTATCTGGAATCCCTGCTAAATACTCTCAAGGTATTCAACGCTCAGGAGAAGGACACAGAGCTGATGGTTCAGGAAACCCTTCAGTTGTTCAAACTCTTCCTGCTAGTTCAGTGAAATGGCAATTACCTGTAAAACAAACGACTTTAAATTTAGATAAAAACATAGGTCAAACAGACGGTTATTAAAATAACATTGCTAAACACTCCTCAGTTGAGGAGTGTTTTTTTATTGTTACTTTTTTTATTTAACATCAACAATATATTACTATATAAAAAATCAACGTTTTATGAAATATTTTATTATAATTTTAGTCCTCTTTACTAACCTAGAAACTCAAGCTCAAGAAAATACAACTAAGATGACTACAGGTTTTTTTGGCGTTGAAGTAAAAAATCATTTAAAAGAAATAAAAGGTACACCGTATCTTGATGATAACTACTCCATTTATACAATTTCTGGCGCTAAAGTAAATGATATAAAAATGTTGAGATACAATCACTATTCTGATCAAATGGAATATCTAGACAACGGAGTTTTATATGATTTGAATAAAATTAATAAAATGGAAATATTCTTAAAGAAAAGTAATAAGAAATATATTTATGAAAATTACTTTGATGGCTCTACAACAGAATATGGTTTTTTAGAATTATTAGTTTCAGAAAAAAACATAAATTTATATAAAAAGGTACGCGTAGTTTTAAGTGATAGAATTGATAAGAAAGATTTAACTGATGTAGGAAAAGTTATACAAGAATATACTCCATTAAAACCACAGTATTTCTTAAATATAGAAAAAGAAAAAATTATTAGTATCCCTCAGAAAAAAACAGATTTTATTAATTTATTTGATAATCAATTAATAAAAGAATTTATAAAAAAAGAAAAAATACAACCCAACAAAGAAGCAGATTTAGTCAAACTTATTAAATATATTAGTAATTTAAGCTAATTAAAAATACACTATTAGAATTTTTTTTAATAAACAAAAGAAGGTTGTCATTAATGACAACCTTCTTTTGTTTTTAACTAGATTTTTTATTTTCCCAAAAACATATAACTTTCAGATAAATAGTTTGATATATCTGAAGCTATTAAGGAATGTGGGTGAATGTTTTTTATGGCTAAATCTCCAGCTAAACCATGTAAATAAACGCCTAAAATACAAGCTTCGTGAGAAGAATATCCTTGTCCTAAAAGTGATGCTAATATTCCAGAAAGAGTATCTCCAGATCCTGCAGTTGCCATTCCCCAATTACCTGTAGAATTAAAATAACATTCTCCAGTTGAGAGAACACTTGCTGTATATGCACCTTTTATAATGATGTTTATTTGATATTGTTTTGCAATTTCTTTTACTTTTTCAATTTTTTCAAAATCATTATTCCATTTTCCTATTAATCTTTCTAATTCTTTTGGATGTGGAGTTAAGATAGATTCCTTGGGAATAATTGCAAACGGATTTTTCTGTTTTGATAAAATGTTTAATGCATCAGCATCAATAACAAAATTTTTATTTGGAATATTTTTAAAACAATATAAAATTGCATTTTCAGTTTCTGTATTCTGACCAATTCCCATCCCGATTGCAACAGAATTATATAAAGATAAATCAGGAATTTCTGTAATATCATTTTCTGCTTTATCAGTAATACACATAACTTCAATAAGAGTTGATTGTACAATGTTATAGCCACATTTTGGAACATACACAGAAACTAATCCACTTCCTGTTTTCAATGCTGCTTTAGCACTTAAAATTGGAGCCCCGATTTTTCCATAACTTCCCCCAATAATCAACGTATGTCCAAAATTACCTTTGTGAGAAAATTTAGAAATCGGTTTCAAAATGTTTTTGATCATTAATTGATCAGCATAAAAATAATTTGATGAATAGGCTTCTCTAATATCTTTATCCAAATCAATAGTTAAAATGGTAAAGTCCTTTAAGTAGTTTTGAGAAGATGGAAATAGTAAAGCAAGTTTTGGGATTTCAAATGTAAGAACTAAATCAGCTTTTATACATGGAAAATTCTCTTGCATAGCAAAATCGGATAGAAAACCAGAAGGTAAATCTATACTTATAATTTTATAAGGTTTAGATTTTTGTATTTGTAAGAATATATTTTGCCAATCGTCATCTAATTTCTTATTGAAACCTGTACCAAAAATAGCATCTATAATTACACTTTTATTATCAATATCTATTTTATCATGAATGGTAAAAAATGAAATTTTAATTCCTAAATCTTTTAATAATTTTTGATTTTGAAGATTATCAATAGAATAACTTTCAGCTTTTAATAAGAATACTTTTACATTAAATTTTTTCCCGGAAAGTAATCTTGCAATAGCCAAGCCATCACCTCCATTATTTCCTTTTCCACAAAAAATATTAAATGATATATGAGAAGATTCAACGTATGATAAAATATATTCTGTAGCTTTTAAAGAAGCTCTTTCCATAAGATCCCATGATGATATATTTTGTATTGCTATCGTCTTTTGATTTAATTCTCTTATTTGTGCTGAAGAAAGAATTTTCATTGTTTTGATAATTTTTGTCTAAATAAATTTAGTCATTATTACTTAATAAAGATTCTTTTCTAATAGTAGTTAATCGAAATTGTTTAAACTATTTTTTGAATAATCTCTCTATAATTCATTTATTATTAGTCATTCATTTGCAATAGTGATTGAAGCGACATCCTTTTTAGATTGGTCATTCATTTCGATTTTGCTCAATGACCAATCTAAAAAGATATAGCGAGAAAGCACGGTGCGAAGCAATTGCCCAAGAAAAAATAAATATAATTTTAAAAGTTTAAACAGTTTTATTATTAAAAAAATCTAACATAAATGATAAAGCATTTTTATTGTGCATTTTTTCTCCATTATCCAATGATAATTGTGTTATTTTTAAAGATCTTTTTCTCATCTTTATTTCATATTCTTGGAACAAACTATTTTCTGAAATAAGATTTTCGCTTAACTCTAAAGCATCTAACATCGCCATGTTAACTCCTTCTCCTGCAAAAGGAGGTATTACATGAGCAGCATCACCTATAATAGTTAAATTTGGTTGAGTTATCCAATTCTGGTCTAACGGCATATAGCAGATTGGACGAGGAATTATAGGTTGCTTTGCATTGATTAATAACTCTTCCCAAATTTTGAAATTCCAATCCTTATATTCTTTTTTGAACCAATGGGTTAATTGTTCTTTGTCATTAAAATCGATTTTGTGAGAAGAAAAATAATTCTCTTCTATTTTGAGACTTATGTAAAATCCTATTGTATTATTTGCTTTCTGACCTATCATTATATTCTTACCATTTCCAAAAGCCATAATTTTACCACCTTCTAAAAAGGAATTAACAATAGGTGAATTAATAGTTGCATTAGAAATATTACCTTCTAACATTGTTATTCCAGAATAAATAGGTTTAGTAGGTGTTAAATAAGAACGAATTTTTGAATTTGCACCATCAGCACCTATAACAATATCTGCATAAACAGAATCTTTATTTTCGAAATTTAATGACCAACCATTTCCCTGTTTACTCATTGAAAGAAAATGGCTATTCCATACAACTTTATTTTTATTTAAAGAGTTTAATAATATTTCTCTTAATGCTCCTCTATCAATTTCTGGTCTAAAAGATGGATTTTCAAAATTTTCTTCAAGCTTTTTATTATGATCATTAAAATGAATGGTACCGTTTTTACCCATAATTTTTAATCTATCTGCTCCAAGCATATAATTCTTCTTGAATTCCTCTAATAATCCTGCTTGTTTTATTGCAGCCAATCCAGATTCTTCATGTAAATCTAGTGGAGCTCCTTGTGGGCGAATATTTTCATTTAAGTCACGTTCATAAACTTTCACACTTAAACCTTTCACTTGTAATAGTCGCGCAAGAGTTAATCCTCCTGGTCCTCCACCTATGATAGCAACTTTTTTATCCTGTATTTTCATTTTGTTTATTTTATAACAAAATTACTTTAGTGGAATTACTGAAAATTGTATAAATCGGTCGTTTTCATTTTTTTTCAATTCTTTTGGAGAAACACCAGCTAGTTTTTTAACCTCTTTAATAAAATGAGATTGATCTGTGAAATTTTGTTGAGGAAATAATTTTCCTTTTTTTATATGTTCAAATGAAGCTTTAAAACGTAATATTTTATTATATTTTTTCAAAGAAATTCCAAATCTTTGATTAAAGTAACGATTAATTTGCCTCTCACTCCATGATACTTCTTCAGAAAGTTCTTTTATACTTATTTCTCCATTGTTATCATAAATTAATTTAAATAGTTTTTCTTTTCTATTATCGATTTTTTCTGGAAGATGTTCTTTAATTTTAGAAATAGATTTTTTACAAAAAGAATTAAAATCATTTAGATCTTCTTCTTTAAAATTCCAGAAGTTTACTGGAAGATAAGTTGCATCATCTATAATATTAGCTATAGAATCATGAAAAATATATTCTATAGAAAGTAACTTAAAACTAATTGCAAAGATAATTGTATTGGCTTGTAGAGTTACTGTTTGAGGATAGGTTTCTAGACCTGATCGTACAATCCTAAAATTATCTTTAGAAGAGCGAGAAATAGTAAAATCAACTCTTCCATCAGGCATTATAACAATCTCTTTATCTTTAGAAGAATTATTTTTTATGAACCAAAAACTTTCTACAAAATCTGAAATAGATTCATCAGGTTGTTTTATTTCATAATTAATTTCGAGGTTATCCATTAGTAAATCTTTAATTGATAAGGAGCTGATTTTTTTTCTTCATGTTCTAATAACCATTTTTTACGTTCTATTCCTCCACCATAGCCAGTCATCTTTCCATCTTTCCCAATTACTCTATGGCAAGGAATGATAATTGAAATTCTATTATGCCCATTGGCAGAGGCTACAGCTCTTATTGCTTTTGCATTATTTAATTTTTCTGCTTGTGTTTGATAACTTACTGTTTTTCCATAAGGTATATCTTGAAGGATAGTCCAAACAGAATTCTGAAAATCTGTTCCTGGAGTTACAAGTTTTACTGTAAATTCCTTTCTTGTACCATTAAAATATTCATCTAGTTCTTTTTTAGCTAATTTTATATGGTCATTTTCTCCAGTAACAATAACTGCATTCAATTTATTCTGTAGATCTTTAAATTCCGTTTCTAGCATTTTTCTATCAACAAATTCAACTAAACAAATTCCATTTTCTGTCGCACAAATAAACATTGGACCAATTGGAGTTGTGTGTCTACTTATTAAAATTACTGTTTTATCTTCACTATTTTTAGGTGAATTTCCCATAATTTTTTTAAATGTATAACCAAAACCACTTAATGATTCATAACCAGAATCAAACGCTGTATTTGTTGTGTTTTTTCCGTTTTTTAATTCCTGAAATGCACTATTTATTCTATACATTCTCTGGAAAGTTTGATAAGTTATACCATAGTTTTTTTTGAACCATCTTCTTACAACTTCAGGGCTTATACCAATCTCTCGTAATTGATAATCCTTTATTTTTTGCTTTGGATTATCTTTTACTAACTGAATCGCAGTTTCTATTTGTTCAGGTGTTTCATTTGCATTTTCTGTCGGTTTGCAAATTTTACAAGGTCTGTAACCATTATCTAAAGCATCTTTAAAAGAACTAAAAAATTCTACATTTTCTTGCTTAGGTTTCCTAGCTCTACATGTTGCAATACAAAAAACAGATGTTGTTTTTACGCCAACAAAAAAAATACCTACAAAGCTTTGTTCTCTATCCACCAAAGCTTTGTAGTATTCATTTATTTTATGTTTATCTGTTATTAACATTAAAATATAGATTTAAACGATTTGTTTATTAAAACATCATTTTCTAATTCTTTGAAATTCTGGTACATTTTATCAAATAAAAAATTTCCCATACTTATTCTCTTTACACCTAAATTTTTTAAAATTTCGAAATCAGGGAGATTAGGCAAGCACATTACATTAATTGGTAATCTTGTGTAATTTACAATTTCTTGTATATCTTCTAAATTCTCTATACAAGGTACAAAAATTCCATCAGCTCCTGCTTTAGTATATAAATCTATTCTTTTTTTTGTTTCATCTATAACATTAGGAACTCCAAGCAAAAATGTATCTGTACGAACATTCATAAAAACATTTTTATTTTCTGCCCTAAGTATAGTTTTTATTTCTAATAATTGCTGAGCAAATTTTTCTGCATTTATCAGTTCTCTTTTTTCATTTACCTTACTATCTTCTATATTAATTCCAACAATTCCTAAATTAACTAATTTGATAATATTGTTGGCTATAGTATCTGTATCATCAGAATATCCAGATTCGATATCAACAGATAATGGAAGTTGAGTAGTTGCACGAATACGTTTTACCATATATTCTAATTCGGAGAAAGACATATCTTCTCCATCATTATAACCAAAAAGAGATGCTATTGCTGCACTTGATGTTCCTATTGCCTTAAACCCTAATTCCTCTGCAATTTTTGTACTTGGTATATCCCAAACGTTTGCTATAAGTAAAGGGTTATTTTGTTGATGTAATTCTGTAAAGTTCATTTGTTTTATTTTTTTATACAAAAGAACAACTGAACGAGACTATTTAGCAACCGAAAATTGGACGAGTATTTTTTTATTTTATAAAAACTTATTTTCGAATAATTTAAATAGAATAGCAATAATTAAGGCTACTATTAATAAAGGAATATTTTTATTTTTTCGATTAATACGAAACAATTCTCTGAATACTTTTTTTACTTTTTCTTTATCAAAAATCAGTATTATTATAATTAATAATTGGTAATAAATAGCTGTATTTAATGCTTTTATCTCATATAAATAATCTTGTAAAATTATATTAGAAAGTAGAATAGTAAGTAGTATACAACCAAAAATTCTTGTTCTATTAAACAATAAAAATAAACCTCCTATCAATTCGCATATTCCAATAACAATAGGATAAGTTGCAGAATAAGAGTAGAAAGACCACATTAATTTGTGTCCTTCGGATAAACCAGAGTTATTATTTATAGGGAAAGATTCAAATTGAAATGGTTTTAAAATTCCATAGATAATCATAGAACTAGAGGAAATAAAAATTATAATCCAATAGATAATATAAGTTAATTTTTCTTTTATTGTTTTCATTAAAATTTAGTGGATAACCAATTTACAATTAATTTCCTACAATAGTTATTTTGTCATTGGTTTGTATTGTTTCATCTCCCCAATTAGCAATAGCATGTAATAACGGGATTAATGTTTTTCCAAATTCAGTTAATTCATAATCTACTTTTAGAGGAGGTTTTGTTGTATAAACAGTACGTTTAACCAAACCATCCGCTTCCAGCTCTTTTAATTGTAGGCTAAGTGTTCTTTCAGAAATATTAAGACACGTTTTTCTTAGCTCACTGTAACGTTTTTTCTCTATTAAGTGGATTAGAATTACAGCTTTCCATTTTCCCCCAATATACTTCATTGTTATACTTGTACTACAAGGATATGTTTTTTCATCTAAACTATACATCAGCTACTATCATTTATGACCGTTATTGCAAATATATTAAACTTAAATTAGTTTTGTAACTATAAAAATTACAGTATAAAAATAAAATAATAAACGTATGAATTTTTTAGAGTTAGCAAAAAAAAGGTATACAACAAAAAAGTATGCAAGTGATCGTAAAATTTCTGATAAAGAAATTGAAGAATTAAAAGAAATTCTTCAACTTAGTCCATCTTCAATTAACAGTCAACCATGGAAATTTATTTTTGTTTCTGATTATGATATGAAACAAAAATTAGCTGCAGCATCTTCTTTCAATGGAGAAAAAATAAACGATGCAAGTCATGTCGTTGTTTTTAGTGCATTAGATAATATAGAACTATTCGAAAAGCAAATAAAAGAATATTTACCAGAAGGAAATATTAATTATTATTTCACGAATGTGAAAGCAAAAGGGGAAGCATTTACAAAATCTTGGTTACAACACCAAGTCTATCTTTCTTTAGGATATTTTCTTTCTGCTTGTGCAAGCCTTGGTATAGATAGTACTCCAATGGAAGGAATTTCAAATGAAGAATTTGATGAGATTTTAGAATTAAAAGATTATAAAACATTATTTGCTGTGGCTATAGGATATAGAAATCCAGAAGATACTAATCAGCCAAATATTACATCAAAACAACGTTTACCAATAGATCAAGTAATTCAATCCATTTAAAAAATAAAAAACTACATTATTTTAGATAATGTAGTTTTTTTTATAAAATTATTCTGTTAATAATTTTTCAAAACAAATGCTACTTTCTTCAGAAGCATATTGTCCGTAATTCGGAATTACAACAAAATTATTTTTTTTATAAAGTCCAATTGCCTCAATCATTTTATCTCCAGTTTCTAAAACACATTTCTGATAACCTAATTCTTTCGCCCAAACTTGTAATTCTTTTAAAATTTGACCAGCAATTCCTTTTCCTCTACATTCCAATGGAACAAACATTCTCTTAATTTCCATTGTTCCATCTTCATATTCTTTCATTGCACCACAACCAACAACAACATCATTGTCATAAGCGAGTATAACATTTTTGATGAGGTCAATTTTGTTGTACTGAGCAAAAAAATCATTTTTTTCGCCATTTTTTGCAGCTAAATCTTTGTCAAGCTCAATAACTAATTTCTCAAAATCAGGATGATTAGAATCTGTTCTTACTAATTTATTCATTGTTTTTTATTGTTTTGGGCGACCGGGCAGGCTTTTCATTTCAATCTTTTATAAAAATAACTCAGTTATTTTTATAAAAGGATTTCCACTACAATCCTTGTCGCATTTTAAGTTAAATATCTTCTTTTCGTTGCAAAGTAGTATCATATCTCAGTTTTCTGAATACATTGATTAATGTTATAACATCTTTTTCGCAATAATCTTTTATTCTTTCTAAGTTGTTTTCGTTGTAATAAACATGAGCAACCTGTGAGCCATCAATATCATCTTTTGGAGTAGGAATGTCTAAAACATTAGCCAGTAAATCAAGCGATGTATAGTTCTTATAATCACCAAATTTCCACAACTCCATTGTATCTAAATGTTGTATTTCCCATGGTTTTTTACCAAACAATTGTAAAATGGAAGGAATTTCAACTTGGTTAATAATCATTCTTCTTGCGATGTATGGAAAATCAAATTCTTTTCCATTGTGCGCACATAATATATGGTCAGGTTTAAAAAAGTTTTCAATCAAAAGCGTATTAAAACCTTCAAGAATTTTTCGTTCGTCATGTCCGTAAAAACTTTTTATATGTATAAAAGAATCCTTTACAATAATTCCGACAGAAATACATATAATTTTACCAAACTCTGCCATTATTCCAGCACGTTCATGATAAAATTCTTCAGGAGAAATTTCGTTATTATTTCGTTGAAAATTAGTTTTCTTTTCCCACAAAGTTTTTGTTCTATCAGGTAATAGATTCCAATCGTCTGTTTGTGGAACAGTTTCTATATCTAAAAATAAAATTTTATTGTAGGGTATTCGTTGTATCATTTTCTTTATTATTTATTCGCATTGCTTCATCAACCAATCGGTAAATATCTCCATCTTTTAGAGGATTATTTTTTGGTGTGTCATTATGGGTTTCTCCTGTTCTTACAATAACTAAATTTTCATTTGGAACAATTATAATTCGTTGTCCTAAATGTCCTAACATTGCATAAAAAGGCGTTTTGTAGTTATAGTCCATCCAAATAGAGTAACCGTATGTTTTATTCTCGTTTGTAGCAAATGCTTTAGTGTTTGGAGTAATCATTTTTTTCACGAAATCAGCATCAAGAATTTGTTTTCCATACCAACTTCCTCCATTTAGTAAGAGTTGTCCAAGTTTTGCATAATCCCTTGCAGAAGCATTAAAACAACAATATGTTTTTTCCATTCCGTTTGGATTATCTTTTGACCATTGGGCATCTAATTCCATTCCCATTGGTTGCCAAAATTCTTCCTGAAAATATTGTGATAATGATTTATTTTTTATAGCTCGTTGTATAACAATACCGAGTAGTTGTGTGTCACTCGATTGATATTTAAAATGTTGTCCTGGTTTAGAAACAAACTTTCTGTCTAACATTTGTTTTACTATATCATCACCGTAATAAGCTTTTGCAGTTGGGTTTAAAGGGAAATAATAATTTTCATCCCAGTCATATCCAGATGTCATTGCAGATAAATCACCAACAGTACATTCAGCGCCAAATTTATCATCTTTAAATTCAGGTAAAAAATCTATAATTTTTTGATCTAAACTTTTTATGTAACCTTGTTCAATAGCTTTTCCTAAAAGCATTGTCGTGAAACTTTTTGCCATAGAGAAAGAATTGGTAATACTATTTTGTACATAACCGTTAAAATAATATTCACTTAATAGTTGATTGTCTTTTATGATAATAAAGCTAGAAGATTTATAATCATTCATTTCTTTTTCAAAATTTTTTGACAATGGAAATTCATTATAATTGATATGATTCTGCCATATTCGTGGAGCACCTGCCAAAATAACATTATTATCAAAATCTTTATAATCATTAATATTTGCAGTTTTTAAACCTTTAAGATAGGTTAACTTAACTCCTCTAAAAATATAACTATTTCCTGTAGCATAAAGAATTAAGATTATTGTACAGATAAAAATAATGAACCATTTGATGATTTTCCAAGCTATTTTCATTTCTATAATTTTTTAGATTTTACTAAAATAAGATTTTACTATTAAATATTGTTAAAAAATCTATAGCTTCGGAATTATTTTTGCTTAAATATCCGTATATTTATAAAAATAAATAAATCTAAAAAAATAAATATTATGGCTTTTGAATTATCAAAATTACCTTATGCATTTGATGCATTAGAACCTTATATTGACGCAAAAACAATGGAAATTCATCATGATAAACATCATGCTGCTTATACAAATAACTTAAATGCTGCAATTGAAGGAACAGATTTAGAAAATGCTACAATTGAAGAAATTTTAGCTAAAGGAACAGATAAACCAGCTGTACGTAACAACGGAGGTGGTTTTTATAATCACAACTTATTCTGGGAAATTTTAACTCCTGGAGGAAGTAAAGAACCTACAGCAGAAGTAGCAGAAGCTATTAACGCTGCTTATGGATCTTTTGAAGCTTTTAAAGATGAATTTTCTAAAGCTGCTGCAACTCGTTTTGGTTCAGGATGGGCTTGGTTAATCGTAAAAGATGGTAAAGTTGTAGTAACTTCTACTCCAAACCAAGATTCTACATTAATGCCAGTTGCTGATGTACAAGGTTTTCCTATTTTAGGATTAGATGTTTGGGAACATGCTTATTACTTAAACTACCAAAACCGTCGTCCAGATTATATTGAAGCTTTTTTCAGTGTAATTAACTGGGATAAAGTTGCTGAAAGATTTGCATCTGCAAAATAAGAAAGTAATAGACTTTTAAATATAAAAAAATGGATTGAATATTTATTCAATCCATTTTTTTATTGAAGTTGTTTGTATTATCTATTTTAAAAAATCTCTACTCATGGTTTTTAGTATGTAATTTATTTATCCTTCATTTGCAATAGTGATTGAAGCGACATCCTTTTTAGATTGGTTGTATCTAATTGGTTGTATTTGAATTCGATTAATATACAAGTCGAAATACAATGACAAATCTTTAAAATGTAACAACCAATTTAAAAAGATATAGCGAAAAAGCACGGCCTAAAGGGATTGCCCAAAGAAATAAATATAATTTTAAAAAGCTAAAATATTTCTATCATTTATATTTTTGGAATAGCTTCAATAAGTTCTTTGGTATAGCTTGTTTTTGGATGTAAATAAACTTCATCAGCATCATCTAATTCTTTCATTTCCCCATGTTGCATTACTAATAATTGATCACTCATGTATTTTACAACAGCCAAATCATGCGATATAAAAATGTAAGTGAATCCAAATTCAGATTTTAAATCATTCAATAGATTTAAAACTTGTGCCTGTACAGAAACGTCTAATGCAGAAACAGATTCATCACAAATAATAAATTTAGGGTTCAATGCCAAAGCTCTTGCAATTCCTATACGTTGTCTTTGTCCGCCCGAAAACTCATGTGGATATTTTCTAAGATCAAGAGCAGATAATCCAACTTTTTCTAATAAGTCGGAAGCTTTATTTAATCGCTCTTTTTTTGAATTTCCAATTTTATGAACCTCCATTGGTTCTGTGATTATTTGAGCAACTGTTTGTCTTGGATTTAAACTTGAATAAGGGTCTTGAAAAATAATTTGTATTTCTCGTCTTAGTTTTCTTATTTCTTCCTTTTTTAATTTTGTGATATCTATACCATTAAAATATATTTCTCCTTCTGTGGGTTTTTCTAACAGTAAAACAGTTCTGCTTAAAGTTGTTTTCCCTGAACCAGATTCACCAACCAATCCCATTGTTTCTCCTGGATAAACTTTAAATGAAATATCATCAACAGCTTTTACACTTGGCATTGATGATTCTCCAAAAAAAGCAGATGAATAAAAATATTTTTTTAAATTCTTGACTTCTAAAATAGGAGCAGAAGAATAAATTTTTTCATGAAATTTAGTTCTTGCTTCACTTGTATAAATTTTTGTTTTAAAATCAGGATTTTCTAAATAATCTTTTACAGTTGGTAAACGTATAGTTCTTTCATCTAAACGAGGTCTACAAGCAATTAGTCCTTTGGTATAGTTTTCTTTAGGATGGTTAAAAATTGTATCAACATTTCCTTGTTCAACAACGTTTCCTCTAAACATAACAAGAACTTCTTCGCAAATATTTGCAATCACACCTAAATCATGAGAAATAAATAAAACGCTCATGTTGTGTGATTTTTGTAAATCCTTTAGTAAATCTAATGTAGCCTTTTGTACTGTAACATCTAATGCTGTTGTAGGTTCATCGGCAATTAGTAATTTTGGCTCACAAGAAATAGCCATAGCAATCATAACACGTTGTTTTTGACCTCCAGATAATTCATGAGGAAAAGCATTATATATACGTTGCGGATTAGGTAATTTAACTTGCTTGAATAGAGAAATGACTTTTTTTTCGGCATCTTTTTTCGAAAGTTTTAAATGCAAACGAACAGCTTCAGCAACTTGTTCACCACAACGAATACTTGGATTTAGAGATGTCATAGGTTCTTGAAAAATCATTCCAATTTCATTTCCTCTTATTTCCTCTAATTCTGTTTTAGATAGTTTTAATAAATCAATCATTTTATTGTTATGACGAAATAAGATTTCACTTTCTTTATGTATTTTAGCTAAAGGATTTAATAAACCCATTATAGCTAAAGAGGTTAAAGATTTTCCCGAACCAGATTCACCAACAATTCCTAAAGTTTCCCCTTTTATAACATTAAAATTGATAGAATTTAAAACTTTTTTTTCACCAAATGAAATAGAAAGGTTCTTAACTTGTATGATATAATCTAAATTTTGCATTTAATTTCTAAGATTGAAATAGTTTCGAAATTTACTAAAATTTTCAATTCTTTTTTGAAAATCAGTTAATTCTTAAATTTCATATTGATAAATTTTATAATTTTGCATTAAATCAAAGCATTGTATTTTTAAAATTATTTATTAATTTAGATGTAATGATTTACTGGTCATAAAAAAACTTATAACAAAGCCAGTTATTAAATTCAAAGAATGGATACATACTCCCAGATTTCGACATTGTTTTTAGTTGCTAATCACAATGTCGCCGACGAGATATCTGTAGCAAAACTTTTGCTTACAGTATTTCTTGTATTGTTAAATGGTTTTTTTGTTGCAGCTGAGTTTGCAATTGTAAAAGTCCGATCATCTCAAATTGAGGTTAACCAAGATATTAATGAAAGAACATCAAATGCAGCAAAATTAATTGTAACGCATTTAGATTCTTATCTTGCAGCTACACAGTTAGGTATTACATTAGCTTCTTTAGGATTAGGTTGGGTAGGAGAAAGTTCTCTTACTCCTGTAATTGTTAAGCTTTTTGAAGTTATTGGTTTAACTTCTCCATCTTGGGTGACAATTGCCCATAATGTTGCATTTCCTGCAGCATTTGTAATTATAACAATTTTACATATTGTTTTTGGAGAGTTAGCACCTAAATCGCTAGCAATTCAATACCCTACAAAAACTACTTTTACAGTAGCTTGGCCATTACGTATTTTTTATTTCATTTTTAAGCCTCTTATTATGTTGATGAATGGTTTGGCAACTGTAATTCTTCGTGCTTTTGGAGTTCATCCTATTCATGGTGGTGATATTCATACAGAAGAAGAGTTAAAGATGATTATTACTGAAAGTACTGAAGGTGGAGCTATTGGAGAGTCAGAAAGAAATCTAATTCAGAATGTTTTTGAATTTGATGATAGACGAGTAATGAATATTCAAACGCTACGAAAAAATGTTTCTGCGATTAATATTAATACAAAAGTAAAAGACGCTTTAGATTTTGCGATTAACGAAGGTTATTCTCGTTATCCAGTTTATGAAGAAGAGTTTGATAATATTAAAGGAGTTATTTATGCAAAGGATTTAATAAAGCAATTGTTAGAAAATCCTAACCAAACAGATATAGCAGGGTTATTAAGAGAACCAATTTTTATTTCGGAAAATGCACTTATTAAAAATGTAATGAAGCAATTTCAGAAGAAACATATGCAAATTGCTATTGTTACAAATGAAGTTGGAGAAGTTGCAGGGATAGTTTCTATGGAAGATATTTTAGAAGAATTAGTAGGGGAAATTCAAGATGAATATGATAATGAGGATCCTATTGTTTCGAGAATATCAGAAGGGGTTTATAATGTTAATGCACATAATGCTATTAGTGATATTAATAGGCTTATGCCTTTTAAATTTGAAGAAAGTGAACATTATGATACTTTAGCTGGATTAATTTCTGAATATTATCCTGATAAGGAGCTTATGGAAGGGGATTTAATAGATTTAGAGCATTATTCTGGTACAATAATAAAAATGTATCGAAATTCTGTTGAACAAATACAATTAAAGGTAAAAGATGAATTAATTGAGAATTTACTTGATGATTCAGATTTTGCTAAAGAAGATGAAAATTAATTAGGTATCTAAAAAAAATATTTTATAATCCGAAAATTTAAGAATTTTCGGATTTTTTTATTTCGAAAAATAAAAAAGAATAAATAAAAAAAACCTCAAGCATTGCTTGAGGTTTTAGCAGTGGTGCCTCCAGGAATCGAACCAGGGACACAAGGATTTTCAGTCCTTTGCTCTACCAACTGAGCTAAGGCACCGCCTTAATTGTGATGCAAATATAGAACGAAAATTCATATCTCCAAACCTTTTTTTAAATATTTTTTTTAGTAAAATGTTATCTCATTCATTTACCGTGAAATAAAATTGAAAATTCTTTAAAAAAAAGTGTTTTTTATGTTTTAATAGATAATTAACAGCTCATTTTTGTAATCAAATTTTTCCAATTCATAACAAATCATCATATTTGCGTCTTAGAATTCTATTATAACATTCATAATGAAGTGGATTATTTGCAGTTTATCGCTTTTAAGTGTGGTAACAATTAAAGCCCAGAACGTATCAGTATCCCCTTATTCGGCCTACGGATTAGGAGATCAAATGTTTGATAATAATACTGAACAAGGAGGAATGGGAGGAATCTCAACAGTTCCAACAAATCCTTTTGGTCAAAGTGCTAATTTCTCTAACCCAGCAGCGAATCAAAATTTACGCATGACAAATTTTAATGCTAGTGCAAGTGGAGCAAATTATAATTTTAAATCAACATCAGATAAACAAAGCGCTGGTCGATTTAATGTTTCTAATATATCATTAGCATTTCCTGTAGGAAATAAAGGTAGTTTTGGTTTAGGTTTTCAGCCTTACACTGGTTTAGGATATGATATTCAAAATACAAGTGAAAAAAATAATGTTTCACAAACTAGTCAATTAAAAGGTAATGGAGGTCTTAATAGTATTCATGCTTTTTACTCTAGAAACTTAGCAAAAGGCTTTTCTTTAGGTTTACGTGTTAATTATTTATTTGGAGAGTTGACTCGTCATGAGGTATTAGCTATAGATGGAGCTAGTTTAGCAGTAGATTATAGTAATAAATCTAATTATAGAGGTGCTCAATTTACTTTAGGTTCTATGTATGCAAAAAAAATAGGTAAAGTTCATAATCTTAATATTGGAGCAACTTATACAGTAGGAACTAATCTTAGAACAGATTATACTGATTTAACTACTACATATACATATGTAGGAACTACTCAGTCTTCTTTAGATACTATTTCAATTGCTAGAAATAGTAATGCAAAAACAAAGCTGCCTCAAACTTTTGCTTTAGCTACATCTTATTCTAAAGATAATACTTGGTCTATTGCATTTGAAGCGAAGTATAATACTTGGTCAGATTTTAAACAACCTTATTTAAGTAATAATACGACTTCGTTAAGCACTAAGTATAAAAATAATGTAAGATTGGCTCTTGGAGGATATTGGGTTCCAAACTTCAATAGTTATAAAAGTTATTTAGATCGTGTAACATATCGAGGTGGAATATATTATCAATCTGCACAATATTCTATTTATGGTACAGATATAGATTCTTACGGAGCATCAATTGGATTAGGATTACCTGTTGGTAAACAAAATGATGCATCTATGATGAATATTTCATTAGAATACAACGAAAGAGGAAAAACAAAAAATAACTTGATAAAAGAAAATTATATCGGAATCAAGATAGGTTTTGATATTAATGATATTTGGTTTAGAAAAAGAGTTATTGATTAATTTTGGATCAAGAGAATATAAAAAATAAAAAAAAAATGAATAAAAGTGTATTTAAAATATCGAATATGTTTTTCGGTTTTTTATGCATTTTTATTCTTCTTTTTTCTTGTAACAAGGGAAATCCAAATACGTTAAAGAAAAAAGTTGTATTTCCTAACCGAACATTGATTCATGCAAATATAATTACTAAGGACTCTGGTCGAATAACCGCTAATGTACATTCTCCGTTAATTGAGGAATACACAACGGTTGATTCACCTTATACGGTTTTTAGAAAGGGACTTCATCTAAATTTTTACCAAAAGGGACAAGAAAAACCAGGTTATTTTCAGGCAAATTGGGCTAGATTAAGTGATGCTACGGGTATTTATGAGGGGAGAGGAAATGTAATAATAGTAAATGAAAAAGGTGATTCGTTGAAAAGCGAACAAATATTTTGGGATAAAAAAAGAAAAACAGTTTATACATCAAAAGTTGTTTATTTAATAAGTAATAAAGGTGATTCTTTGAAAGCTAGTAATGGTTTGCAAGGGACGGATGATTTAGAAAATTATACTTTATTTAATAATCAAGGTTACATGTATGTTGACGATAAGGATCAAAAATTTTAAAAATCATTAAAAAAAGGTTATTCTTGTTACATCTTCTATTTTATTTTTCAATGTATTGTCGTATTTTCGCCACCTAAATATAGAAATAACATTAAAAAAAAATAATGGCAGTTTTAGGAGAAATTCGTAAAAAAACTTGGCTTGTCTTTGTTGTAATCGGACTTGCAATGTTAGCTTTCGTTGCAGGAGATTTATTCGGAGAAAACTCAAGAATAAAACAATTATTCACAGGAGATCCGTCTGTAGTAGGTAAAGTTAATGGTGAGCCTATTGGTATTGCTGAATATCAAAGTGCATATGATGCTACGCAAAAAATGTACGAAAATCAAGGTCAGTCTGCTACTCCAAATCAGATTGCACAACAGACTTGGAATAGCTTAGTTAGCCAAAAAGTATTAAAACAACACGCTGAAAAATTAGGCTTAAAAGTTGCTGATGATGAATTTTGGAATTATGTTGCACAAAACTTTGGAATGTCTTCTGGTGCTGAAGCTCAACAACAGATAGCTCAATTAGAGGCGAGTGCTGCTACTAATCCTGAAGCTCAACAACAGTTTAGAGGTTGGTTACAAACTTCAGAACAAATAAAATTACAGTTATTGTCTCAAAAGTATTTTAGCTATGTAATGGCAGGAACAGCTGTAACGAATAAAGAAGCTGATATTCAACAAGCATTTAATATTTCTAATGCAAATATTCAATATGCTTTTGTAGATTATGCTAGTTTAGCTAAAAAATTAAATGTAAAAGTTACAGATGATGAAATTTCAGCCTATGAAGCTAAATTTCCAAAGTTATTTAAAGCAGAAGGTCTAGTGAAATTAAGCTATACATATTTTCCTGCAGGAGCATCTGCAGCTGATCAAGCTGTTGCTGATGCTAACATTAGAAAATATTTATCTACACAAATCATTCATGATGATGTTAATAATGTTACTGATACTATACAGGCATTTGGAGCAACGAAAAATGATTCAATTTATGTAACTCAAAATTCAGAAAAACCATTTATATCTAATTATTTTACTAAATCTGAATTAGAGCAAGCTCAATTAGGTCCTGAAGCAACAAATTTCTTAAAGACAGCTGCTATTGGCCAAGTAGGAGGTCCATTTAAAATTGGAAATACGTATCAGTTATATAAGCTTTCTAAAGCTAAAGAAGTTAAAGATTCAGTAAAATCGAGTCATATATTGATTACTTTCCAAGGAAGTAATGCTTCTAATCCTATAAAAAGAACGAAAGAAGAAGCTAAAAAATTAGCAGAGCAAATATTAGCACAAGTAAAGTCAAATCCATCTTCATTTGGTGAATTAGCATCAACAAAATCTGATGATAAGTCTTCAGCAGTTAAAAATGGAAGTATTGGTTGGGTTGGTAAAAACAATCAATTAGATCAAACTTATAATGGATTTATTTTTTCAAAACCAGTAGGTACTGTTGATATGGTAGAATCTCAATTCGGATACCATATTATAAAAGTTGAAGATGCTAAAAATAAGACTGCTTATCAAGTTGCTAACATTGTTAAGACAATAGAACCATCTAAAGAAACAACAGAAAAAGCATTTACAAATGCTAGAACTTATGTTCAAAATGTTGAGAATAAATCATTGAATGATTTTAAAAATATAGCTAAAAAGTCTGGTTATTTAAATAATACAACAGAAGGAATAGAACGCTATGCATCTATAGGACAAGATATTCCTAATGATCAAGATGCAGATATTTTAAAATGGGCATTTGATAAAAAATCAGAAGTTGGAGCAACAAACTTATTTACATCTACTACAGGTGATTATATTGTAGTTCATTTAGTAGAAAAATTTGATAAAGGTTTAGCAAATCCAAGTGTTGTTCGCCAGTATGTAGAACCAGTATTGATGCATGAAAAAGTAGCAAAATTGGTTGATGAACAAGTTGCAAATGGAGGTTTAAACGCTTTCGTATCTAAATATGGAGCTAAAAAAGGTAATGCAACAGTTAATTTTTCTAATTCTAATTTAGATGGAGTAGGTTTAGAACCTAAAGTTGTTGGGGCTGCTTTTGGAGTAAAAGTGAACCAATCATCTAAAGCAATTGCTGGTAATGCAGGTATTTTCTATATTATTCCTGTTGCTCAGCAAATTGAAAAAAATCAGAAAGGAACAATGATATTAGAGAACTTAAACCGTCAATTACAAGGTGAGTTTCAACAGACATTATTACAATCACTGATTCAAGCTGCTGATGTAGTTGATAATCGTGGTAGAGCTTTAAGATAATAGAAAGTTTAATTTCAAAACTATAGCCATCAAAATTAGAATTTTGATGGCTTTTTTATTTATTAATAATTTTTTTACGATGATTTAGTCCCCAATTGGCAATAACTTGTGTTAATTCTTTTAAAGAAGCTCCATATTCTGTAATTTCATATTGTACTGAAATTGGTTTAGATTGAAGTACTTTTCTTTCAATTAAAAGGTTCATTTCTAAATCTTTTAATTCTCGACTTAAAACTTTTCCAGAAATCCCTTTTACCTCTCTTAATAATTCTGAATATCTCATGGACTTATAGCATAAACACGCTATTATAGAAACTTTCCATTTTCCATTTAAAACATCCATCGTGTCGTGAATAGCAAGTATTGTCTGTCCACATTCTTTTATTATATGATTATCTTCATTCATGCTGGTTACCTAAATGTCACTATTACTTTTTGTCACAAAGTTACAAAAGGATATAATAACTAGTTAAATTTGCTGTAACAAAATAAATAAATGATGGATTTAATACAAGATCTTAATTGGAGATATGCAACAAAATCTTACACAAATAAAATTGTTTCAGATGAAAAAATAAATTTTATATTAGAAGCAATAAATTTAACTGCATCATCTTGTGGGCTGCAACCTTATAGAATTTATTCAATTAGTAATAAAGAGTTACAAGAGAAGCTTGGAAATAATTCTTTTAATGAACAAATATCAACATCCTCTCACTTACTTGTTTTTGCAGCTTATAATAAAGTAACAACAGAGCATGTAAAAGACATGATTAATTTGATGGCAAGTGAGAGAAATATTTCTAATGACTCGCTTAAAGGTTTATTTGATATGATGGATTCTTATTTTAAAAGTAAATCAGATGAAGAAAATAGAAATTGGGCAGATAAGCAAGCTTACATTGCATTGGGTACAGCTCTCATTGCTGCTGCCAATCAACGCTTAGATTCAACACCTATGGAAGGATTTGATTCAAAAAATTTTGATAATATATTAGAACTTGATAAACAGGATTTACATACATCTGTTATTCTTTCTGTAGGGTATAGAGATGAAGAAAAGGATTATTTATCAAAGACTAAAAAAGTTAGAATATCAATTGATGAAATGGTAAAGAAAGTTGATTAAAAAGTATTTTCTTTGTAATAATAAAACCTGTTATTATAAAATTGATTTTATAGAATAAGATAAATTCTTTCACTACGTTTTATTATTTGTAAATCTTCTATAGCAAAATTTTTTTTCAAAGAAAAATTAGTTATAATACTATACTAAAGATTCGTAGATGATAGTTTTGGTATTTAAATAATAGTTTTGGTATTGATGGTAAGATGGTATTGAGTTCAAAAAAATCTTTAATTTATATTTTTAGATGCTTTTTTAAGAGTAAAGACTTATTTGAATTAATTACTTTATTGTTTTTATTTACTGTTGAGATTATTGAAATATAAAATTTAAAAAACTTTTATATATAAAAAGAGGTTTACATTTGTAAACCTCTTTTTATATATATTATTGATTGTTAAAATAATTTTGATTTGAATTGCTCTAAGAAACGTTTATCATTCTCCGTATATAATCTGATATCTCCAATTTGATATAATAATAACGCAATACGCTCTATACCCATACCAAATGCATAACCAGAGTATTTCTCCGGATCTATATCAACATTACGTAATACATTAGGATCAACCATTCCACACCCCATAATCTCTAACCATCCAGTTCCTTTTGTCATACGATAATCAGTTTCGGTTTCTAATCCCCAATACACATCAACTTCTGCTGATGGTTCAGTGAATGGAAAATAAGAAGGACGTAAACGTATTTCAGACTTTCCGAATAATTCGGTTGTAAAATAACTTAATGTTTGTTTTAAATCAGCAAAAGAAACACCCTCGTCAATGTAAAGACCTTCTATTTGATGAAACATCATATGAGAACGTGAAGATATTGCTTCGTTACGATAAACTCTTCCTGGTGCTAAAAATCGCATAGGAGGTTTATGAGTTTCCATATGTCGTATTTGTGTAGAAGAAGTATGAGTTCTAAGTACAATATCTGGATCTTTTTCTATGAAAAAAGTATCTTGCATATCACGTGCGGGGTGATATGTAGGTAAGTTTAATGCTGTAAAATTATGCCAATCGTCTTCAATTTCTGGTCCTTCTGATACACTAAAACCAATTCGATTAAATATTTCTATAATTCGATTTTTAGTAATATTAATTGGATGACGAGATCCTAAAGAAAAAGGTTCACCTGGTTTAGTTAAATCTAATGAAGAATCTGAATGACCTTCATTTAAAATATCATTTTTAAGAGTTGCAGATTTTTCTGTTGCTAATGTTTTTAATTCATTTACAACTTGACCAAATTCTTTTTTTTCTTCGTTTGGAACTGATTTGAATTGTGTAAATAAATCAGTTAAAATTCCTTTTTTTCCTAAAAATTTAATTCTGAATTCTTCAATTTCAGACGCATTAGTTGAATGAAAGTTTTTTACTTCCTCAATATATTTTTTGATTTGGTCAATCATAATTTCCGATCAATTTGATTACAAATTTAACAGTTAATAGGCTTATAACAAATTATTCTATGATTTTTATATTCTTATTTTAATTGTTGATAAAAATATAAAGTATAATTAGGGAATAATTCTGGATAAAATATTTTCCCAAGATCATTTAAAACAATATCCGGTCTTATAATTCCTTGTTCAAAATAATCGTTCGAACCTTTAGCATTTATGCGTTTATTGTATGCATAAACATTTCCTTTTTGATAAGCATCAAACCAAGTATAATTAGTATTTGTAGCTTTCATTTCTGATAATGAGTTTACATTTGAAACATTTATCCAATACACCGCATTTTTTGCTTTTTTATATACTTCTTCAAATGTTAAGCTAAAGCTATTTGTACCTTGATAATCATTAAAAATATAATTGCCTTTTGCATCATTAATTAATTTAGCTTGAAGTAAATCTTTCGATGGTAAATACCAAACATCTCCGTACATTGTATTTACAAGTGTTGATACATTTCCTTTTCTATTAATTTGAATGATATTTTTGATAGAGTCATATCTTTCCGTAATTAAATCTACAATTATATTAGCTCTTTCATTTTGATTAAATAATTTTCCAAAAACTTTTAAATATTCAACCTGACCAATAGGTTTTTGTTCTTTGTATTCGTCTAAATATAAAATTTTTATTCCATTTTGTTCTAACTGTTGATGGTATTTAGCTAAAACAGGATTAGAATTTGCTATAATTAGTTGAGGCTTATTTTTAAGAATTAGTTCTATATTTAATTCATTTGAATTTCCTATTTCTAAAATTGATTTGTTATTAATTGCTTGCTGAATTTTAGGATTATATATAAAATTTGCATCTGTAACACCTTTTATAAATTTAAGAAGACCTAATTTATCTAGGTATGTGACAGCTGAAGACGTTTCTACCATTACATTTTTAATGGGTAAATCTTTTTTATCAAATGATAATTCGTTCCCATTTGTAGAAATTGAAATTATTTTTTCACTTTCATTAATTGAGATATTTTTTGCAAAATGAAAAACATCGTTTCGTATGACTTTTTTTTCATTGTTTTCTTTCTTACAACTATTCAATAAACTGATGCAAATAAATAAATAGAGAATTTGTTTTATCATAAACCTAGTAAATTTAATGATTACAAGATAATCATTTTCTGTTTTTTTCAATAAAAATGTTTTTAAATTGTTGATTGTTTGTGTATTATAATTTATTCTGAAAAAATACGTAGAAACAGTAGGAAAATAAATAAAAATAGCTTTATATTTGCATTCGAAAATAAGGAAATATATTTCTTTTTTGAAATGGCCGAGTGGCGCAACTGAATAGCGCACTTGATTACGGCTCAAGAGGTTACAGGTTTGAATCCTGTCTCGGTCACAAAATGCTCAGTGTCTTACGCTGAGCATTTTTTAATGAATATTAAATTCTATTGTTAGTTATTCAATAAAAAAGTCCATCTACATATTGTAAATGGACTTTTTGGTTATTGATTATTTCTTTCTAAAATAAACTTCAATAGGAACACCTTCAAAATTAAATTCCTTTCTTAATTGATTTTCTATAAATCGTTTATAAGGATCTCTAATGTACTGTGGTAAGTTACAGAAAAATGCAAACTGAGGAGTTTTTGTAGGTAATTGTGTTACGTACTTAATTTTTATGTATTTACCTTTTACAGCAGGTGGAGGAGTGATTTCGATAATCGGTAATAAAATTTCGTTTAATTTACTTGTTTTAATACGACGACTACGATTCTCGTATACCTCAATGAAAGTATCTACAGCTTTTAAAACACGTTGTTTTGTTAAAGCAGAGATAAATAAAACAGGAACATCAGTAAATGGAGCAATACGACGAAGAATTTGGTCTTTGTATTCCTTCATAGTATTTGTTTCTTTTTCTAGTAAATCCCATTTATTAATCAAGATAACAACCCCTTTTCTGTTACGTTCAGCAAGATAAAGTATATTTAAATCTTGAGCTTCAATTCCTCTCTCAGCATCAATCATTAATACACAGACATCACATTCTTCAATAGCTCTTACAGAGCGCATAACAGAATAGAATTCTAAATCTTCGCTAACTTTACCTTTCTTACGCATTCCAGCTGTATCAACTAAAACAAACTCATGTCCAAACTTATTATATAAAGTTTCGATTGAATCTCTTGTTGTACCAGCTATATCAGTAACAATGTTACGTTCTTCTCCTAAAAGAGCGTTAATTAAAGTAGATTTTCCAGCATTAGGACGACCTACGATCGTAATTTTAGGTAAACCTTCAAATGGATCAATATGATCTTCTTCAGTGAAAGAATCAACAACATCATCCAGTAATTCACCAGTTCCACTACCACTCATGGCAGCGATTGTGTACATTTTATCGAATCCTAAGTTATAAAACTCATAAGAATCTTCAATGTTTTTGTTGGTATCGACCTTATTAACAACTAAAAATGTAGGCTTTTTAGTGCGTCTTAAAAGGTTGCCAACTTCCTTATCCATATCCGTTAAACCAATTTGGTTATCAACCATAAACAAAATAACATTTGCTTCGTCGATAGCTAACTCAACTTGTTTACGAATTTCTTCTTCAAAGGTATCATCAGAACCAACGACATACCCTCCGGTATCGATAACAGTAAACTCTCTTCCATTCCAATCAGATTTTCCGTAATGACGATCACGTGTAACACCAGAAGTGTCATCTACGATAGCTTGTCTTTTTTGTATTAAACGATTGAAAAAAGTAGATTTACCAACGTTTGGTCTTCCTACAATTGCAACTATATTTGACATTTTGCAAAGGTAAACTATTTGATTAATATTTTTATATTAATTTTTTGATAGTTAAAGTTTTGTAATAATAAAAAAAGAGATTAAACTATTTAATCTCTTTTTTTATTATTTAGCTATTTTTAATAACTCTTTTTCTGCAACAACTTTTCTTAATCCAGAACTAGAAAATCTATGATCTCTGGAATTGTAATAAAGTTCAATACCTTTTTCTTCGCAGTATTTTCGACCAGTAAAATTATGATCTTTATATTCGATTCCTAATATGCGAATATCTATATCAAAAGATCGTAAAACATCTTCCAAATCTTGTTCTGTTGCATATGGAACAATTTCGTCAACAAATTTACATCCTTTTAACTGTATGTATCTTTCTACAACAGTTTGTGTAGGTTTATTTTTTTCCGGTCTATCTAATGTTGGGTCAGTTTGTAGGCCAACAATTAAATAGTCGCAATTTTTTTTGGCGTCTTCAAGCATTTTTACATGACCAGCATGTAATAAATCAAATGCACTAAAAGTTATTCCAATTTTCATAGTATAGTTTTTTTAGTATTTTAGGATTTTTAATCGTTACTATTACGATTGTAATCATCTTCAATTCGAATGATATCATCTTCTCCAAAATACGTACCATATTGAACTTCAATAAAAATTAATGTTTCAGTACCTATATTTTGAATACGATGTTTTGCGTTTAGAGGGATTTGAACAACCTCACCAGCTTTAAATTTAATATCTTCTCCTTCAAGAGTAACTAGAGCTTCACTTTGAACTATTGTCCAAACTTCTGCACGATGTTCATGATATTGGTAAGATAATCTTCCTCCAACATTAACTTCAATTCTCTTTAGTTTATATATATCAGTATCTTCTAATACATAGTAAGAACCCCAAGGTTTATTTCCTATTTCCATATTTATTGCAAATTACTGAATATTTACATTATTGTGATAACGTATATTCAATTAATAAATTGTGATTTTATTTTAAATAAAAAAACCTCAAACATTTTGTTTGAGGTTTTTTAGCAGTGGTGCCTCCAGGAATCGAACCAGGGACACAAGGATTTTCAGTCCTTTGCTCTACCAACTGAGCTAAGGCACCGCCTATTTTGGATTGCAAATATAAGGTAATGTTTGTTGTTTTACCAAATGTTTTTTATTGTTTTTTTTAAAAAAAATAAAAATAAAGTATATCTATTTATTATATAGTGTTTTAAATATTCATTTTTTTGTTAAAAAAAAATATTATTACTTTTGGATAGGTATAAAAAATAGATTTTTTAAATGGATACATTAGATAATATAGATTTAGAACTACTGAGGGTTTTACAAAAGGATTCTAAATTAACTGTTAAAAAAATTGCTGAAATGGTGAATCTTTCTCCATCTCCAGTATTTGAAAGGATAAAAAGATTAGAACAGCAAGGTTATATAAAGAATTATAGAGCAGTTCTTGATGCAGAAAAGTTAAATAAAGGTTTTATTGTTTTTTGTAATATAAAATTAAAACAACATGATAGAAATATAGGGAATAAACTGGTGGAAGATATTATGTTGATTGATGAAGTTGTAGAATGTTATAATATATCTGGAGAATATGATTTTATTTTGAAAGTTCAAGTTTTAGATATGAAACATTATCAAGATTTTGTATTTAATAAATTAGGAGGCTTAGAAAGTATAGGAAGTACACATAGTTCTTTTGTTATGGCAGAGATTAAGAATACTTATGGAATTAATTTTTAATAAATAAAAACCATTAGATTAAATTTCTAATGGTTTTTATTTATTACATATTTTTTGTGATTAAGAGTTTTCTTTTGCTAATCTTTCCATTGCTTTTTCATGAGCAGATTTTACATCATTCTTAATTTTTTTATCTTGAGTTGATTTTCGGATTTTTTCAGCATGATAGGCTAAATCATCTAATGTCATTTTATAACTAATATAAAAACCTCTATTGTATCTAGAATACGATGATAATCCCCAATTAGCAATTAATTGATTTTTTATTTTTTTAGTTTGATATTCATTCAAATATCGTTGTATTTTAGGAGATAATTCATCTTTAGTTATTGATTTAATAGAACCATCCATTCTACTGAACCAATATTTGTTATCTAATTTAATATATGA
The DNA here is from genome assembly GCF_032109125.1 of Chishuiella sp. NCBI lineage: Bacteria > Pseudomonadati > Bacteroidota > Flavobacteriia > Flavobacteriales > Weeksellaceae > Chishuiella > Chishuiella sp. The sequence continues at coordinate 51,456 of NZ_DAMCLZ010000012.1, forward strand.
TTTAGTTCCTAAAATACTTTTAAAAGCTAAATCTCCTAATAAAAGTACTTTTTCAAATTCTGTCTTTTCATTATTCATATAATCCCAATACATTTCAGAAGTCATTCCTACCATTGGACTTTTGTTTACAGTAGAATCATATAATTCTTTCCCACTTTGATAAGAAGCAGCAACATTTTTAAATTCAATTCCAAAGTCTTCACATGCTTTCTGGTATCCAGTAAATGATCCAGAATATTTTTCGAAGTTATCTATGAAAACTCTATAAATACAATAATGTGATATATTAATTAAAACTTTTTTAGTATCGTCTAAAAAACCTTCTATTAATTGAATCGGAAAATTGTAATATTCGTACGAACTCATAACAATTGATTGTTCTAAGGTGATATTAATTTTATCGACTAATATAAGGTAGTTTTAATAAAGTAAAAAATCTTAAATAATTAAGATTAAAGAATAAAGGTAAAATAGAATAAAAATCATAAAAAAGAGGTTTAAAAATTAATTTCAAACCTCTTTTATAAATTGTATTAATTAGAAAAAATTATTTCCAATAATTCCAAACTTTTCCATCAAATATAGCAATTGAATTTCGTGTTGAATCATAACATATCATTCCTGGAAAAGGACTTTTTACATTTTTTTCAGGCATATCAATATATGGTAAAACCATAGCTTTATCTTCTGACTCTAAGACTAAAACGCCTTTAGCATTACTAGAATCTGCACCAATGATAACTCCTGTTCCAATTTCATTAGAAGTGTTGTTTAAATTCATATTAGAAATAGAAGAACTATCTCCAGAATCAGATAAATCAATCCAAGAACCATTTTCATACATTTTTACTTTTGAATCTGTTTGATCAAAAATAAATGTACCTCCATTATTTGTAGCATCTAAATCAGCAGGTGTTGTTGTTACAGCTGGTAATATGATTCCATTTGTATTTTTTACATTATTGAAATCGAAAATAGTACTAGCTCCTTCTGATTTTTCTTTGCCTATTGATACTTGACCATAGGAGATAGAGAATGAACTTATTAATAGAGTGCTATATATTATTTTTTTCATATTTTCTTTTTAATTATTACAAGTTTTTTTGATACAATTCCAGTTAGTTCCGTTGTATAATTTTACACAAAGGTCAGTCTTGTCATAAATAACCATTCCTGGTTTAGGTTCTGTTATTTTAGAAGAACTTGTAACTCTTGTAATAACAAAGCCCTTTTGAGATGATTCTAATGCAATAAAACCATTAGGAATTGTAGTAGGCCAATTGTTTAATTTTTTAGATTTTGTAGAAACTCCAATATTTGTAAATGAATCAGCAATTTCTGTATTAGGTTCTTTTGTACATGTACATGGAACAACTTTTAATCCAGATCCGTATCCATCCATAATAGTTGCTCTATCAACAAGTTGTGTTGCTATAATTTCATTTTCTTTGTCGCTATACCAACTAATTGTGTTGAATGTGTTATTAAAAATCTCTAGCTCTTCTAAAATTATTGATGTAGATGTTCTTTTTCCGTATATTTTTATATTACCATCTCCATCAATAATTACACGAATAATAGGAGTAGAGCTTGCATTAGTAGCTTTTGTTGTGCTAACTGATGTTTTGTTGCTATAAAGAGTATAGATTGCAGGGACATTTCCATCTCCCCATTTAGCTCCATCGCTTTTAAATCTTATATTTTGAACTAAACCTTGAGTTCCTTGAAATTGTATTTCATTTTCAGCTAACTTAGTCCCGTTAATCTGAAGATTGAAAGAATTATCTAATTCATATATGTCAAACTGAAAACCATAATCTGCTGCAGGCATATTAAATGTGTGAGAAACAATTGTTCCTTTTGGTTTTGAACCGTTTGGATAGTTCATAGAAAATGTACTTCCGTTAATGTTTTCCGTACATGGATTTTCAGGAATAGAATTTTCATCTATAGTTACATAAACTTTTTCTTTGTTCGATTTATTTCCACTATTATCAGTAAAAAAGTACTCTACAGAAGTAGCTATACCAGTAAAATCAGAGTTTGGTGTAAATATTAATTGTTTATTTGTTGAGTCAATAGTCCAAATACCTTCTCCTTCTATTGTTAATGGTCCACTTGTTTCTAAAAGGTTTGTTGGATTTATTAATGTAATTGATTTTACATTATTTACATTTTCTGCTTTACCATCTGTTCCTAAATCATTTTTTAATACATCAATTTTTAATGGATTTCCTTTTATTCCTGTAACATTATCAGAATTTGCTACAAGATTTCCTTTATATGTAATAGATATTTTCCCTGCATTAGAACTACCATTACTTGAGTTATCAGTTAGTCTATAATATATAGGTGTAGGATTTCCTGTAAAACTACTTAAAGGTACAAATGTAGTACTACCATAATTACCTGAATCTATATTTATAGTCCATGTTCCTTCATTCGGAACTGTTATTACGTATGGGGCGGCATCATAGTATCTTAAACCAATTGAAGATCCAATTGGAACTAGAGGTTTGAAAGATGAATTAGTAGATGTTGGTTTTGTTTTTCCATCAGATAGTAAATCATTATTAAAAATGTTTAATGTAACAGATTTTCCTTTAGTATTTTCTAAATTTTCATCGTCATTTGCTGTAGGTTCAGCAATATTACATTGTATTTGAGTTGCTGTATTTACGTTTACGCCAGATGGTAGAGCATCATATTCTTCAACTAATATATCATCTATAGCAAAATCATTACCTCTATCTGCAGCAATAGCGCTTTGCATAGCAAAAGAAAAATTCTGTTGATCACATGAATTGCTAGCTAAATAAAACCAGTATGTTTGTTCTTGCCAATTATTAAAACCATTGCCAAAAGAAGGACTTTCCTTTAAGGCAACAGTTGTATTTCCTGAGGGTGAAATTACTCTGTGATTTATTTTTACAGTTCCGTTTTCAACAAATAATTTATAAGTTAATTTATAATATTTTCCTGAAGTAAGTATTGAATTCCCCACAACAATATTTGCAAATGTTGTTCCTGCATTAATTATTAATGCACCTCCGTTACCGCTTTGTCCTACAGTTGCATCTCCTAATTTAATAATGTTAGGCCATACATCATAATAATCTGATGGTAAAGGGTAGTCAAGACCTATAGATTTGTAAATATATTTAGGTCCTACTACTGCATAAAAATTATTTTCAATAGCTTTTGCTTCAGAATAATTGTGATTACCAATATTTTTTGCGTTTGGGTCTGCAAAAATAAAGGTATTATAATCAGTCCCCATTAAAGGAAATACTTTTCTAACAGCTGAATTATCAGTTGGTTTAGTTAAACTTGTAGGAGGTACTCCGAAATTTTCCTGAAATAATATCCTTGAAGTTTGGGCGTTTACAGTCATAACCAAAGTTGTCAAGACTAAGGTTACTAATGTTTTAAAATTGTTCATTGTTATTTTTACTATATTATATTTTTGAAAATGTCATATAGTAGTAATTGGTGGTAAGGTATATTTAGATATTAAAAGGTGGCGGACGAGAAAAATTATGTTTAATATCAAATTTATCTATATATTTTTCTTGATACAAAAAGTGTATTGATTCTTTGTAAACAATAAATTTAAATAATTCATTGTATCCGATTATATCGATTTTTTTTAAATTAGATTTAATTTTTTTGCTAGAAGTAATTTCTATAGCTACATTATTTCTGGATTGTAAAACGGAGATTGAACTAGATGAATTATTTTTAGAAATAAAGATTTTAAAAGATGGTTTTAGTTGTTTTTGGATTTGCTTGACAATTTCTACTTTTTTCTTTATTTTAGAAAAGTTTTTTTTATGATTACTTTTCTTTTCAGTTACTTTTTCTGTAGAAGTTTTTTTTACAGCTTTATCTAAAAAATTCGTTTTTGTACCCTCTACTATAAATATTTTAGTATTATTAGTTATATATACAGAATCATTATTGTTACCAAAAACAGTAATGTTGTACATAAAAAAAACAACAAATGTAAATGTATATTTAATAGCGTTCCTCATTAATCTCTCTAGCTTATTTTTGAGATATTTATATATTCTCAAAAATGGGATGCAAATATATAAACTATTTTTATACTGACAATACTATTGTTTGTTTTTCAGTAAATTAATGATTAAAAAATATAAAGTATCTTTTGGCATAGAAATTGTTTATATTAAAGTGTATAAAATTTAGTAGAGTAAATTTTGTCCTCATGTGTTAATTTTAAGCCTGTTTTCTTTGAACAGGCTTTTTTATTTCCTTACTTCTATTTTATGATAATATTAGCATCAATAATGTAATATTTAACATAACTTTGCCCTCAGTTTTTTAATTATTTTTTATATTGTAGTACTAACAATATAAAACTTATGTTATGGGAAAAAATGTTTCAAAACAAATTGTAGAGCTTTTAGAAAAAGCAAGTATAAAAAGGGTTTATGCTGTCACTGGTGATAGTTTAAACTTTTTTAATATTGCAGTAAAAGAGAGCAAAAAAGTTGATTGGGTTCATGTACGTCATGAAGAGGTTGGTGCATTTGCAGCAACTGCAGAATCTGAACTTGAAGGTATAGCATGTTGTGCTGGTAGTTCTGGCCCTGGTCATGTTCATTTAATCAATGGTGTTTATGAAGCACATAAAACAAGAACTCCTCTTTTAGTTATAGCATCAACATTACCTACAACAGAATTTGGGACTGATTATTTTCAAGAAACTAATACAATTAAATTATTTGAAGACTGTAGTTGCTTTAATCAAGTTGTGACTCGTCCAGAACAAGTTTCAAGGATGGTACAAACAGCCATTCAACATGCTATTTCAAAAAAGGATGTAGCAGTTATTGGTCTTCCTGGTGATATAGCTGAGATGGAAGCTGTAGATAATGTACTAACCAATAGCTTCTTTTTTAATGAGCCTGTAATTACTCCAAATCAAGGTGAATTAGACGAAGCAGTTAAATTAATTAATGACGCTCAACGAGTGACATTATTTTGTGGAATTGGAGCTTCTGATGCAAACAAAGAAGTTGTTGAGTTTTCAAAAAAAATAAATGCTCCAGTAGGTTATTCCTTCAAAGGAAAGATGAGTATTCAGCCTAATAATCCAAATGAAGTTGGTATGACTGGTCTTTTAGGTCAACCTTCAGCATATCATGCAATGCATAAATCAGATTTAATTATTTTGGTAGGAACTGATTTTCCTTATAAAGATTTTATTCCAACTGATAAAAAAATAATTCAAATTGACTCAGAAGGTTCTAAATTAGGTCGACGTGCAAAAATAGATTTAGGTTTAATAGGTAATGCTAAAGATACTTTATCTGCTTTAATACCTTTAGTTAATATAAAAGAAAATCGTGATTTTCTTGATAGTCAATTAGATTTATATAAAAAAGTCATTGAAAATAAAATGACTTATGTGCTTGATAAAGGAAAAGAAAATGCAATTCAACCAGAATATGTTGCATATATTTTAGATGAATTGGCGAATAAAGATGCTATTTTCACTGTTGATACAGGTATGTGCTGTGTTTGGGGAGCTCGATATATTACAGGGACAGGAGAACGTAAAATGTTAGGTTCTTTTAATCATGGTTCTATGGCGAATGCAATGCCTCAAGCAATAGGAGCTCAGTTTACTTATCCTGAAAGACAGATTGTAGCAATGTGTGGTGATGGAGGTTTATCTATGTTACTAGGTGATTTAGCAACAATAAAACAATATAATTTACCAATAAAAATAATTGTTTTTAATAATAGAGCTTTAGGAATGGTGAAACTTGAAATGGAAGTGTCAGGTTTACCTGATAACGAAACAGATATGGTGAACCCAGATTTTGCTCTCGTAGGAAAAGCAATGGGAATAGAAAGTGAAGAAGTTCGAAATCCTGAACAAGTGCCAGATGCAATAGGTAGAGCATTTGCGTACAATGGTCCTTATCTTCTAAATATTTTTACAAATCCAAATGCATTAGCTATGCCACCAAAAATTGGTTTAGACCAAATGGTAGGAATGACAAAATCAATGGCAAAATTGATGCTAGGAGGTAAAATGGATGAAGTTATGGAGACAATAAAATCTAATTATAAACATTTGAAAGACTTATAAGTGAAAAATTCAACAGTATCAGTAACTCAAACCAGCAAAAATCTATTTATAATTGCCTGGGTATTAGGCTTAATTTTTTATTTTATTGATTATGTAACCAGGTCGGCGCCATCATTAATGTTGACGGATTTGGCTAATAATTATTCAATCTCTGAAGAAAACTTAGTGTCATTAGTAGGGTCATATTACTATACATATGCAATTTGTGCTCTTATCGCAGGTGTATGTTTAGATAAGTTTGGTGCTAAAAATTCAATGTTTGCAGGTTGTTTTATACTAGGTATTGGTTGTATTATTTTCGTTGTTTCTTCTCAATTTGTTGGAGAAGTAGGTAGATTATTACAAGGGGCAGGTAGTGCGTTTGCTTTTCCAGGTTGTGTGTATTTAGCTTCAAAAGGATTTTCTAAAAAATTCTTAGCTACAGCAATTGGTTTTACACAATGTGTAGGTATGCTTGGAGGGGCAGCAGGACAATTTTTAGTATCGCCTTTATTAGATTCCTTTATGGATTATAAAACATTTTGGGTTGTATCTGGAATTTTATGTATTATTCCTGCAATTGCAATGTTATTAATGATTCCTAAACCAACAAGTGAAGAAACATTAGGTAATGAAAAAGCTTCATATATTGAACCTTTTAAAGTTATATTTAAAAATAAGGATTCTTGGTTAACAGGGTTAATTTCAGGACTTTTATTTGCTCCAACTACAGTTTTTGCAATGACTTGGGCAGTTAAATTCTTTAAAATGGATTTAGGTTACGAAGCTCACGAAGCAGCAATAACAGCATCTATGGCAGCATTAGGTTGGGTAGTAGGTTGCCCGCTAATGGGAATGTTATCAGATAAATTAGGATTAAGAAAACCTGTTATTATTTTAGGTTGTTTGGGAATGATTATTTCTTTATTACAATTAGTTTATTTACCTGATTTATTTAATGCAAAACTTACTTTCTTTTTATTTGGGATATTTTCTGGTGTAGCAATGATTCCTTATTCTGTAATAAAAGAAGCAAATCCAGACAATGTAAAGGGCTCTTCTACAGGAGTTCAAAATTTTATTACGTTTGGAGTTACATCTCTTTCAGCTCCATTGTTTGCATCAATGTATGGTAATGATTTAACATCTATAACTGACAAATTAGGTCACTATCATAACGCAATATGGTTTTGGATTATAGGGATTATAATAGCAATTGTTTTAACATTTTTATTAAAAGAAACAGGAGAAAAAGCAAATAAAACAAGTTAATAGTAAAATTAATTTATCATAAAAAAAATAGTCAGTAGAATTTCTACTGACTATTTTTTTTGAATGAATTGAAATCGATTATATTTAAAATGTGTTTTTTTTGATAGAATATAATTATGGAAATAAAGGTTAGTGTTAAACAATTAGGAAAAAAATACCCTATTCTTGCTGAAAAAAAAATAGAAATTGATTATCATGAAAATACTATTTCAGTCGAAACTTTATTAAAGCTATTTGTAAAAGAACAAGTAGAAAAATTTAATAATAAGTCATTTGAATTGGAAGATGAGGATTATAAAAAAGAACCTCAAAATAATTACCTTAATATTCTAACAGATACAGGGAAAGTAGGTTTTAATAGTATTTATAATGAAAAAAAAGCTGATTTAGATAAGGCACAAAAAAATGCAATACAAGCTTTTGAAGATGGTATTTTTGCGGTGTTTTATGATGATGAACAGTTGGAGCAACTTGTACAAATTATAAGTTTAAATACAGCACATTCTTTTACTTTTATTAGGCTTACTTTTTTAGCAGGAAGTTATTGGTAATATTAATTTATGATAGAATAAAAAAACAATGGAAATAAGTGAAAAATTAAAATCGAAAATAGTTGTCGATTATTATAAAAATTTAAAAAAGGATTTAAAAGAATTTGTTGAAAAAGGATTTGTAGCAAAACTTTTCTCAAAACCTAAACTAAAAAAAGAAGTTGCTGAATTAGGTTTATTATTACTTGGTCCTGATAATTATTATAATGAAATATCATTAGGATCTTCCGAATTTGAAAAAGTCAAGGAACATATAAAAAATAATATTTGGGAGGATAAAAACTATTACGACTTATTAATATACTGTTTTGGAGATAATGCACATTTAGTAAAATATGCATGGGAAAAAATGCCTTATAAAATGTATCAATCGGGATATGAACGTCGTTCTTTTCGAGCTCCAAATAACGAAAATTTTATAGTTCTTAATCAAGTAAATTTAATAAGGCATTTACTTAAACTATCTAGTTATTATTCTTATAATTCGGGGAATTATTTCTATAATCTTTCTTTAGAAGAACAAATTATATATGATACTCAGCTATCAAATAATCCTAGTCAATTTTATATTTGGTCTGCGGCTATAGATACAGGAAATACAAAAATTTATCAATTATTAGAAGACATAATTTATAATAAACATCAAGAAGGTAAAGTATCAAGAAATATTATAAAAGCATTACTTAATAGTAAACAGCAATACTGTTGGGAACTTGTAGAAAAACTTTTACTCGCAGCACAACGTCAAGAAGGTCTTAGACAAACTATTTTTGAATCTTTGGACGAGAGTAGTGTAGAGGCGTTGCAATATATGATTAATGTAATTATAGAGAATAAATTAACTCGTTTCTCATCTGTTTTACGCGCTGTAGATACATGGACAGGTCTCGGTTGGTTGGCAGAAAAAGAAGCTGTAGTCAAAAATATTGTCTCATTAGCAAATGAATATTTTACCAATCCCGAAGAAATTTCTAAAGCTGTAAAAAGTAAGAATAATAACGAAGTTTATATGGCTCTTTGGGTTCAAGGTGTTTTAGATGTAGAAAAAACAGTTCCTTATTTACATCAGCTTCTTGACAAAGGAAGTATTGAAAAAAAATGTCTTGCAATAAAATTTGCAATAGAAACTCAAGATCCTTATATCCAAATGCCATTATATTATAAAGCAATAATTAATGGAGATATACAAGTTTTATCATTTACAGGAAGTGCTATATCAAATCTGCTAAATGCAAACACAAAATCAAAGTTTTACATAGATAATCAAGATTATCCTGATTTGTTTGAAAGGCTTCATGAATTAACTCAAAAAATTGATATTAAAGAAAAGAAATTTGAAGGAAAAGTTTTCTCTTGGCTTGACACAATTTTTAAAAAGAGTGATTTATATGCATCTATGTTTTGGTTAGTTGGTGAGAATACTGAAAAATTAGATTTGGTTCTTTCTTATTTTGAACAATTTGATTTGACTTTAAGAGAAAATTTAACAAGAAATATTTTAGGAGATTTATACCATTATTCATACTCACCTAAAAAAAATAAAAAAGATGTAACTCCTTTTCAAAAAGAATTTGCGTTTAAAATTATTAAAGATAGAGGAGAAACATTGGTTACTTCTGCAATTAATGTTTTACAACAAGATCCATTAAATAAAGAGGAGGTAATGTCTTTCTATGATTTATTTAAGAGAAAAAATGGAAATCTTAGAAAAAAATTAATTGAGTTAGTAGTAAAACAAGAAGATAGTGTATTAACATCATTGGTTGATGAATTAATCACAAAAGGAGATATAGAACAAAGAACAGCTTCTTTAGATATTATAATTCAACTTGAAAAAGAAAAAAGAATTTCAAGTCAAATAAATCAATGGCTTCAAAACTATTCAGAGAGATCAAGGATTTCTGATAGAGAGCAAATTCTGTTAGATCAGTTAAATTCTTCTGAAGATAAAGAGCTTCTTTCTGTACAAAATGGATTTGGATTTTATAAGCCAACTATTATTTCAGAATATAAATTACCAGAAGTTAATACAGATTCATTTTATAAAAAATCTACAAAGAAGGATAAGTACGGTTTTACTCAACCTATCTCTCATATAAAAGAGGAATTAACGAAGTTAAATGATTTATTTTTAGAAAATAAAGACCACGAATATGAGGCAGAAGACTGGAATGGATCTATGATAAAAGTATTATTGGGGAACGATTTTTCACAGATTAAAAGAAATACTGAAGGTTTTTTAGGACAACAATTAGCTGAGAATTATCCTTTGTATGAAATTTGGGAAAAATGGTATAAGGATTCTAACTTACAATCGATAGATTTATTTTTATTGACATTTGCAGATAGTTGTGATCGTAAAAAGTTTAGAGATGTTTTAGAAGATTATGTATTTTATAATAAAAGTTTTATTCCTAATCCTATTACAAATGGTTATTATTGGAATAATCCTATTCGAAAAATTTTAACTTCATTAAACTATAAATTTGTATTTGAAGAATATATCGATTTTTTAATTGATGCTTGTAGTAATTTATTTGTCCACCTTCCAAATGATATAATTAATTATAAAGGAAAACAGGAAGATTATTACTATAGTCGAGACGAAGGAAATGGTTGGCAAAGAGAAGGATTTTTTAATGTCTTTTTAAATGCAATTCCATTAAAAGAATTAAATGATGAGCAGTTTATAAAAGTTTGGAATTTGTATAGATGGATGCAATTTAATGGATTAGAAGAAAATATAAAACACACTGTTCCTAATCTGTATTTATTTTCTAGAGCTTACGAATTAAAAATTATTACAAAGGATGAACTATATGAAGGTATTTTAACAAAGCAAGGAAATATAAGAGAGTTAACAACAATTAAATCGTATAATAATAATGAAAAAAATATCGATACGTTTTCTTTTCTTAGACCAATAATTAATGAGATTAGAGACAAATTTTTAGATATAGAATTAATACGTGGTGATGCGAATACTTCTGTTTCTCATTTTGTACAAGAATTTCAATCTATATACGGAACTAAACGATTTGTACAAATTTTAAAAGGCTTAGGCAAGGTTAAGTTATATGCCAATTATATTTATAGCTATAATGGAGATAATATGACTAAACAAAAACTGTTTTCTTTTCTATTATCCAATTGTTATCCTCTAGAAACAGACACTCAGGAAGAATTTAATAGGATTGTTAAAAAAGAAAAAATAACAGAACTTCGTCTTATTCAAGCTGCTGTATATGCTCCACAATGGCAAAAATTTATTAGTGATTATTTAGGTTGGAAAGGCTTAGATTCTGCTATTTGGTGGATGCATGCACATACTAAAACAAGTTCTTATCAGGTTAAAGATTCTGGATTAGAAAGTGAAGTAGCAAAGTATTCTTCAGTTGATATTCAAGATTTTCAGGATGGAGCTGTAGATAAGGATTGGTTTGCAAAAGCGTATAAAGAGCTTGGTAAAACACGATGGGAAATGTTATATGATTCTGCTAAATATATTTCAGATGGTAATGGTCATCGTAGAGCAAGATTATATTCAGATACATTATCAGGAAATTTAAAAATAAAAGAAGTTTCTACAAGAGTAAAAGAAAAAAGAGATCAGGATTATCTTCGTGTTTATGGATTAGTACCTCTAAGTAAAGCTAATCCACAAAAAGATGTCTTGAATAGATATGAATACATTCAGCAGTTTAAGAAAGAAAGCAAACAGTTTGGTTCAATGAAACAAACGAGCGAGGCTTTGGCAATTCGTGTTGCTTTAGAAAATTTAGCTAGGAATGCTGGTTATCCAGATCCAATTCGATTAACTTGGGCAATGGAAACGAGACAGATTCAGGATATTTTATCTAAGGAAACTCAAATCACAATTGATGGAGTTACTGTAGGCTTAATTATAGATGACAATGGTAAGGCTGAATTAGTAGTTTTTCGAGATGATAAACAACTAAAATCTATTCCTCCAAAAATTAAAAAAGATAAAAGTATTATTGATTTAACTACTACTAGAAAAATAATGCGAGAGCAGTGGACTCGTTCTCGTAAAGGATTAGAAGAAGCAATGATAAGAGGTGATGAGTTTCTTTATGCTGAAATGAAGAATCTTTTTGAGCATCCAATTATTGTAAAACATTTAGAAAAATTAGTCTTTATATCTAATAATAAAATAGGATTTTTTCGAAATGGAAATTTAGTTGATGCAAATGGTGAAATATATGAATTAGATGAAAATAATACAGTAAGAATAGCTCATTGTGTCGATTTACATGATCAATCGGTTTGGAGTGATTTTCAACACTATTGTTTTAAAGAAAAATTAATTCAACCATTTAAACAAGTTTTTAGAGAGTTATATGTTCCTACACCTGATGAATTACAAGAAAAATCAATATCTCGTAGATATGCAGGACATCAAATTCAAACAAAACAAACTTTAGCATTATTAAAGACAAGAGGTTGGAAAGTAGATTACGAAGAAGGACTACAAAAAGTTTATCATAAAGAAGGTTTTCAAGTAAAATTGTATGCAATGGCAGATTGGTTTTCTCCTGCAGATGTAGAAAGTCCAACGCTTGAGACAATTGAATTTCATTCTTTAAAAGATTATAAAAATATTCCTTTTACGGACATTAATCCAAGAATATTTTCTGAAGTAATGCGAGATATAGATTTGGTAGTTTCAGTTGCTCATGTAGGAGATGTAGATCCAGAAGCTAGTCATTCATCTATTGAAATGCGTTCTGTCTTAATGAAGGAAACAGCTAGATTATTTAAAATTGATAACATAAAAATTGAAGGCTCGCATGTTTTAATCAAAGGTGAAATGGCAGATTATAGTGTGCATCTAGGAAGTGCGGTTGTACATCAAGTTCCTGGAAAATATTTATCTATACTTCCTGTTCATTCACAGCATAGAGGAAGATTATTTTTACCTTTTGCTGATGATGATCCTAAATCTGCAGAGGTCTTATCTAAAGTTTTATTATTAGCAAAAGATAATCAAATACAGGATCCAACGATACTTTCACAAATAAGTAGAAAATAATATATAAAATTTTGATATTGTAAGTTGATTCATAAAAAAAATAGTCAGTAGAAACTCTACTGACTATTTTTTTGATTTAATCTTTTTTATTTTTTACATATTTTTCTAACCATTGATCTTGCTCCCAAAGAACATGTAATACATTTTCTTTCGCAGAGTAACCATGAGATTCTTTTGGTAATAAAACAAAACGAGTTGTAGCACCTAAACCTTTAAGAGCATTAAAATATCGTTCAGATTGCATAGGGAAAGTTCCTGTATTATTATCAGCATCTCCGTGAATTAGTAATAAAGGCGTTTTCATTTTGTCAGCATTCATAAAAGGAGACATTGTAATATAAACTTCTGGTGCTTCCCAATAATTTCTTTGTTCAGATTGAAAGCCAAAAGGAGTTAATGTTCTATTATATGCACCAGATCTTGCTATACCTGCAGCAAATAAATTTGAATGAGATAATAAATTAGCGGTCATAAAAGCTCCATAAGAATGTCCACCTACAGCAACTCTTTTCGTATCAATATAACCTAAAGCATTAACAGCGTCAATTGCAGCTTTAGCATTGGCTACTAATTGAGGAATAAATGTATCATTTGGTTCTTCTTTACCTTCTCCAATAATAGGGAATGCAGCATTATCTAAAATAGCATATCCTCTTAAAGCCCAGAAAACAGGTCCTCCATAAGATGGGGATGTAAATTGATTTTCTGATGTAGTAACTTGTCCAGCTGTAGCAGCGTCTTTAAATTCTCTTGGATAAGCCCACATTAACATAGGTAACTTTTCCTTTTTCTTTTTATCGTAATTAGGTGGTAAATATAATGTACCAGATAATTCAACACCATCTGCTCGTTTATAAGTTATTAATTCTTTTGAAACATTGTTCATTGCTTCAAAAGGGTTTTTTCTAAAAGTTACTTGTTTTGGTGCTGATTTCTTTTTATAAATATCTCTAACATATAGATTAGGATAATTTGTTTTTGATTGAACTTGTTCTAAAATAATTCCTTTTTTAGGATCAATAACTCGAACAATAGCTTCTAAATCATTTGATTTTTTTGCTCTCCATAATCGATTAGTTTTTTGAGTTTTTATATCAAATTCATCAACAAATGGTAAAATTCCTTCAGGAGAAATACCTTCTCCAGTTAACATTAATTTATCTTTATTAATGTATAGAACATTATATCCAAATTCATTTTCATTTGTAACAAAATTACCAGGATTATTATAAGCATCTTGGGTATTACGTTCAAAAAAGCGAATAGGTTGTTGTGTGCTATTTGATGGATTAAATAAATAATAACTCTCACTTCTTGAATTATACCAAGAATCACGAACTAATGCAATATCATTATTCCCCCAAATTATACCACGATATCTATCTTTTACCTTTACTAATAATTCACTATTCCCATTAAAAGGAGCATTTAATTGATAAACAGCATCTCTGTATTCTGCTGGTTTATTTGCATCACCTTCATCTAGCGCTTGTACCCAATATAAAGTAGAAGGTTTATCAGCTCTCCAATAAAGGTTTCTTTTTCCTTTTGTTGTAGATGCAAAGCCTTTTGGAACGACTTCTTGTAATTCTTGTTGATCAACTTCTTTAATTAATTTTCCATTACTATCATAAACGGTTTCTGTAGAAGGAAACCTATAGTAAGTTACAATGTAAGAGAAAGGTTTTTTGATTTCGTTAATTAATATATATTTTCCATCAGGTGAAGTAGAAATGTTTGTATACATTCCTTGATCCTTCCATTTACTTTTACTTCCTGTTTCAATATTTATTTTTACTAATTCTGATAATGCTAATTGTTCAAAATTAAATTCATCATTTTTATTTTTTAATAAATCTTGATATGTTCTATTTTGCGCTTCTTTACCATCGGAAACAGAAACAGTAGGACCTGTTGCTACAGCATCAGCTGTATTGATTAATTCTTTTCTTGAAGCTGGGATTACATTTACGATGATTTCATTATCTGATGTCCAACTGTATGGAGATCCTAAATTTGCATTTAATTTATCTTCATAAACTTTTTTTGCAACTAATGTATTTACATCAATTATCCATAATTCAACACCTTTATCCGTTGTATTAGTAACAGCGTATTTAGTTTGATTTTTATTCCAAGATTGATTAGAAAAACGTCCAATTGTAGGTAAACCATTAATTGTTTTTTCTTGAGAAGTTTTTAAGTCGTAAAACGTTATTTTTTCACTAAATAACTCTCTAGAATTAATATTTGTTATAGGATTAATTCTTAAACCGGCTAATTTTAATTCAGGTTCTGATAGTTCTTGAATTGTTTTGTAACGGCTTTTATAAGATAAAAAACTGTTTTCTGCTTTTCGATCTGTCGAAATTACTGGAGGTAATTCTGCATCGGCTAATTGTAGTATTTCTTGTGGTGGAGTTTGGTAAGTAATGTTCTCCTGTGCTTGTAAGGTAGAGCTGAAAGTCATTGCTAAAAATAGTAATGAGTATATTGTTTTTTTCATGAAATGTTAATTTAATACTAAGATATAAAATTAATATTAAGCATATTTATTACTTTCTATGAAATGTTTAATCAATTAATCATTATATTTTATTTTCTGTAATATAGAGTAGAAAAAGAAATATAAAATAATGCAGAGCAAAATAAAATACTATATTTATTTTTTATTTAAAAACACATTAATGAACTCTAGAATTTTGTATTTCATCTTCTGTATTTTATCTATATCTGTTAATGCTCAATCAAGATTAGATTCCGCAATTAAGATTCTTGAAGAAAAATATACACAAGAAAAAGTTTACCTTTTATTTGATAATGAAAACTATACTGCAGGAGATAATATTTGGTTTAAAGCTTTTGTATTCAATGGCTATAAGCCCACACAAATTTCTACAAATTTATTTGTAGAATTATATGATAAAGATAAAAATTTATTAGATAGAAAAATAGTTCCTATTACTGAAGGTCAAAGCGAAGGGACAATAACTATGAAAAAGGATATTTCTGAGGGTGTATATTTTATTCGTTCATATACACCATACATGACTCTTTTTCCTGAAGAATTTCAGTATATTAAAGAGGTTAAAATTTATAATCCGAACTCAAAATTAAAATTAGTAAAAAATGATACGAATAAATGGCAAGCCGAGGTAATTTCAGAAGGTCATAATTTTGTTGAAAATCAAACAACTAAATTTGCTGTAAGATTAAAATCAGATGGAGATTTGCCTAAAAATTGGGAAGGTTTTGTTTTTGAAAAAGACAATCCATCTAATCAATTAGTTTCTTTTAAGAATTTAGATGAAAATGTATCATCTTTTCACTTTAGAGCAGATTCTGATAAAGCATATCAATTGCAAATTGTTGATGATAAAAATAATAAACAAATTATAGATTTACCAAAAGCAGAAAAAAGTGGATTATTATTTAAGGTTGTTAAGAATAATGATGATATTGCTTTACAGTTAAAGGGTGTAAATTTACCTCACCAATTATTAAATTATAAAATTATTGGAACAATTAATAATCAACATGTATTTGATGCTAAGATTGTAAAAGAGGTTGCGTCAATTTCTAACATAATTCCAAAAGATATATTGCAAACATTTAATGGAGTTATAAATTTTACAGTGTTTAATGAAAATGATGAGGTAGTTGCAAATCGTTTACTTTTTATAAATAAAGATAAATTAAGTACGAAACCTGATATAGAGTTAGATATAAATAAAACACCTCGCTCAATTAATTCTATAAAAATAAATAATCAAGATCAAGTACAATTGAGTTCTGTAATTAGAACAGAGTCTGATAATGATAATTTATTGTCATCAATGTGGTTAACAAATGATTTTACATCAAAAATATCAAATCCAGCTCAATATTTTATCAATAATGAAAGTGATGAAGCATTAGATGCTTTATTAATTTCAGAGAATTGGAAAAGATTTAATTGGAATGAATTACTTGAAGGCAAATCCCCTACAATAACAGATTATTATAACCATTATTTGTCATATGTTGGAAAAACATATTTAAATGGAACAGAATTAAGAAATTCTTCATTAAGTATAGTTTTGAAACCTCAAGATTCTGAAAAAGAATTTTTTGTTTCAGAAACAGATTCTGAAGGTAATGTTACATTAGATAACTTGTTTTATTATGGACCAATTGGTTTGAATTATTTTTTAAATGAAAAAAGTTTAGGAAGTGGAAAAAGTTTAGTTTTCTCAATGTTTCCAACTTTTAGAAATTTTAATTATCGTTCAGAATTACCACCAACAAATTATTTATTAAAAGAAATTAAATCATCAGATTTACCAAAAGATATAAAAGATCAAATAACGACAATTGATAATGCGAAACGAATAAATAAAAAAACGATTCAATTAAAAGAAGTTCTTGTTCGATCTGATAGTAAAGCAAAAACAAATAAGTTAAATGACGAATTATCAACAGGAAGATTTAGAAGCTTAAATGAAAAAATTATAGACTTTGTTAATGAGGATCAACCTGTGCAAGCCTATTCCAATATAATTGATTTTTTAGTAGGTAGAGTTCCAGGTCTTACAGCTTCTAAAGGTCAGTCTGGAGAAAGTATACCTATGATTAGAAATTCTGCAGCAGCTGTATATGTTGATGAAATTAATGTTTCTCCTGATAACCTTACTTCTATTAATGTTAACAATATAGCAATGGTAAAAGTTTTTAAGGGATCTGGTTTATTGGGAAATGCTATTGCAATTTATACTAAAAGAGGTTCTGATAGAAAACCTGATCCTATGGATAATTTAATGAGTACAACCAATTATATACAATTACAAGGTTATAATAAAGCATTACCATATTTTAATTTAGATGATTACGAAATGTTTTATTCTGAACTTGATAATGATGTGAGAGATGTACTATATTGGAATACAAATATTGATACTGATAATGATGGAGCAACTATTGAATATTACAATAATGATAAGCCTAAGGATTATAAATTAACTGTAATTGGATTTAAAATTGATGGAACTCCAATTTTTTATGAAGGTAAAATAAATTAAAATTTAACTTAGTTCTTAACTTTATAAAGTTAAAAAAGCATTTCTTCTTATTAAGAAATGCTTTTTTTATTTTTGAAAACGAATCTATTGTTTTATAATTTTTTTTGTTATAACCTCTTTATCAGTTTTTATTTTAATAATATAAACTCCGGATGATAGTGATGATACATTAATTTTTTCTGAATTTGTTGTCGAAATTAATTTTCCCGATATATCAATTAATTGAACTGTTTCAATTTTATCTTCAGTTTTTATATTAACAACATCTTTTGCTAAAGTAGGATAAATTGTTAAAACGTTTTTTGAAACAATAGTTGATTTATCTTCTTGTGCACCAGTAATTAATAGTGTGTAAATTTGATTAGAACTGGTTCCGTTATTATCAACTAATGTATTTTTGTTTGAAATAATAATTTTATATTTTCTTCCTGAAATAGGGGTTTTAATTAATATTTGCTCAATATTATCTACAGTATTATCTCCTTTTATAGCAGCACCAGTTACATTAGATAAATCTAATTTCCATGGTAAATATTCATCATTTGTTTCTGTGTCAATTAGTCGAATATCTAAATCATTAATAAGTTTAGATGAAGTGTCATTAATCAATCCTGTTATCATTTTTTTATAATTGGAAGTAGGAGGGTCTATCCATGTAATTGTAGCCTTTAATTCTTCCCCAACTTTTGAGGAAATTAATTTTTCCTGATTAATTCCCGAAATTTTTTCATTTCTCTCAAAAATTATTTCTTTATTATGCGCTGCTAAAACAACTTCAGCCGCTTTTTTCCCATCTAAAAGTCCCCATCCAAATTTGTTGTCAGGTCCATCAAACTCTCCAGCTTTTTCTGTTGTATGTAATAGTATAGCTCTTACTTCATCTGAGTTAAAGTAATAAGTGTTATCGCCAGTTAATAATCGTTTTAGTTGAGTGATAGCACCAACAACCCCAGTTACTTTTGGAGCAGAGTATGATGTACCACTACCTATATCATAAGCATTGTTTGAACTACTTGTAGGGGATATGACCCTTGTACCAACAGCAACTAAATCAGGTTTTATAGCTCCATCTTTTCTTGGTCCAGCGCTACTATAGCTTGAATGTATAATTTGAGATGGCGATGTAAATTTGAAATTACTAGAAGTAGGTATGTCTACAGAGCCAACTACAATTATATTTTTTGCTAGTGAACCAAAGCTGATACAATATGCACCAGATTGACAATTATCTTCAGGGATTAAATCTCCATCTGTAAACTTAGTGTCATCACTTTTATATAAATTGAAATTATAACGAGCATAACTATTTGGCCCATCTCCGTATTCATTACCAGCAGATTTTACTATAGTATATTTAGGAAAGTTATATCCTATGGCATCATAATTATAGTCATTTGAATAATATGCACCATAAGCACTCTGTTGGGGAGACGTAAATGATGTTGTTGATAGATTATATTTTAAAGCATATCCTAAAGCATTTGTATTATCCTCTATTAATTCCCATCCTAAATTTGTTCCATAAGAATGATTAGAAATGTATTTATCAAAATTTAATAATTTTTCGAAGATAGTTAAATCATTTACCGTTTTAAACCCAGCAGTTGTAACTCTAGCATTAGGTAAAACACCTTTCGCACCATTAGGAAATGTAGCAGTAACAGTACCTGTTACATTATCTGTTTGAGTAATAGTATTAACTCCTTCAGCAGCAATAAAACCAGATACAGCAGTAGAATGATTACTTATACTTTCAGCTCCATTCTCTAAATCTGATACACGACTTTTCCCAGAATTTTCTTTATCGCTAAATTCTACATGTGTTGTTAATGGAGCACCACCATCAAAAATAGTGATTTCCATGTTTTGTCCATTTAGATAGAAATTGCCAATTTGCCCATTTTGTAAATCTTCAATATTAGAGGCAATATTAGCTCTATTATCTAATAATTTATTATAAACAATAAACTCATCTGTAGCTGCAGCAATAGATGAAATTTCTTCATTTTTATTAAGTTTACTTTTTTTACTTTGTTTTCTATTGAATATCGCTTCATTTTGCTGTTTTTCTAATTTAAATTTAGTCAATAATTGTTCTTTATTTTGAGCAAAATTTATATTGCATAATATAGAAAATAGTGCTATAGATAGTAATTTTTTATTCATATTTTTTCATTAATCATTTTTAATAAAATGAACAATAGGTTAATAATTATACTTTGTTTTGAATAAAGTAAACTTAGAAAGTTATTCTTCCACAATACTAAATTTTAAGGAACAATATAACTAAATTATAGTATTATTTTAAATAAATCCTTATCTTTGCACCTCAAATTTGTAAAACGGGACGAGTTCCCTAAATAATTAGTTATAATATGGCTACAAAAATTAGATTACAAAGACATGGTCGTAAAGGAAAACCATTCTTTCACATCGTAGTTGCTGATTCAAGAGCAAAACGTGATGGTCGTTTCATCGAAAAATTAGGTACTTACAACCCTATTACTAACCCTGCAACAGTTGAATTAAACGTTGAAGCAGCAGTAAAATGGTTACAAACAGGTGCTGAACCAACAGATACGGCTAAAGCTTTATTATCTTACAAAGGTGCTTATATGAAAAAACACTTATTAGGTGGTGTTGCTAAAGGAGCATTCTCTGAAGAAGAAGCTGAAAAACGTTTCGCAGCTTGGTTAGAAGCTAAAGATGCTAAAGTTCAAGCTAAAAAAGACGGTTTAACTTCAAACGCTGCTGCTTCTAAAGCTGCTGCATTAGAAGCTGAAAAAGCTGTTAATGCTGCTCGTGTAAAAGCTGCTCAAGAAGCTGAAGTTGCTGCACAAGTAGAGGAAACTCCTGCTGAAGAAGCAGAGGGTACAACTGAAGAAGTTGCTACAGAAGAATAATTTTAAAGTTCAGAAACGTTCCAATGACAAAAAATGATTGCTACTATTTAGGAAAAATTACCAAGAGACATGGTTTCAAAGGTAATGTAATCATCTATTTGGATACGGACGAACCAGAATTATACGATACTTTGGAAGCAGTGTACATCGAACAAGATGGTGCACTGGTTCCATTTTTTTTCGAAACTGCTCAACCTTATCAAGGAAATAAATTATTAGTGAAATTTGAAGATGTAGAAGACGAAACAGTTGATAAATTAATCAATCGTGAATTATATCTACCTTTAAAATCTTTACCAAAACTAACAGGAACAGATTTTTATTACCACGAAATTATAGGTTTCACCATCTATGACCAATCTAATACAGAGGTCGGAACAATAAAATCTGTAAACGATTCTGCTGCACAAGCTTACTTTGAAGTGGATGCGCAAGGAAAAGAAATTCTTATTCCAATGATTAATGATTGGATTCTTGAAGTAAATCGCGAAGAAAAAGCAATGTTAGTTCAAATCCCAGACGGTTTACTAGAAATCTATTTAGGGTAATATTATTTTTTGGGCGTTCCCTATCGGGCGTGCTTTCCGTTGCAATCTTTTATAAAAAAAGAAAACAATAGCAGTTATTGGATGTTATATTATTTTTTATAAAAGGATTTCCACTACAATCACTAACGCAAGCATTACGGTTAAAACTTGTTAATATAACCCAAGTTTATCAACTCATTTTTATTTTTCAAAAGAAAAAAGATGACCATCTTTCAAATAGTAATTTTTGGTTGAAAGTTTTAGTACATGATTATAGTGATGGTCAGAAATTATGATATTTTTTGTTTTAAATTTATACAATGATTTCATAATATATTTGTATAAATAAGCTAAAATATTATGATAGAAAACTTAACTGAGCAAGAGGTAAAAAAATCTACTTTTAGAATTAAAGAATTTAATGGAATTAATTTATTATATAATAATGAAGGTAATTCAAGTTATATATTTGATTTTCATGGAAATATTTCCGATATTTTATTTAATCCTAATTCTGATGTTAGTTTAATAGAGCGGCATAAATTAAATAATTTAATAAAATGGAACTCCGAAATAACAATAAAAGTAATTCATTTAAAAAATACTTTTATTTATATGTCAACTTACTTAGATAGATATAATGCTTCAAAAAATTCTTCTGATTTACAATATTTTCGATACTTTGCTGAAGTAATATCATATTTTATAATTTCTATTAGAGATTGTATTTTACAGCTAATAAATTCATTTACAGGTGTTTTTATAGAGGAACGTAATGTGACTTTACCAAGGTTAAAAAATAAACTTGAAGGAAAAGAAGATTCTACAAGTTCTAAAATTTTAGAAGCTTTAAATGAATTTGAAAAAGAAACAAAAATATTTAGAGAAAAAATAAGGAATAGTTTTACTCATAGAACAAATCCATTTAATGGATATTATAAAACAAGTTTAACTGATAAAGGTTTAGAAATAAAAATAGAAGAAAATAAAACTGATGTTAGTAATGATGAATTTTATAGTAAATGTTTATTAACAATAAGTTCCTTAAGTAAATATATTGAAAATTTAAGAAAGATAATGTGTTGTTAAGTGTTTTATATCCAATTAATTTATATTATTTCTAAAATAGAAAAATAAATTTAATTATCGTTAATTTATTCTTTTCTGGTTCTGAAAACCAAACTTTCAATTTTATATATATTTCTTAAAAATAGAAGTATTTAAAATCATATCTAAATTAGTGATTTTTTGTACCTTTGCACACTCAATCGTAATTAAGAAATGGAAGAAGAAAAAAAATCATTGAATTTTATTGAGCAAATCATTGAAGATGATTTAGCGAATGGGATGCCAAAAGAAAATTTACGTTTTCGTTTCCCTCCAGAACCAAATGGTTATTTGCATATAGGACATGCAAAAGCAATCTGCTTAAACTTCGGTTTAGGACAGCGTTACAATGCACCTGTAAATTTACGTTTTGATGATACAAACCCTGAGAAAGAAGAACAAGAGTTTGTAGATTCTATTCGTGAAGATGTAAAATGGTTAGGTTTTGAATGGGCAGAGGAACGTTATGCTTCTGATTATTTCCAGCAGCTTTACGATTGGGCTGTACAATTAATCAAAGAAGGAAAAGCTTACATCGACGATCAAACATCGGAATTGATTAATGAGCAACGTAAAACTCCTTTCGAACCAGGAGTTAATTCTCCTTATAGAGATCGTTCTGTAGAAGAAAACTTAGAGTTATTCGAAAGAATGAAAGCTGGAGAGTTTGAAGAAGGTTCTCATGTTTTGCGTGCAAAAATAGATATGACTTCTCCGAATATGAATATGCGTGATCCAGTGATGTATCGCGTTTTAAAACGTTCACATCACCGTACTGGAGATACATGGAAAATGTATCCAATGTACGATTGGACACACGGAGAATCTGATTATATAGAAGGTATTTCGCATTCACTATGTTCGTTAGAGTTTAAAAATCACCGCGATTTATATGAATGGTATGCAAACAATGTAGAGTTACCAAATCAGCCTCAAAAACCAAAACAGCGTGAGTTTGCTCGTGGAAATGTTTCGTACATGATAACAAGTAAACGTAAGTTGATGAAATTGGTACAAGAAAATGTGGTTACAGGATGGGATGATCCTCGTATGCCTACAATTTCTGGATTACGTCGTCGTGGTTATACAGCAGAATCTATCAAGAATTTCTGGAACACAGCTGGTGTAGCAAAACGTGATAATGTATTGGATATTTCTTTATTAGAATTTTCGGTTCGTGATCATTTAAATAAAATAGCTCCTCGTGTTTTTGCAGTAATTGATCCTGTAAAAGTAGTGATAGAAAATTATCCAGAAGGACAGATAGAAGAATTGGAAATAGAAAACAATCCAGAAGATGAAAATGCAGGTTCTCGTATTGTTCCTTTTACAAGAGAAATCTATATAGAACGTGAAGATTTTATGGAGGAAGCTCCTAAGAAATTTTTTCGTTTGTCATTAGGAAACGAAGTTCGTTTAAAAGGTGCTTATTTCATAAAAGCAGAAAGAGTGGAAAAAGATGCTGATGGAAACATTACAACTATTTTTGCGACTTACGATCCTGAAACAAAATCGGGAAGCGGAACAGAAGCGTCTAAACGTAAAGTGAAAGGTACTTTACATTGGGTTTCTGGAACAGAAAATACACCAATTGAGGTAAGACAATATGATAGATTGTTTACTGTAGAATCTCCTGATGCTGAAAAAGATGTTGACTTTTTACAATTTGTGAATCCAGATTCTTTGGAAGTGAAACAAGGTTTTGGTGAACCATCTTTAAAAGAAGCAAAAGTTGAAGATAAATTTCAGTTTCAACGTATTGGATATTTTGCTTTGGATAGAGATACAACAGCTGAAAAATTAGTATTTAACAGAACAGTTACGTTAAAAGATACTTGGGCAAAAGTAAATAAGTAATTGTTTACGATTGATGCAATAGTGATTGCAGTGAAAATCCTTTTTCCTTAGAAAAAGATTGTAATGAAAAGCACGGTGCGAAGCAATTGCCCAAATAAAAATTAATAAAATATAATAAGCTCGAACAGAATATGTTCGAGCTTTTTTTATTATCTTTCTGATACCAAAATAATTACGCTATGACTACCTACTCAGAAAATAATAGTTCTATAAAAAATTGGAATGAAGACGATAGACCAAGAGAAAAATTGGCAACAAAGGGACGAAGTTCTTTGTCGGATGCAGAATTGCTCGCTATTATTATGGGAAGTGGAAGTAGAAATGAATCTGCAGTTGAGTTGGCAAAGAGAATTTTGAAATCTGCAAATAATAATTGGAATGAATTGGCAAAATATTCTATTACTGATTTGTGCCTTTTTAAAGGAATAGGCGAAGCTAAAGCAATTTCAATAATTACAGCTTTGGAAATAGGACGAAGACGTAATACGCAAGATGTTTTGGAGCGAAAAAAAATTTCTTCGAGTAATGATGCTGCAATTATTTTGCAACAACAAATAGGAGATTTACCCAACGAAGAATTTTGGATTATGTATCTGAACCAAGGAAATAGGATTATAAAAACAGAACAAATTTCGAGAGGAGGAATCACACAAACTTCTGTTGATGTACGGTTGATTTTTAAACGTTCATTGGAATTGATGGCTACAGGAATTATTCTTTCTCACAATCATCCGTCTGGGAATTTGGTACCTAGTGCAGCAGATAAATCCATTACACAAAAAATAAAAGAAGGAGCTTTGCTTTTGGATATTCAGGTTTTGGATCATGTGATTGTTTCGCAAAAGAATTATTATTCATTTGCTGATGAAGGATTAATTTAATTATCTTTAATCTTTATTGAATAGTTTATTTTGAACCAAACAGTTGTCATATTTACCGAAAAAATTACAAATAGAATTGAGTACATTTTCGATTTTATATTTTCGGACTTTCTAGGACTTAAATATGAAATAGTGATTTCTAAAAATATTTTTGACGAATACAATGGACCAAAAATTAATTTCTCTAATCAGTTTTTAGAGCATGAGATTAATTTTAATGTTGATGAAATTTTATTGGAAAATGATATTAGGACAACAACAAATTATTCGACTTTAAGTGAAGTTGGAAAATGTTTTTATTGGCTTTCTAGATATGAAGAATATATTGCAGAATCTTATTTGTTCGATGAACATCAACGTTTTTTAGGTTCAGATTTAGATTATTCAAAACCTATAGTTGATTTAATTTGTATGGAGATACAAAAGCAGATTTCTATAAAATATTCTCAACTTATTTTTAAAGAAAGAGTTTTTGAGCAAATAAATACGCATGATGTTGATTATGCTTGGAAATATTTGCATCATTCGCCTAAAATAAAAATAGGTTCTATTGCAAAAAAGCTCTTAAATGCTAATTTTAGAGAAGGCAAAAAACAAATTAATGTATGGTTGGGAAAAGAAAAAGATCCCTATGCTACATTTGATTATTTGAAAGATTTAGCTCGAAAATATGATGTAAAAACTGTATTTTTTTGGTTATTGGGAGATTATTCTACTTTTGATAAAAACCATGATTGGAAAAACAAAAATCAGAAAGAGTTAATAAATGATGTTGTTCGTTGGGCAACAATAGGAATCCATCCTTCATATGAGTCCAATAAAAATGTTAATTTATTGCAAACTGAAATAAATCGTTTGGAACTGTTGACGAATAAATCAGTAAAAAAATCTCGTCAGCATTTTATAAAACTTAATTTTCCACAAACATATCAACAATTGTTGAAAAGTGGAATAGAGGAAGATTATACAATGGGATTTGCAAATAGGATTGGGTTTAGAGCAGGAACTTCAACACCTTATAAATGGTTTGACTTATCAAGAAATGAACAAACATTGTTAATAATATATCCTTTTGTAGCAATGGATGTTACGTTGAGAAATTACATGAAATTAACAACTGATGAAGCTATAAATGAACTAAAGGAATTGAAGGATACAATTAAAAGTGTGAACGGAACGTTTATAACTTTATTTCATCAATCAAACTTGAATGAAGATTGGATTGGATGGCGAAAAGTATATGAAAGTATTTTTGAATGATAAGACAAGTTTCTCGACAAAAATTAGCAGTAGATAAGTATACAGATTGTTTAAAGAAATCTGTAAATTATCGTGTTTATGCCGAATTTTGGTATTTAGATACGTTGTTAGGAGAAAATTGGGATTGTTTGGTTTATAATGATTACGAAGCTGTAATGCCTTTACCTTTCGTAAGAAAATTTGGAATAAAATTTATAAATCAGCCTCTTTATTGTCAACAATTAGGTGTTTTTCATCGAGAAAATTTTTCTGAACGTATTTTTAAAGAATTTGAAAAGAGATTACATCGAAAATTAGTTCGTGCTTATAATTTTAATGAGGAAAATACAGCAATGTTTTCTCCGAAAGGTGAATTGAAAGTAAATCAAGTTTTGGATATTTCAAATTCTTACGAAGAATTATACGATAATTTTAGTTTGAATAGAAAGAGAAATATTAAAAATAATTCGTTTAATAAACTGAATATTGATCAATCTTTTTTTGATGTAGAATGGTATTTTGAAGCATTAGAAAAGTATTATGCTTATTCAAAAACAATTAATTTATCTCTTTTTAAAGAAATTATCAATAAAAATATACAACGAAAAAATTGTATACAATACTTTCTCTTTGATGAAAATAAAACAATTATTTCTTCTGTTTTTGTACTACATTCATCAGAGAGAATAATATTACTTAGTTCCGTTAGAAATAAAGATATAGAGCCAAAAGGTTCTTTTTCTTATTTGTTAAATTATATTATAAAAGATAATTGTAATCAATCTTTAATTTTTGATTTTGAAGGCTCAAATATCAAAGGAATACAAGATTATTATGCAAGTTATAATTCTGAAATAAGATATTATTGTAGTTATAAAAATTTTTTATGAAAAAAAATATTAAATTTAAAAATATAAATTCATTTTCAGTTATTTAAACAGTTTGAAGATGTGCGATAGATACTATTAAACTTATGAAATTATTAAAAAAAAGTTTTTGGCTTGGATTAGCAATAATATTCTTTAATAAAAGTTTTTTTCCTAATCAAAATACAGAAATTATAGATTATATAGCTCTAGCTATAATACTTACAAGTTTTTATTTTATAAATATGATTAGTTTCAAGAATAGAGATAAATAATTATATTTTCTTTAAATAATTATAGAATATAATTGCAGAGCAAAATCCCATTGTTATAAATGTAATTGCAAGAGAAATTGCTGCCCCTAAAATTTCATATTTAGGAATTAATAATAATCCTAAAACAAGCATAAGAAGAATAGAAGAGATAGATATTATCGAATTTTTTTTAGCTAAACCTACTGCAGATAATAAATTCCCATATAAATTCCTAAAACACATATTAAAACAAATTGCTGTAAGTATTATAAAGAAAATCCAACCATTGTTTGCGTAATTGCTTCCAAAAATAAATTTTAAAATAAAATCTTTTATAAAGAATCCTAAAATTAATATACTTAGAGAAAGAGGGATAAATAATTTGTAATAATTAGAAATATAGTAATTAAGATATTTTTTGTCGGTTGATTTTGATATTATTTTCGGTAAATCAGTTTGCATAAAAATCATAGGAAGAAACATTAAATTCATCGGTAGAATAATAGCAACTTTATAATTTGCAACATCTGCTTCATTTAATAATAATCCTATAATAAAAACATCAATCATAAATAATATTTCAGAAAAAAAATAAGTTATTGATGAGTTGAAGGAATAATTCCAAAATTCCTTCATATTTATTGTACTTATATTGCTTTTAAAAGATGAAAAAATCTTATTGTTATAAAAAAATAGAGATAACCAAGGAGTTATAGTCAGAGCTATTAAGTAGCCATATTTTCCGTATAGAAAAGTAAGAAATAGTAAAATACATAAACCAATCAAATTAATGATAATTGATATTGATGAAAATTTATCATTCCTATTTTGAATTCTATAGTAACATTGTATAAAACTGTAAAAATATGTTCCAAGCATTCTGATAGCAAAAAACAAAATAACCACCCAAATCATTTTATATTTAATCTCATAAAAATATGCTATAAAACAAAATAAAGCAATTAGAATAATTTGTTTTTTAAGACCAAGGAAAAAAATTGTTTGAGCTAATTTATTTTTAGCTTCTTCAGTTTTTTCTAAAGCACCAAACCGAAGTAAGCCTTGTATTGTTCCAAATCCGTTTAGTGTAATAAAAACTCCAAAAATTGATGCAATGATTGTAATTAAACCATAATCATCTTCAGATATCATATGAACAATAAAAATAACATTGATAAGACCAATGATTTTTTCGAGTAGAAAAGAAGAAAAAATGAGTAAACCTTTTCTATTATAAAAATCCTTTAAAAATGAAACAAAATCATTCACTAAAATAATTTTTTACAATTGATAAAACAGTTAAAGCAGTTGTTTTTTCGATAAAATCTCCATTATTGTAAGTGTTAATAATATCAAGTTTTAATTCTTCAGATTTTATTAAATGAATAGAATTTTCAAAATAAGAATCCATTTTTATTTTATGTTTATTATCCTTTTGGTAATAGTAACTATATGCAGTCATTTTACCAATGTTTGTTTTCTTTAGAATTCTATTTAATAATATATTATACGATCTTTTTACAAATTTATCACCAATTACAGTATTTCTTTTATGAGTAGGTTTTAGTAAAGTCCTTTCCCAAATATATTTTGTAGCATCTTTATGATATACATTTATCCAATCAATATATAATTCTTGATTGTACTTCCATTTTTCGGGTAAACTATGAAGAAATTTCAGAAAATTAGAATTCATGAAAGGAGAAGCTTGGTAAGAAAATTCTTCTGCCATGTATGAGCCAAGCACTGTTCTGTTATAACCAACGTTTCTTGTTAGAAATATTTCTTCGCTATCATAGTTAGAAATAATTTGATTGAAATCTTTTTCAAGCTTAGGAAAAAGGTCATTGTGAACAACAATTTTATTTTTGGTTGGAGGAGTTTTAAAACGATGTTTATTGAACATACCAAAGACTCCATCGCCCAATTGTCCACTATGAATTAATCCAAATCGGGTTTTATCAATAAATTGATAAGCATAATTGGTATGCAAAGCTCCTGAATAGATTCCTAAACCATGAGAAATATTAAATATTTCATCAATTTCAGAAATATATTCTCCTCCATTTAGATCTATAAAATGAAAAGGAACGTTGTAATCTTTTGCTATTTTTTTTGCTATTAATTCATCCCAATAATTCTTTTGTGAAAAACAAAACGCTTCATTAATGCAAAAGCCATTTTTTAAGGCTACTAAAAATGTCATTCTAGAATCTAAACCTCCACTAAGTAGAGCAAAAGTATCTTTTTTTAGTTCCTTATCTTTATTAAATTCTAAACAAACAGCTTCATTAAATAATCGATTAATCTCTTCTAAAGCTTCATTTTTAGATCCAATAAATTTATTATAATAATTATAATATGATTGAATGTTTGTGGTTAAATCTTTAATATTAATTATTAATAATTGTGCGTCATTTAGTTTTTTTATTTCTTTTATTGGAGTATAATCTTCTAATGTATTATCACAAATTAATAATTGATACATAGTAGAATTGTCTAAAGAAAAATATAACTTTTCTTTTTTCAAAGTTTTTGTCAATAGAATTAAACTTGTATCAATTACAATTATATTTTCTTGTTTATAATAAAATAGTTTTTTTGTTGCTGTAAAGTTTGTGAATGTGTATAATTTATTTTTAAGTTTATCATAAATAAATCCAACAAATTCACCTTCTAATTTGCTGATAAAATCAGTATCAAACAATTGATACAATTGATGTAAGTAATTGTTTTTTAAATTGTAATTATTGACTAGAAAAGTTTTGTTTAAAATAACACCTTCTAAACAAATTACAATTTCATTATCATCTATAAGATAGTTATCAAAATATTCATTTTTGAAGCGAATAGTATAAGAAACAACATTCTTTTCTATTTTTATTTGAAATCCTTTCATTGTAGCATTTTGTTATAAATGTCATTGTATTTTTTTGAAATGATAGATGATGAAAAATGATTAATAGCAAACTCATTTAGTTTAATACTATTTTCAAATTCTTTTCCATTAATTACTTCTTTCATAGCATCGTATAATTCATTTTCATTATTTACTAGAAAGCCAAAATTGTCAGGAAAAAATTCTGAAATTCCTCCAACATTTTTAGCAATTACAGGAATTCCACATGCAAATGCTTCTATTTGCACACAAGGTTGATTTTCGTAATTACTGAATAAAACAAAACAATCTACAGAATTCATTTTTTTACATACTTCTTGATGTTTTAATCGGTTAAAAACTTTTATACAATTTTGTAAATTATTTTTATTTATAAAATCTGATATGTAAGTAGAATTACCATTCCCTCCGATATGAAATTCGAATTTATAACCTTCATTATATAACTTTTTAGAAGTATTCAACATTGCTGAAATATTTTTTACTTTATCATCAAGATTAGATAAATGTAAAAATTTTTTAGGTTCATTATTTTTATTATTGCTGATTTTAAATAAATTAAAATTAACAACATTAGGAATTATTTCATACTTCTTCTCTTTTATTATTTTATTGATTTCATTCATCAAATACATTGAAACTGGAGAAATAAAATCAACTTTTCTAAATATATTTTTGATGAAGAATTGTTTATATGCTGATATTTTTTTGAAATTATTTTCATGTAATCCTGACCAATGTTCAGTTAAAAGAATAGGTTTTTTATACTTACTTTTCAGATATAATGCAACTAAGCCAGCAGGATAAATAACATTTAGATGAATAATATCAAAATTATTAACTAATGAAACTCCTTTTAAATAGGCTTTTATTTGTTTGATAAGATTAAATGGACGAAAAACAGATGGTTTAAAATAAATGATAATTTCTCGTATTCCTTTATTTGTTGAATCTAATATTTCATAATCCTTTTGTAAATTTTTATCCTTAACGGCATGAATAAGAGTTACGCTATTTAGTAAAGAGATAGCTTGGAGATGCCTTTGAATAAAATCTCCGTTATCTAGGAATATACGACTTGGATACCAAGAAGCTAAAGCAAGAATATGTTTTTTATTAGTTGTCAACTTTATTTTTATACCGTTTCAATTCTTTCATCACAAAAAATAATTGTATCAAATAACCAATTCCAGCAAAGAAAGAATAAAGAGATAACGTTAAAAGTAAATTTTTATTTAGTCCTCCAATTAAACAAGTTAAGAAAGTAATTAGAACCAAGTAGATATTAAAATAAAAAGCATAATGATTCTTTTTAATAACGACCACAATTTGCTGAATAGGATTTAGTGCAGAACGACATAAAATCCAGAAAGATAAAATCCATGTCATGATATGTAAACCTTTCCATGCAGGACCAAGAATCCATTCTAAAATAAAAACACCAATAAAATTCATTAATAATAAAAATACAGCAATAGCACCAACATTATATAAGATTACTTTTTTTGATAAATCATACAATTGATGTGCACGATGGTCAATCATTCCTGCTGATTTCTGAAAAAATACTTTCGACATAGAATTAGAAAGTAAAATCAAAGGAGTTACTAATACCTTTGATGCATTTCCATAAAACCCCACATCTTCTTTTAAAAAATAAAAAGCAAGCATTATAGTCATTAGGTTATTAGCAATTGCATTTAAAGATTCGGATGGTAAAGTATATTTTATTATCTCTTTATTTTCTAAAATAGTTTTTTTAGCAAGCCTAAAATCGATTGTCGAAAATCGACCTTTTGTTATCGAAAAATAATAAGCACAAGATAAAACAGTTCCGAATATAGTGCCATAAATAAGACCAGTTTCTTTATAGCCCATATAATAAAATATTGCCTGAAAAATAACAGAAAATATAGCGTTAATAACTAATCCTTGCGAAATATGTTTGAAAAATTTATATTTTGTAAACAATGATGTTTGTACATTATTCCAAGCAGTGAATAAGCCGGCTATACAACTAAGAAAAACAATAAAAAGAGAAGTTTTCAGTGTGAAAATATTTTCAATAATAGCATATCCTAAAAAAAATAAAGCAGTAGAAATAGCACTTACTAAAAGTAATGTAGTAAATAGATTTCGAATAGCTTTAGAAGATTTAGAGATAACAAAAATATTCTCTAAACGGAAAGTTGTCAAAATAGAAAGAATAGCAATAAAACTAAGAAAAGCATTGTATGTACCAGAAGACTCAGGACCATATAATCTTGCTAATGCCAATCCACCAGCAACCATTATTACTTGTGCCACAGTATTACCAGCTAATAAGGATAAAACCCCTTTAGCATTCTTTGTCTTAAATTTTTCTAATCTAGTTTTCAATTGATTTTTTATTGCTTAGCAAATCTACATAAAATCCTTAGCTTTGCATTTATGAACACAATAAAACACGTTTTTTTCGACTTAGACAATACACTTTGGGATTTCAGAAAAAATGCAAAATTAGCTTTAGAAAAATTATATATAAAGTACGATGTAGAGAAAAAGTATAACTTTACATTCGATCAGTTTCATCCTTATTATCATGATAGTAACGAAGGTTTATGGGCATTAATTCGTGATAAAAAAATTACAAAAGAAGAATTAAGAGCTCGTCGATTCAAAGAGGCTTTTGATAATTTAGGGATTAATAATGATGAGCTTGCGGCAATCTTTGAAGATGAGTACATGGAAACAATCACAAATTATAATGAGGTTGTAGACGGGGCAATGGAGTTATTAGAATATTTAAAACCAAAATATAAATTACATATTATTACAAATGGATTTATAGAAGTATCTAAAAGAAAGATAGAAACTTCTGATTTGAATGGATATTTTGATACCGTAACTTATGCTGATGAAATAAAAATATTAAAACCAGATCCTCGTATTTATACATTAGCTATCCAAAAAGCAAAAGCAAATGTAGAAGAGTCTATTTATATTGGAGACGATTGGATTGCTGATGCCCTTGGAGCAAAAGAATTTGGAATGTCATCAATTTTCTTTGATCGTTTAGATGATAATTTTTCACAAGAAGGAATTGCTACAATTACGCATTTAGACGAAGTAAAAAAATATTTATAAATTTTTTAAAAACTATTTTGAAATTTAAAAATAGTTCATATATTTGCAATCCAAAATAAGAACAATAGTTTTTTATTTCAAATGGCCGAGTGGCGCAACTGAATAGCGCACTTGATTACGGCTCAAGAGGTTACAGGTTTGAATCCTGTCTCGGTCACAAAAAGCTCATCAATTATGATGAGCTTTTTTTATTTATAAATTTTCTGTTTTATCTATTTTCCAAAACATTACAAAAAAAGATACACAATTAAGGAGCCAAGTTGCCCAAAATAAATAAAATCCTGAATGAAAACTTATTTTTAATAATCGGTGAGATGTTTCAGTAAAATCATAGTAAGTATAATATAATCCTAAGATTCCTAGAGCAAAAAATAATGTAGGTAAAATAAATCTAGCTTTGGTTTCAGAATTTCTAAATTGCCATAAACTTAAAATAATATGTAGAAAAGCTTGAATAATAAAAAATAACAAAGCTGTTTTCCACCAAGTTTTTAAAAGTATATATTCTGTATGTATAATGGATATTCCAATTTTACCAACAAATGACATCTTGGAAATTAATATTCCAGATATTAATGATGAAAGAGCAAGTGTTAAAAAGCAGATGATTCTATTTTTCATAAATAATGTTAATCTAACCTTATATACTTCAATTTTTAAACCAAAAATTTTAAATGATTATAAATAGATTAGCTATCAAAAATTGATAATGCCTCTAATTAATCATTGTTCAATTAGAGGCATTATAAAAAAGAGTAGGTATTTACTGATTAGTTAATAGAATCAATATAATTTTTTATATAATTTGAATAATCTCCTTCTGCTTTTTCTAAAATTCTTAAGAAAGCACTTCCAATAATTGCCCCATTAGCAAATTTCCAAGCCTTTTCAACATCACTTTTAGTAGAAATTCCAAATCCTATTTGATGAGGTTTTGTAAGTCCTGTGTTTTTAATTTTTGTTAAAAAATTCTCATTAAAATTAGATGTTGTAGATCCTGTAGTTGCAGAACTAGAAACTATATATATAAATCCTGTTGTAGCATCATTTATCTCTTTAATTCGTTTTTCACTTGTTAAAGGAGTGATTAGGAATGTTACTTTTTGATTGTATTTTTCAAATAAACCTTTATGTTTTTCTAAGTAAATATCATAAGGCATATCAGGTAGAATAAGACCTGAAATTCCATTTGACTCACAATTTTGTAAAAATTTTTCTAAACCAAAAGTCATTACTTGATTGTAGTAACCCATTAAAACAACAGGAGTGGAAATTTCATTTTTTATAGAGTTTAATTGTTCAAATAAAATATCAAGTGTCATTCCGTTCTTTAAAGCCTTTTCACTTGTTTCTTGGATTGTAGGACCGTCAGCCAAAGGATCGGAATAAGGTATTCCAACTTCAATAATATCTACATTATTTTTATCTAATTCTCTTAAAATAATAGGGGTATCCTCTAAATTA
Source organism: Chishuiella sp. (assembly GCF_032109125.1). Classification (NCBI taxonomy): domain Bacteria; kingdom Pseudomonadati; phylum Bacteroidota; class Flavobacteriia; order Flavobacteriales; family Weeksellaceae; genus Chishuiella; species Chishuiella sp. Next base: position 86,615 of record NZ_DAMCLZ010000012.1, read on the forward strand.
GGAAATCCTGCTGTTGTATAAATTGTAATAAGATTATTTGTCTTTTTATCTAATACTTCTTGTAACTTATTCATGTTATTTTAAATCTTTTAATAAAATTGTATAAACAGGGAAATGATCAGAATACCCATTAGCTCTATATGTATCTCCACTCCACATACGATTAGGAGCTCCTTTGTAAGCACCTTCTGTTGCTTTTAGATAATCTCTATTGTAAACTTCTGTTTTATAAATTTTATAAGATGAGTAATCTTTGTCTTTCGTTGTTAATGATGAAGTTGAAATAAATTGATCAAATAAATTCCATGCATCTCTGTAAGAAAGTGTTCCTATACCTTTTTTGAATAAAGGAATCATGGGATCGTAATAACTATTTTTTGTTATATTTTTAATTTCTCCAATTGGGTTAAAAGTATTTTTTATACTAGCAGATGTAGGGTCATCATTAAAATCTCCCATTGCAATTATTTTAGCTTCTGGGTTTTTAGCTTTTATATCTTCAAAAATACCTAACATTACTTTGGCTGCTTCTAGTCGAAAAGGTTGAGATGTTTTTTCACCTCCACTTCTAGAAGGCCAGTGGTTAACTAAAAAAGTTATTTCTTCACCATCTAGTAATCCTGTTACCTGTAAGATATCTCTTGTGTATTTTCTTTGCCCATTTGTATCATAAATATAAATAGGATGTGGTAGAGCATTTAAAACTTTAAAACGTGATTTTTGATATAATAAACCTGTGTCTACACCTCTCGCATCGAATGAATTGAAATGTACTACATCATATCCATATTTTTTTAAAGCTTTTGAATTTGCAATATCTTCTAATACTTCTTTTGTTTCTATTTCACATATTCCAACAATTGCAGGAGCATCACCAGTAATATCGCGACCAAGTTCACTAATTACATTTGATATATTATTAACTTTTTGAAAATATTTTTCAGAATTCCATCTTTTATTTCCATTTGGAAGAAACTCCTCTTGTAAAACTAATGGTCTAATTATTTTTTTACCCTTAATGTTTTCATATGTATAAGCTTGTTTGAATTCTTGATGTTCGTAGTTATCAATATCTTTTTCTGCTATTTGAATATGATAATTAGGATTGTTAAATGGAAGATTTCCATTAATGTAACCAACAGATTTTATGGTGTCAAATAAATTTTCAACATTATAAAAGGCAATTGTTGCGCTTTTATATTTATTCTGAGCTTTTGCACTATAATTTACAAAAACGAATAAAATCATAAAATAAGTTAAAAATTTATTAATATTTGTCATATATTATTAATTATGAATTTGTTATTTTTGATTTCTTGTTTTAAGAGATAGCTAATTTATAAATAAAAATTCGTTTTGAATGAACAAATTGTTGTTAAGTCTTTCATTATTTATAACTACTGTAGTAGTTATTCATGCACAGGTAAAAATTAACGGAGTTGTAAAAAATGGAAGTACTGGAGAAGAAATTTATAATCTAACTGTTCGTCTTAATGGAGGTCTTGTAAATGAAGCTGTAATAACAGATCGTATTGGTTATTTTCAGTTTGTAGATATCCCTGAAGGAGAATATAAATTGCAAGTTTTTGGAGTTGGATATGATTTATTTGAAAAAGATATTACAGTCACAAATGGAAAAGAAATTGATTTAGGAGATATTAGTTTAACTTTTAATCCAAATACAGCAGAGATAGGAATTATAACACTCTCAGATGATGAATTATCAGATGATGAAAGTTCTACAGCTTCAAATTCTGGAATTTTACAATCTTCTAGAGATGTTTTTGCCAGAGTATCAGCTTATGAATTAGGATCATATTGGTTCAGACAAAGAGGATTAGATAATAAGTATACAGATGTTCATTTTAATGGTGTTAGAATGAATAAAATTGATAATGGACGTGCAACTTTTAATAATTGGGGAGGTTTAAATGATGTTACAAGACGTCCAGATGAATTGACTTATGGAATTGAACCTTCAAGTTATGCTTTTGGTAGTTTGGGAGGAGTTACAAATTTTGATACTAGACCATCCACAATGAGAAAAGGATCTAGTTTAGCTTATTCAAGTACGAATCGTTCTTATAAAAATCGTATTATGTTTACTTATAATACAGGTTTAATGGAAAATGGTTGGGCATTTATGTTTTCAGCTAGTAAACGTTGGGCTGATGAAAGTATTATCAAAGGAACATATTATGATGCGTATTCTTATTTTATAGGAATAGAGAAAAAAATTAATGAAAAACATACTTTAAATTTTACAAGTTTTGGAGCTCCTACTCGTAGAGCAGTGGGATCGGCAAATACACAAGAAATAGTTGATTTAAAAGGTATTTATTACAATGCATATTGGGGATGGCAAGATGGAGAAAAGCGTAATGAACGTATAAGAAAAACATTTGAACCAATGAATATGCTTACTCATCATTGGAATATAAATAATAAGACAAAATTAGTAACAACCCTATCTTATCAATTTGGGAAAGATAGTAGTTCAAAATTAGATTGGTATAATGCTTATAACCCATCACCATTATATTATAAAAATTTACCTTCTCAAGCTAATAATACAGAAGAATGGTTGAATGGTTCGGCTTCGCAAATAAATTGGAATTCATTATATGATTATAATAAAGGAGTTAAAGATGGTTATTCAGCATTTTGGATAGGTAGTGATGTAAATAAAGATAAAACGTATTCGGCTTATACAAACTTTAGTACAGAGTTAAATCCTTATATAGATCTGATTTTTGCAGCTTCGTATCAAAAAACTAAATCAGAATTATTTCGTCGAGTAGATGATTTGTTAGGTGGAGATTATGTTAAAGGAGAAGATTCCTTTAATAGACATTCAATAGATTTGAATAATCCTGATATGAAATCGTATAAAGGTGACCGATATGCTTATAATTATGAGATTAATAGAGATTATGCTGATTTATATGCTGAATCGAAAATAAAAGGGAAGTTGCTTGATGTTACGATAGGAATGAAAGCAGCTATGACAAAATTTTATAGAAATGGTAAGTACAAAAATGGTATTTATGAAAATGATTCATATGGTAGAAGTAAAACATATGATTTCTTAGATTTCGGAATAAAGTCAAATTTTTTGCTAAAAATTGATGGACGAAATTTTGTTCAAGCCAACATAATGTATCAAACAAATGCTCCTACATCTGATGAAATTTTTCCAAATGCTCGTGTAAATGATGTAACTGTAGATGGCGTGAAAAGCGCGAAACTTTTTTCTAGTGATTTATCTTATGTACTCAGAGCTCCAAGGATTAAAGCAAGAGCAACAGGTTTTTACACTAGAACAAAAGATGAAATAAAAAAATCTTTTGGATATATAGATGGTACAAATGATCAAATATTTGTTTCAGAAATCTTAACAGGAGTTGGTAAAGAATATATAGGTGGAGAATTTGCTATAGAAACTCAAGTGATTCCAGTTTTAACAATATCAGCAGTTGCTTCTATAGGACAATATATTTATAAAGATAATGCTGATTATAATTTATATTCTGATGAATATGCAAAAAATGAAGGAATTGCCTATAAAAATCTTGGTATAGCTTATATTAAAAATTATAAACTAGGAGGAGGTTCACAAACTGGATTTTCTCTTGGTGCTGAATATCGTGATCCTAAGTTTTGGTGGTTTGGTATTTCAGGAAATTATTTAATGAATAATTACATAGATATAGCTGCTTATAGAAGAACAGATAGATTTATAAAAGATGATAATGGCTTTCCTTTAGCAGGAGTTACTGAAGAAGGATTGAAAGAGATTCTAAAGCAAGGTAAAACAAAAGATCAATTTATGTTGAATCTTAATTTAGGAAAAACTTTTCGTATTGGTAAATACTCTGCAGGAATATCTGGTAGTGTAAATAATGTACTAAATAACCGCAAATATGTTACAAGTGGATTTGAGCAAATGAGAACAGGTAAATATTCAAATGCAATAGATTCTAATTATCAAAAAACTTTTGGACCTAAATTATGGTATGGAATGGGAGCTACTTATTTCGCTAATATTTATTTCAGATTTTAATTAATAACCAATAATAATTACTATGAATACAATACATAAATTAATAATAGCAACTGTTTTAAGTTTTAGTTTGTTTGTCATTCAATCTTGTGTTAAGGATGATGATTATTCTGTTCCTTCTTTAGCTTGTCCTCAAAAAGTAACAGCTACAACTACAATAAAAGAGTTAATAGCTCTTGTGAATTCAGGATCTTTAAAAACAGATGATAAAGGATTTGTATCAGAAGATTTAGTGGTTGAAGGTATTGTTAATGTAAGTGATGAATCAGGTAATATTAGTAACAGTATTTCTTTTCAAGATAAATCTGAAGGAGCTACAGCTGGAATACAAATAGAGTTGGGAGAAAGACCATTATATGGGTTTTATCCTATAGGAAGTACTATTCAAGTTCATTTGAAAGATTTGAAAGTTGCTTTAGATAGAGGTGTAGTGAAAATAGGAACTAAATTAGAGGGAGTAGATGCTACATCTTATGATTTAGATCGAATTCCGAAAGATGTACGAGAAAAAAAGTTAATAAAGACATGTGATGCAATTGTAGAATTAAAACCAAAAGAAGTTAATTATATTGAAGAGGCTTTAACTCAAGAAAACATAAATACTTTAATAAAAATAAAGAATGTACAATTTAAATCTCCAGAAACATCAATTACATATTATCCTACAGGAGCTACATCAACAACTAGTAACGTTGCTTTGGTTGATGCGACTGGTGATCAGGTAAATTTGAGGGTTAGTAAATATGCAAGCTTTAAGGATGATAAATTACCAACAAATAGTGGAGAGATAACAGTTTTGGTTTCATACTACAGTTCGGGAAATAGTTCAGAGTATCAGCTTTTTATTCGAGATACTGATGATGTAAATTTTACTCAACCTCGTATAAATGAATTTTCTGCAGCTTGTTCAGAGTTATCTACACCAAATATAATTCTATCTGAATTAATAGATAAGGTAGATAAAGGCTCTATAGCATTAAATGATGATAAAACAATCGCAGAAGATTTATTTGTTCATGCTTATGTAGTTTCAAGTGATGAAACAGGAAACTTTTTTAAAACTATTTCTTTACAAGATTCTCCTGAAAATCCAACAGCTGGTATTCAAATAGAAATAGATAAATCAGATTTATATACAAGTTATCCTTTAGGATCAAAAGTTCAAGTTAATTTAAAAGGATTATTTGTCAATTTTGATAAAGGAGTTTATAAAATTGGTACTCCAAATTCAGATGGGGTAAGTGTTTCCCGTATTGCATCTACAGATGTTAAAAAGTATTTGATAAAATCTTGTGATCCAATTCGTACGATTATACCAAAGAAAATTTATAATTTACAAGATTTATTAAATCCTGCATTGATTAATACATTGATTACAGTTGATGATGTTCAATTTAAAAATCCAGATACTGATAAAACTTATGGAGTTGCTAATACAACAGTTAATCGAGTTTTAGAAGATAAACTAGGTAATGTATTGGATTTAAGAAATTCAGGTTATTCAAAATGGTATACAGAAACTTTGCCTACAGGAAGTGGGGCTATTACTTTTGTTTTAGGTAGGTATAATACTTCTTTTCAGGCCTTTATTCGAGATACTAATGATGTTATTTTTAATAATCCTCGATTTGATAGTTATCAAGAAGATTTGGATGAGATTATTGGTTCTTTAGAAAATTTTGAATCAGCAAGAAAAACAAGTTATGCAATGAATGATATTACTTTATCTACTGGTGTATGGACAATAAGCGATGGAGGTGTTTTTGCAGCAACAGAAACAAAAGACTTAAAGAGTTCTGGTTCTGGTTCTGTACGTCTTAGGGGATCATCTAGTACAGAAGGTTATATTCAGTCAAAATTTTTTATAAAGGGTTTAAAGACTTTGAAGTTTTATTTTGGAGGAACTGATTTTGATGAAGGGTCAGATTCTGAAAAAGAAATTAAAATAGAAATTTTTATTTCTACAAATTCTGGTTCTTCTTGGAAATCTGTTGGATACAAAATAGGTGAAAAAGGGAAAATGAATTTATTTGAAATACCAATTAATTCTTCTCCAGATGATAAAGTGGTTGTTAAGTTAGTTAACGAATCTTATATGAGATCTACAAACAACAGAATAAGAATTAACATTGATGATGTAGAATTTATAAAATAAAAAAACTTAAAGTCATTAGAAAAGACATCTATATTTATAGATGTCTTTTTTAATATAACTTATTGTAAATTAACTAAAAATTAAGTTAAAATAAAATTCTAACTTTGCATTGTGAAAAAAATAGCAATTGTAGGAGGAGGAGCAGCAGGATATTTTGTTGCTGCTAATCTAGGTAAAAAGTTAGGAGAACAAACAGTTTTGTTTGAACAAGCTAATTTGCCTTTACAAAAAGTTCGTATTTCTGGAGGTGGAAGATGTAATGTAACACATGCTTGTTTTGATCCTTTAGACTTGGTAGAATATTATCCAAGAGGTAAAAAAGAGTTGTTAAGCGTTTTCTATACTTTTCAACCTGGAGATACAATGGCTTGGTTTTCTGAAAGAGGAGTAGAGCTAAAAATAGAAGATGATAATAGAATTTTTCCTACAAGTGATTCTTCACTTTCTATAATAAATGCTTTGACAGATGCTGTAGAAAAAAATAAAGTTCAACTTAATTTTTCAGACGGTGTACAGGAGATTAATAAAATAGAGAGCGGATACGAATTAGTTACAAAATCAGGAAAACATTTTTTTGAATCAGTAATTGTTACAACTGGTAGTACTCCTAAATTTTGGAAGAGTTTAAAGAATTTAGGTTTAAAAATAGTAAATCCTGTTCCATCTTTATTTACTTTTAATTGTAAAGATTCTAGAATAGAAGGGTTAATGGGAATTTCTTTTGATGATGTAACAGTAAAAATTAATCAACAAAAATTAAATACAGAAGGACCTTTACTTATTACTCACTGGGGATTTAGTGGGCCAGCTATTCTTAGGTTGTCTGCTTGGGGTGCACTAAAATTGAATGAATGTAATTATAAGTTTGAAACTGAAATTAATTTTATTAACCAATCTAAAGAAGAAACTATTGATTTCTTGACTAAGAAAAAAATAGATGATGCAAAAAAGAATATTCATAAAAATAATCCATTTAGTTTTCCTAAAAGATTTTGGTTGAGTATACTTAATTACTGTAATATAACTGAAAAAATGGTTTATGCAGATCTTTCTAAAAAACAAATCAATTTTATTTCTAGTGAATTAACAGAAGGTAAATTTCAAATTAATGGGAAAAGTACATTTAAAGACGAATTTGTAACAGCTGGAGGTGTTGATCTTAAGGAGATTGACTTCAATAGAATGGTTGCAAAAAATTCTCCAAATTTATATTTAGCAGGTGAAGTGTTGAATATTGATGCTATTACAGGAGGATTTAATTTTCAGGCATGTTGGTCTGAAGCATATATAATAGCAGAAGAATTAAAAAAATGAAATTTATAGTGTTTTTTTTACACTAATATTTTTTGTATTTTTTGCATTCAATAATAGTTAGTTAAAAAAAATATAAACGTTAACATAACATTGTAATAAATAATGTTATTTTTGTTTAAATGATAAAATTAAAACGTACCAAAATATGAGAAAAATAATTTTAACCATGGCTTTATTCGGTCTTGCGTCTTCGGCTTTTGCAGGAGGTTACCGAGTAGCTTTACAAGGTGTTCGTCAAGCAGCTTTAGGAGGGACTTCTGCTACACAAACACATGATGCTTCAGTGGCATTTTATAATCCAGCTGGTTTAGCTTTTGTTAAAAGTAAACTGAGTATTGCAGTAGGTGGTTTTGGTGTGCAAACAGACGTTAAATGGCAAGATGCAACAACAATGCAAAAAGCTAAAACAGATAGTAAATTAGGAACACCAATGTACCTTGCAGTTAGTTATAAACCTTTAGATGATTTGGCTATTGGTGTTAGTGTTACAACTCCATTTGGAAGTTCAGTTACATGGCCAGATGATTGGCAAAATAAATCTAATATTACTCATATAGATTTAAAAGCATTTAATATTCAACCGACTGTAGCTTATAAATTTACAGATTGGTTTAGTATTGGTGTAGGTTTTATATACACACATGGAACTGCTAAATTAGAGAAGGTTCAAACTGTTGCGGGTAATGATATAAAATTAAAACTAGAGGATAAAAATGCACATGGATTAGGATTTAATTTTGGAGCAATGTTTAAGCCTACAGATAAATTAGGTATAGGTTTAGCTTACCGTTCTAATGTAGATGCGAAAGCAAATAAAGGAGATGTAACTTGGAGTAATTTGCCTTCAGGGATAGCTTCTAATGTTCCATTTAATACTGATAAGTGGAATACTGTATTACCTCTACCGTCAGAATTCACATTTGGAGTTTCTTATAAAGTTTTACCACAATTAGAATTATTTGGTGATGTAGTATGGCAGAATTGGACTCGTTATAAAAGTTTAGATATAAATTTATATAATGATGCTTCAAATACTTTTTATACTTCTTCATCGCAAAAAAGCTGGAAAGATAATACGATAATTCGCTTCGGTGCTGAATATACATTTAGTAATTTTATTGTAGGACGTTTAGGTTATTATCATGATCAATCACCAGTTCCTTCTGCTTATTGGTCATCAGAAACGCCTAGTGCTAATCTAAATTCATTTTCAGCAGGGGTAGGATTTAGATTTAATTCAGGGTTTAATGTTGATTTGTTCAGTTCTTATGTTAAGGGAGAAGAAAGACATATTAATAACATTGAACAAAATTTCCAAGGAGATGTTAAGTTAAGAGCAATTAATTTCGGTGTTGGAGTATCTTATAACCTTAAATAATACAAAAAAATGAAACATTTAAATAAAATTTTATTAGCAGCATTAACGGTAACAACCTTTAGTTGTAATGATGATTTTGACCATCCAATAGAGGATATTCAAGTTACTGCAGGAGAAGCTGATTTTTCAAAATATATTGCCTTAGGAAACTCATTAACTTCAGGATATAGAGATAATGCATTGTATCAATCAGGTCAAGAAAATTCTTATCCTAATATATTAGCTGGCTTGATGAAAGCTGCTGGAGGTGGAGATTTTAAAATTCCTTATATGCCAAACAATGTAGGTGGGTTTACAAATCTGCCAGGCTTTCCAGGTAAATTAGAATTAAAAATAGTTAATGGATCATTAAGCCCAGTTGCTACAGAAGCTTTAGTGGCTCTAGATAATGTATCTTCTCAAGGTCCATATCAAAATATGGGTGTTCCAGGTGCTAAATCATATCATTTAATTGCTCCAAATTATGGAGATCAAGCAGGATTATTAACAAGTCCAGCTACAGCAAATCCTTATTTTGTTCGTTTTGCTTCTAATGCTACAACGTCTGTTATAGAAGATGCAGTTGCTCAAAAGCCAACCTTCTTTTCTTTATGGATAGGGAATAATGACGTATTAGGTTATGCTACTAGTGGTGGAGTTGGAGTTGATCATAATGAAACAAATAATTTGGTTCCTAGTACTTATGGAAGTTCTGACATTTCTAATGTTAATGTAGTAAAGGCTTCTATTAATGAAGAATTGAAAGCTTTAACAGCAATAGGTGCTAAAGGTGTAATCGCAAATATACCTTCAGTAAGTTCTGTTCCATATTTCACTACTGTCCCATATGCACCATTATCTCCAGCTAATCCGAGTTTTGGACCTTTAATCGATGAATTAAATTCAACTTATGAAGGTTTAAATAAAGTATTTGATGCATTAGGGGCTTCTGATAGAAAAATATCTTTTTCTAAAACAGCTGCAAGCGCAGTTGTGATAAAAGATAAAGATTTAACAGATCTTTCTGCTCAAATTACAGCAGCGCTTACACCTCAATTAGGTTTAGCAACGGCTACTTTATATGGTATGACTTATGGTCAAGTAAGGCAAGCAACAAAAAATGACTTATTGGTATTATCATCTTCTTCAGTTATTGGTAAAGTTGATGAAACGAGATTAAGTAATTTAATCGCAGCAGGTTTGTCACAAGAACAAGCTGCTAAATTATCAGTTGTAGGAGTTAGTTATCCAATGGTAGATAAATATGTTCTAACTCAAAAAGAAACAGCAAAGGCAGAAGCAGCTGTCTTAAAATACAATGCAGCAATTGCTGAGTTAGCTACTGCTTATAATATAGCGTTAGTTGATACTTATTCAGAAATGCAAAAATTAAGTTCATCTACTGGAATAAAGTATTATGGACAAACATATACAACTACCTATATTTCTGGAGGTGCCTTTTCTTTAGATGGGATCCACTTAACAGGTAATGGATATGCAATTGTAGCAAATATGTTTGTAGATGCAATCAATACAAAATACAATTCAACATTAAGAAAAGTATATCCAGCAAATTATCCTGGAATAGCAATTCCTTAGTAAAATTTAACTCAGGTTATAAATAGATTAAAGCAAGCTTTTTAGCTTGCTTTTTTTAGCCAATTCCTTCGGTGCGCGCTTTTTGTTACAATCTTTTTCTAAGGAAAAAGGATTTTCACTTCAATCGCTATTGCAAGAAAGTAATTTTATAAAAAAGCCTGTATTCTATAGAATACAGGCTTTTGAATATATTATTCAGAATGAATTTATTCTACTATTAAAATAAAATAATTCTTTTTCCCTTTTTGTAATAAAACATATTTGTCAGCAATCAAATTGTCAGTTGTCAAAACAAAATCTTCTCCAATTTTCTCTTTATTAACAGAAATAGAGTTAGCTTTTAATTCACGACGAGCTTCAGAATTTGATTTTAAGAAACCTGTTTTTTCTGCTAAAGTAGCAACAATATCAAGTCCGTTTTCTATTTCTTCTTTTGCAACAGTTGCTTGTGGAACACCTTCAAAAACAGATAAAAAAGTATCTCCATCTAATTCTTTTAAATCTTCAGAAGTAGATTTTCCAAATAAAACTTGAGAAGCTTTTTCAGCTTTGCGTAATTCGTCAACACCATGAACTAAAATTGTAATTTCAGTAGCTAATTTACGTTGTAATTCGCGTAGATGAGGTTCTTGACGATGACGTTCTATTAAGTCATCAATAGTTTCTTTATCTAAGAAAGTATATATCTTAATGTATCTTTCAGCATCAGCATCGGCTTGATTCAACCAAAATTGATAAAATTTGTAAGGAGAAGTTCTTTTTTTGTCTAGCCAAATATTTTCTCCACCTTCAGATTTACCAAATTTAGTTCCATCTGCTTTTGTAGTTAATGGACAAGTAAAAGCAAAAGCTTCTCCTTGGGCTGTACGGCGAATAAGTTCAGTTCCTGTTGTTATATTTCCCCACTGATCAGAACCACCCATTTGTAATTTAGCGCCTAATTCTTTATATAAATGTAAATAATCGTAACCTTGAATTAGTTGGTAAGTAAATTCAGTAAAAGACATTCCTACATTAGATTCAGAAGAAAGTCTAGATTTTACAGAATCTTTAGCCATCATATAGTTTACAGTTATGTGTTTCCCTACATTACGAGCAAAGTCAATGAATGAAAAATCTTTCATCCAATCATAGTTGTTAACTAAAACTGCAGAATTTCCATTGTTAGTATCAAAATCTAAAAAACGAGATAATTGTGCTTTTATACCAGCAACATATTTATTTAATGTTTCAACGTCTAATAAACTTCTTTCAGCAGCTTTTCCAGTTGGATCACCAATAAAACCAGTAGCTCCACCAACCAATGCGATAGGACGATGACCGTGTCTTTGTAAATGAACCAATAAGAAAATAGGAACTAAACTTCCTACATGAAGAGAATCTGCTGTAGGATCAAATCCTACATAACCAGAAGTTATTTCTTTATTTAATTGTTCTTCTGTTCCTGGCATGATGTTGTGTACCAGTCCTCTCCAAGTCAATTCTTCAATCAATGGATTCATAATATTATTTGTATATCTTTTTTTAATTTTTTCGAAGTGTAAAGTTAAGATATTTCTATAGAATAATGAATTTTAAAATGATAAGATAAAAAAACAAGGTTTCCATAATAGGAAACCTTGCTCATGTTATAAAATAAAAATGAGGATATTTTATAAATTATAATATGATTATGAAGGGTTTTGAACAATCAATGGATTTGAGTTAATTTCTGATTGTGGGATTAACCATTGCCATCTATTATCAGTTGATTCAATTGTCATTACTCCATTGGTAACAGTAGAATTATGGTTAGCACCTGTTCTATCAAGTTTTTTACCTAAACGTTTTAAATCAAACCAACGGAATCCTTCTCCCCATAATTCAGCACGACGTTGAATATATATATCTTCTAAGTATGCACTTCCAGTAGTTGTGAATCCAGTAAATGAACTATCTCTTTTTTGAGCTAATTCAGTTAAAATAGATTTAGATCCTGCTTCGTCACCAGATAAATATTTAGCTTCAGCTTCAATCAAATACATCTCAGCTGCTCTCATGAAAACAACATCTCCACGACTATCTCCAGTAGAAATAGATAAGAATTTTTGAGAAGTATAAGGAAATTTAGAATAATTAGATGGTAAATCTAAATCTGTGTGTTTTCCAGTTGGGTCTACTAATTGTTTTCTAACATCAGTATCTGCTAATTTAGCATATAATGCTGAGTTGAAAGCTTTAGGGTTCTGACGGATATTCGTTGAATTGTAATTACGAGACATATAAGCCATGAAGTTTCCGAAATAATCTGATTGATCAGACACAATATTTATACCCCACATCCATTCATCGTTTGTATAATCATTGAATCCAGATTTATAAGTTCTTTCGTCCATTAAAGAATGATTTTCTCTGGCTAATACAGCATATTTTGAAGCATTTTCATAATCTTGTTGTACTAATGCTACTCTAGCTTTTAATCCATAAACGTTGTTTATAGAAAAGTGAGAATTATTGATGACTTTTTTTCCTTCTAATAATTCTTCTGCTTTATTTAGATTTTTCCATATTTCTTGGTAAACTTCTTCAACTGTAGCTCTTTCTTTAGGGGCATTATCTTCAGAATCATCTCTTAATACAATTCCTAAATTAGAATTATCACCTCCTTTAACATAGCGTTTTGCATATAATTGTACTAATTGAAAATAACCAAAAGCTTTATATGCATAAGCTTCTCCAAATGCTCTTTCCTTTGTATCGCTATCTCCAGTAGCATTAGCTCCTTTTACTATGATTTTGTTTGCATTTTTGTTCATAGAATACCAAAAATCCCATGCATAAGCTACAGAAGAAGCATTAACATTTGCAGCATCTAACCAACGTAATTGGCTGACAAACCAACTATTACCAGTAGAAGGAAAAACAACATCCTCAGCCATAACATCTGCGATAATCATCTGAGATGTATAACCATTTTGTCCTTGAGAAGAATTTTGTCTGTAATACATATTTCTATGCATTCCATTTATAGCTGACATTAATCCATCAGCAGTAGATAAAACCAAAGATTCATCTACAGATTGGGATGGTTCAGTGTTTAAAAAGTCTTCACTACAAGAAGTAATGAAAATAGAAGATGTAATTATTAATGATGTTATTAATATTTTTATATTTTTCATATTATTTTAATTAAAATGATAGATTAATTCCGAAACTAACTATTCTTGAAGGAGTGTAACGATAAGTTGTTGTTCCGTTAAAAGATTGAACAGGTTCTAAACCTTTTTTTGCAGTAATAGCGAATAAATTTTCACCACTAATGAAAAGTTTTAAATTAGACAAACCTATGCTTTCAATATCTCTCTTGTTAAATGTATAACCTAAAGTTGCATTTTTTAGCATAAAATAATCAGCATCTTGCAAAAATCTAGAAGATTGTGCAGCAGCAGCAGTGTAATTTTGAGTGCTTAATACAGGAACATCTGTTATATCACCTGGATTTTTCCAAGCCTTTAAAATATCTTTATGTAGTGCTTGTCCTTGAGGATAACCAGACATTAATGTAGCATAATTACTGTCATAAACTTTTCCTCCTATCTGATATGTAAATAATGTTGTTAATGATAAATTTTTGTATCTGAACTCATTATTTATTGATCCATATAAATCAGGGATAGATGAACCAACATAAGCAAAGTTTGCATTATTGTGGTTTGTTGTGTATTTTTTGCCATCTATTACTCTTGTTGCTGATGTATCAGCTTTTGTTGGGTCTTGAACAAATAATGGAGCTCCATCTGAAGGGTCTACACCGTACCATTCTCTAAGCCAAAAGTCATAAAGAGAATGTCCTTTAGAGAGTCTTTTTGTGCCATTAATTAAAGCATCTTGTCCATCAGGCATTTTTACAATTTCATTTTTAAATGTAGTTGCTGTAACACCTAAGTTCCATGAGAATGAATCTGAACGAATTATACCAAAATTTAAACCAAATTCCCAACCAGTATTTCTCATTGTACCAATATTTTTAAATATTTGGTTTTCTGGTTCTCCTGCAGAACCAGGCTGTGGTTCAGGGAAAATCATGTTTTTAGTTTCTCTTCTAAAAAATTCTACAGATCCTGTTATTCTATTATTAAATAAACCAAATTCAATAGCTTGATCAAATTGAACATTAGTTTCCCATGTTAAATCAGGATTTCCTGTTTGACCTAAATATACACCTGGCTCGCTTCCATTGAAATAATTTCCTAAATTATATAATGTTAAATCTGCAAAGTATCCTGGGTTTTCATCAATACCACCATCGTTACCTACTTCACCATAAGACCCTCTGTATTTTAAATAATTAACAACTTTTGAATCTTTAAGGAAGTTTTCTTTGCTAATATTCCAACCTGCACCTACAGACCAAAAAGTTCCTTTATTTTTACCAGGAGCAAATCTTGATGATTGATCTTGTCGAATAGATCCAGATAGAATATATTTCCCAGAATAGTCATAATTTAATCTAGCAAAATATGACTCTTTTGTTAAAGGTAGATTATAGCTTGTGTTAGTCCCATTTTGTAAGAAATTATTAAACTCATAAATACCTTCAATAACTTCAATTGTTTTATATCTTTCAGAATAATCAATTTGTCTATCGAAAGATTCATGACCTGCTAAAACATCAAAGTTATGTTGTCCAAATGATTTCGTATAATTTAATAATTGATTAAAAGTGATAGATTGAGTTTTTCTTGCTATTTCTTCTAATGAACCTTGACCTGCAGCATCTCCAATATATTTATTACCGTATGATCTTAAAGAATAATTTCGAACATCATAACTTAGATTTGTTAAAAATGTTAATCCTTTAGTTATTTTGAATTCTGCAAAAGCACGACTATTAACAGTGTTAGTATTTTGTCTTACATTATTTAATAAAGTTTCTTCAATAACATTTCGTCCACCGCTAGCAGATGCACCTCGTCCTCTAGTTTCAATTCCATCATAAACAACGTTTCCATTTTCATCATAAACTCTATTTCCATTATCATCATATAAAAAAGGAGAATATATTGGTCCCATCGTTCTACTAAAATAAAATGGATTGATATAAGAAGATCCTCCACTGTCATTTGCTTGATTTGATTTTGTTAGATTGCCACTTAAATTAACACCTAGTTTTAACCAATCTGTAACTTGGCTGTCACCAGAAACACGAGCAGTATATCTTTCAAAATCTGATTTTATAACATAACCTTCTTCTTTGTTATAGCCAAAAGAGGCAAACATTGTAGAGCGATCCGTAGCATCACTAAAATTTAAATTGTAATTCTGTGTACTTCCAACTTTATTTAAATATTTATCCCAATTAAAATCATTATATAATTTCTGAGCATTAGGATTTAAAGCTCCATCAATTACAACTTGATTATCAGCAACATTATAAATGTTATTTTTTAACACACCTGAGATTAAATTATTTGAAGCATATGTGTTTGCTCCAGATAAACCTCCAGAAGGATTTGTTACTAATCTACCATTTCTAAGAGACTCCCAAGTTGCTACATAGTAATCGTCAGCACCAATTCTTTCATACTGAGGAATGCTTCTAGTAACTACACCAGTATTACTAGTGAAATTAAACGCTCCTTTTTTTAATTTAGACCCTTTTTTAGTTGTGATCATAACAACACCATTTGCTGCAGATGAACCATATAAAGATGTAGATGCTGCATCTTTTAATATGTTAAGTGATGCAATATCGTTTGGATTTAAATCTGCTGGATTACCAGCATAAATAGCACCATCAACAATATATAAAGGTGAATTAGATAAATTATAAGAAGACATACCTCTAATTTGTACATTGATTCCACTTCCTGGTTGACCAGATCCAGTAGAAACTAATACACCTGGTGCTGCACCATCTAATGCTTTTACAACATTTGATATTGGTCTATCTTCAATTTTTTCTGATTTTATTTCAGCATTTGACCCAACTACTGTTTCTTTTCTTTGAGAACCATAAGCGGTAATTACAGTCTCTTCAAGATCAACAGTTTCATTTTTTTTAGGTTTTAAAATTCCTAAATTAGTGCTTGTGACATTATATTCGATTCCATTTACAATTAAAATATCACCAACTTTTGCATCAATATCAAAGTTTCCGTTTTCATCAGTGAAAACAGTTTTACTTGTTCCCTTTACTGATATTTCGATATCTGCTTCAGGAAAACCATTCTCATCATTTACTGTTCCCTTAGTTTGTGCAAATACAGCTGTACTTAATCCTAAAAAAGCTAACAGACTTAAAGAAGTTAATTTTTTTCTCATGTGTTAATAAATATATTATTCAATATTAACAATTAATTATGTATTTAGTAACATAAATTAACAATTAATTTTTAAATTTTGATGAAAATTAATTTTTTAAGTAATTTTTATTAAGTTATTATTAATAATAATGTTAAAAATTATAATAAATATATTTATTTATATTTTTTATTGTCATAATGTATCTTTAAATAAAATTTTTAATAAAAAAATATATTGTAATATATTTGATAGATGCAAACTCTTTTTGAAAACGATAAATTCAAATGGATTAATTTACACAATCCAACAAAAACTGAATTAGAAGAAATAGCAGTAAAATATTCATTTCAAAAATTAACAATAGAAGATAGTCTAGAACCAGGGCATTTACCAAAATACGAATCTGGAGAAAACTCAACCTCTTTTCTTTTAATACGTTTTTTTGGAAAAGAATCTCCATTTCAAAAAAACACAATTAAGGAATTTAGTCATAAAATAAGTATATTTATAGGTCCTGATTATATTATTACAGTTCATCAACAGGAAACAAAAATATTTGAGAATATTGTAAATAAATACTTGAAGAATACAGATGTTGGTAAAATAACAATTAAAAATATTTTATACAGAATAATTTTTGCAACACTAAAATCTTACGAAGCGCCAGCTTTTGAAATGGATGAAGAAATTAATCAACTAGAGCATCTAATTTTTACAGATGACCTTAGAAAAATACAGATTCCTAATCTTTATAAATTAAAAAGAGAAGCTACAGCCTGTAAAAAAATTCTTGATTATACATTAGAAGTAATTAATGAATATAGATTAGATAATAAGAGAACAAGTTCTGCACAAGATTTATATGAAGAAAATATAAAAATGCTGCATTTACATACGCAAATTGTTGATGATGCACAAAGTTTACTATCAACATATCTTTCTATGAATGGTCAAAAATCAAATGAAATAATGCAGACTTTAACTGTTTTTTCTGCTTTTTTCTTACCGCTAACTTTTATCGCTGGGATTTATGGGATGAATTTTGAATTTATGCCTGAATTAAAATATAAATGGAGTTACCCTATTTGTTTATTTGTAATGCTATTAGTGGTATTTTTTATTTACATTTGGTTTAAGAAAAAAAGATATTTATAAATTTTAGTATGATTTTCGTAACAGGAGGAACAGGACTGGTTGGTAGTCATTTATTAGTTGAATTAGCAAAAAGAGATCAGCCTATTCGTGCATTAAAACGAAAAAAATCTAATACAAAATCTGTTGAAAAACTTTTTTCTGATAGAAATCTCTTAAATCTTTACAAAAAAATAGAGTGGGTTGATGGAGACTTATTAGATGTTACTGAACTTCCTAAGTTACTTAGAAACGTATCTTCAATTTATCATACAGCAGCTTTTGTTTCTTTTGATAAAAAAGATGAAAATGAAATATTTAGTACTAATATATCTGGAACAGAAGCATTAGTTAATGAAGCAATAGATTCAAAAGTTAAAGAGTTCTTTTTTATAAGTTCTATTGCTACAATGGATGATTTAAATCCTGTAACTAAAATGATTAATGAGCTCTCACCATGGAATAATGCTATAGAACATTCTGCATATGCTATTTCTAAATTTAGAGCAGAAATGGAGGTTTGGAGAGCATCCCAAGAAGGTCTGAATGTTATTATTGTAAATCCAGGTGTTATTATTGGAGGATTAGATGGAAAAAGAGAAAGTGAAAAATTGTTTGCTCAGGATTCATTTATTAATAAATATGCACCTACTGGAGGAACAGGTTTTGTGGATGTAAGGGATGTCATTTCTATTTTATTAGATTTAGTTGATAAGAAAATTTACAATCAAAAATTTATTCTTGTTTCAGAAAATAAACATTATAAAGAAGTATTAGGTTTTGTTGCAAGTAAAAGTAATAAGCAAGTAAAACTATTATCAAATTTTGTTTTAAAAGCTCTAAGAATTTTATCCAATATAAATAGACTTTTTGGAGGTGTATTCATCTCTAAAGCAAATTATAATTCATTAATTACTTTTATTCAGTATGATAATACTAAAATTAAGGAAACTTTAAATTATAATTTTATTCCAGTTAGCGAAGCACTTGATTATCATTATTCAAATTATAAAAAATACAATTCCTTAAAATAGCTTATTTTTGTTTTTATGGAACAACAATTCATATCAAACCTTTCTACAACTTCTTTTTCGATAGAAGAAGGAAGTGTTAATGCCAAAAGTCCTTCTAATATTGCTTTAATAAAATATTGGGGAAAAAAGAAAAATCAAATTCCAACAAATAGTTCAATAAGTTATACATTAACTAATAGTTATACTGAAACTGAATTAAAATTTAAGAAAAAACAATCTGATAATTTTGAAGTTGAAGTTTATTTAGAAGGAGAAAAGAAAAATAGTTTTTCACCGAAAATTATTACATTTTTTGAACGTATAATTGATTATGTTCCTTTTTTAAAAGGATATAAATTTACAGTTCATACACACAATTCTTTTCCTCATAGTTCTGGTATTGCATCTTCGGCATCAGGAATGTCTGCTTTAGCATTATGTTTGGTACAAATAGAAAATAATTTAGGAGCAAATCTTTCTGAAGAAGAATCATTGAAAAAAGCTTCTTTTCTTGCTCGTTTAGGTTCTGGTAGCGCTTGTCGATCTGTTTTTAAAGGTTTAGTAGAATGGGGTGAAAATAATTTTATAAAAGGTAGTTCTGATCTTTATGGAACAAAATATCCAGATACTGAAATTCATGAAGTTTTTAAAACTTTTCATGATACAATATTATTGATTCATGAAGGACAAAAATCTGTTTCATCTACTGTTGGTCATAATTTAATGAATAATCATCCCTACGCAGAACATCGTTTTGTAGAAGCAAATGAAAATTTAGAAAAATTAATTCCAATTTTAAAAAATGGAGATGTAAAAGCTTTTGGAGAATTAGTAGAACACGAAGCATTAACATTGCATGCAATGATGATGATGTCTAATCCTGCATTTATTTTAATGAAACCAAATACAGTTGCAGCTTTAGAAAAATTATGGGAATACCGTAGAGAAACAGATAAACAATTGTTTTTTACATTAGATGCTGGTGCAAATATTCATTTATTGTATCCTGCCTCAGATGCATTAGAAATAGAAATATTTATAGAAAAAGAATTAAAAGCTTTTTGTCAAAATGGAAACTATATAAAAGATAAGGTAAATTTCTAATTTACTTAAAATTTAAAAAGTAAAAAAACGCTTATGATATAACATAAAGCGTTTTTTTATTCAGTTGCTCAAAAGTAATTAATCAATTACTTGAACAGGATTTTTATTTTCATCCAAAGCAACAAAAGTAAATACACCAGAAATAGCTTTTTGTCTACTATCGTCACTATACATACTTTCAATAAATACTTCAACTTGTACATCTAAACTTGTACGCCCTACACGAACTACTTTTCCTATCAATTCAACTAATGTTCCTCCAGGAATTGGTAAATTGAAATCTATTTTACCGCTACTTACAGTTACCAAAGGTTTACGACAAAATCTAGTTCCTGCAATAAAAGAAGTTTCATCCATTAAGGACATAACTCCTCCTCCAAACATTGTATGGTGATGATTTGTATCACCAGGAAAAACAACTTTAAAAACACTAGTTACAGAATCATTAATACGTTGTTCAATTAATTGTTCTCTATTATTTTGATCAATATGCATTACTATTTATTTAAATAAACATTTTAAATTATATGATTTCGAATTATAATTCTGAAAATCATACAAAGATAATTTAGATTAACAATTTATTAGATATGAATATTAAGTTTTTAATTAAATAATGTAACTTCAATTTTCAATAAATTATGATTAATATAACAATATAATGAAAATAAAACCAATTAAAAACCTAGTACATAATCTACATGAGTGGAAAGATCTTATAGAACAAACAAATGATTTAACTAATATAGTTATTCAAGATGTCAGTTTTATAAAACAAAGTATTCATTGGGATGACTATATTTTAAATAATACATCTTTTTTAGGGTGCAAATTTAAAAAGGATGAAGCAATAAGTCTTATTGAACGAGGAGCTTTTGTATATCCTAAATTTGATAAAATACCATACAATCCATATAGAGGAAAATTGTATACATGGCAAGAACTGATGGAAGGTTTTAATCCAGAAGATGATAAAAGTAAAGATTTAGAAATTTATAAACATTTTGTTAAAAATAAATATAATTTATCCTTGTCCGAAGCTCTTTCCCAAAGGATACATGATTTATCAATTGATGATGGTTTACGTCGAATTTTACATTATGATAATAATGGAATGACAAAAAAGAAAGTTATAGGTTTTATGGGAGGACATTCTACTGCTAGAAACTCAGAATTTTATAATAAAGTAGCTTTTGCAGCAAAATGGGCAACAGAAAAAGGTTATTTTATAGTCTCAGGAGGTGGGCCAGGGATTATGGAAGCAGCAAATTTAGGTGCTTATATGGCAAAATATTCGGATGGAGACTTAAAAAATGCAATCTCTATTTTAGCAGATTTAGATTTGGTAGATGAAGAACAAAAAGAATATCTAGCAAAAAAATATATTACAAATGCGCAAAAAGTACTAGAACTTTATCCAGATGGAACAGAAAATCTAGCAATTCCTACATGGTTTTATGGACATGAACCTAGTAATTTATTTGCAACATATATAGCAAAATATTTTTCAAACAGTATTCGAGAAGATATGTTGCTAACTATTAGTTTATTTGGTTTAGTTTATGCTCCAGGAAGTGCAGGTACAACACAAGAAATTTTTCAAGAAGCTGCCCAAAATCATTATGGAACTTCAGGTTATTATAGTCCAATGATATTTTTAAGCAAGAAAAGATATGTAGAAGATACAGCAATTTATTCTGTATTGCATCAACTAGCAAAAGACCAAGAATATAAAAATTTACTTTATTTGACAGATAGGTCAGAAGCTGTTGTTGATTTTATTATTAATAATCCACCTATTCCAGTATTACAAAATAAATAAAAGTTAGTATTCAATGTATTTGGGTAATTTTATTACAATATCTTAAAAACGGTAAAGTTTTATAAACTTAAAAAAAACTTTATAATAGGATTTTAATGTCAATCGGTATTATAAATAAAAATTATTTCTAAAAAAAACATTTAATAAACAAGATTGTATGTGTTTGATATGTATAGTGTTAATTTTTTTTAATCAATAGTAAAATGATTAACTAAATAAAATTATAAAAATAATTTCATATTTATTTGGTGTTTTAAAATTAGTTTGTATATTTGCAATCCAATAACGCGAGATGGAGCAGTAGGTAGCTCGTCGGGCTCATAACCCGAAGGTCACAGGTTCGAGTCCTGTTCTCGCTACTAAATCGCGAGGTGGAGCAGTAGGTAGCTCGTCGGGCTCATAACCCGAAGGTCATCGGTTCGAGTCCGGTCCTCGCTACTAGCAAGAGAGTTTCTAATAAGAAGCTCTCTTTTTTTATGTCTAATAATTATTTATCATTTATTTTTGTACTATGAATTTAGAAGAATACAAAAAACAATATAAAAAAGATCAAGCCGTAGGTGCTTTATTTATAGAGAATCGATTAAAAAAAATATACGGAGACTTAGAGCCTAGATTTTATTCTCCTAAAGTTATGTCTTTTCAGGGAGGTGAAGATCCTATTGATGGAGTAGCTGTGTTTGATGTTGATGATTATAGACATTTAGTAAGTTATGGTATGTCTCATTTATACTATTCGGAAGAAAGTGTTGGTGAAGAATTTAGTAAATGGGGATTTGAATTTTCTTTTCGTGTAAAAAAAGTAAAAGAAGATAAAGATGAAGATCCATTTTGGGTTGTGCAATTGATGAACAATTTAGCACGATTTGTTAATGAGACAAAAGTTTGGTTTGATGAATATCAATTTTTACCTCTAGGAGGTCCTATACGCTCCGATTCGGATACTGATATAGTAGGATTAGCTTTTATTAAAGATGGTGATTTAGATGAGATTGAAACACCTCATGGTAAAGTTATGTTTTTACAATTAGTTGGATTGAATTCCCAACAATTAAAAAGATTAGAAGAAAATTCGACAAAAGAAGAAATAAAGTCAGTATTGGATGAAATAAAGTCAGAAAATCCTAAATTTATTTGTGAATTATAATGTTTTTTTTAACATTAGAACTTATTAAAACTTAATTTGTGTTAAATGTAATGTTCAGTGTGTCAGTATTTTAATATTGGTATTTTATTTGATTATTCTAATAATAGAAATTGTTAGTAGCACTAACGATAGAATAAATTTTTCATAGGTTAGGTTAGTAATTAGTGAAAGCTAATTATGAAAAAGCGCTTCTTCGGAAGTGCTTTTTTGTAAATTTGATAGAAGAACAAAAAATATGTTTAAAAACTTTTTCAATAAAAAAGATAAATCAATAACACAAAATAATAGAACAATGACTTTCGAAGAAATTATAAGTTCAGATAAACCTGTTTTATTGGATTTTTTTGCTACTTGGTGTGGACCTTGTCAAATGATGGGGCCTATCTTACAGCAAGTAAAAGAAGAATTGGGAGATGAGGTTAAAATATTAAAGGTAGATATAGATAAATATCAGGATTTGGCTGCTAGATATCAAGTAAAAGGTGTTCCTACTTTTGCTATATTTAAAAATGGTGAATTATTATGGAAAGAAAGTGGAGCTCGACCAAAAGAACAATTGGTGGATCAAATAAAAAAATATATTTAATAAAAAAGAGAGACCATTTAAATAGTCTCTCTTTTTTATTATTTCTTTTTAGCTTTTACGAATATATATGAAATATAAAGTAAAATCATCCAAATAGGGATTAATTCTACAGAAATTTTAAGTCCTGTAAACCACATAATAATTAATATACCCAGTAAAAAAAGAATGGAAATATAATTGCTTATTGGATATAAGAATGAAGGAAAGAGAGTTTTGTTATTCTCTATACTTTTTTGTCTTCTATATTTTAAGTGAGTAAAGGAGATCATTACCCAATTTATTACTAAGCAAGAAACAACTAAGGACATTAATATTTCGAATGCACTTTCAGGTATAAGTTTGTTAATAACAATGCAAGCTGCTGCAAATAAGGATGAAACTAATATAGCCATGATTGGAACATGATTTTTATTTAGTTTTTTAAGAAAACTAGGTGCATTTCCTTGTTCTGCTAATCCATAAAGCATTCTACTATTACTATAGACAGAACTATTATAAACAGATAAAGCAGCAGTTAGAACAATCAAGTTTAATGCGTTTGCAATGATTTTAGAAAAAGCAATTGTGTGTCCAAATAAATTGATGTCAATTGAATTTAGATTATTAAAAACCATTACAAATGGACTACTTTTGTCTGTTATATTTTCCCAAGGAGATAAAGAAAATAAAATAATCAAAGCTCCTACATAAAAAATAAGAATTCTATAGATGACTTGATTTGTTGCTTTAGGAATATTTTTTTCTGGATTTTCTGCTTCTGCAGCAGTAATTCCAATTAATTCTAACCCTCCAAAAGAAAACATTATTAATGCCATGGCAGAAAATAATCCTTGAAAACCATCTTTGTTATTTCCTGATAAAAAACCTTTAGGAAAAAATCCACCATTGTTCCATAAATTTTTGATAGTAGCTTGTTCTCCTCCATTACCACTAAATAGTAAATATGTACCAAATGCTATCATTGCTAGAATAGCAACGACTTTTATAATAGAAAACCAAAATTCAGCTTCTCCATAAACTTTTACAGAAGCTAGATTTAATAGGTTTATTATAATAAAAAAGAACAAGCTAGAAGACCATAAAGGAATTTCTGGCCACCAAAACTGAACGTAGATGCCAATTGCAGTAAGTTCAGACATGCTTACTAATATATAAAGAATCCAATAATTCCATCCAGAAGCATAACCAGCAAAAGGTCCCCAATATTTATAAGCAAAATGGCTAAAACTTCCAGAAACAGGTTCATTAACTACCATTTCTCCTAATTGTCTCATGATAAAGAATGCTATGATTCCAGCAATAGCATAACCTAAAATTACAGAAGGTCCTGCGAGAACCGCAGCTGGACCTATACCTAAAAATAAACCAGTTCCAATTGCTCCTCCAAGAGCTATTAATTGGATATGTCGATTTGTAAGTCCTCGTTTTAATTCTTTTTGATTAGAATTTTCTTTTGTATTCACTTATAATAAATTAAAGTTTAAATATATAAAATATGTATTTATAAAAGCTTGCTTGTATGATTTAAAAATCAATAGGATCAGGATATAATTGTTTTTGTATCATAAATATTCCCATTATAAAAAATGTACTCATTATAAACGTTGCTAATGGTAAATGTTCTATAGTTTTTTCTGGCATAATCATAGGTAAAATTACCATTGCAAAAGCTGGAGGTAATCTTAAGTTTAAAAAAAACAATAATGATGAAACAATCATTAAATCTATAAAACTAGCTAATAAAAAATTATTAAGATATTTTATAGTTAAACAGCCAATTATGCTAGATATAAAAAGTGCTAAAATACGTTTTAATCGAACTTTTAATTTTAGTGCTGGATTATTTAATGATTCAAAAGCAACAACAATTACTGGAGGAATTGCTGCATAGTAATTATAACCAGAAAAGTGGCAAATCACACTCCAAATTAAAAATAGACAAATTAATAATCTATTGTGACTTTCATATATTACGGGAGAGGTTTGTTCTGTTGGTTTTATTTTAAATAATTTAATAAATATAAATAATAAGAACACGAACATAAAAATAGCAAATAAAAATAAAAATGAATGTGCATTTGTTACTATTGGTAGTAAGCCAGTGGCTAAAGAAGGTGCTAATTGACTTTTAAAAATTCGAAGAATTAATAACATAGCAATTAAAATAATTATAAGTTTCAATAAAAATGGAATAGCAAGAAAATTTATTCCAAAACCTAGTATTGCTGTAATTGAGGGGAGTAAAAATATATGAAATGGTTGCTGTAACCATTTATTTTCTCTGAAAGTAAAAATTCCTATTGACAATGCGGCAATTTCTGGAAGAATAATTTCTTTATCATCAAAATAGAGAGAAGAAATAACCATGATTAATATGAATGAAAATCCAAAAATATATGATTGTACTGATTCCTTTTTACCAAGTATTGAGTAATCCATAATTATAAAAATAAAAAAAGCCTTTGTAAATCTTACAAAGGCTTTTGTCGGGGTGGCAGGATTCGAACCTGCGACCTCCTGCTCCCAAAGCAGGCGC
>NZ_DAMCLZ010000013.1:0-102103 GCF_032109125.1 Chishuiella sp.
ATTGGGTAATGACGTGAAGCAATTTTTATCTCAATTCGTTGAGTTGACATTCTTTATTTTTAATTATTTGTTTTAATTTGAGCGATGCACGTATCGACTTCTTTTATTAATTTGTTCATTCTCTGCTTCATCATTTGCTTATACTCCTGATTTCCGCTCATTGCATTAACGACTTTTAATCGTTTTACCTCTTCATTTAAATGTAAGTTATTCGCTTGCGAATCTCTCAATTTATTTTTTAATCTAGTGTTGTCATCTTTCAAAGAGTCAATTTCCTTTTGCAATTTTTCAACTTCTTGAATAGAGTTTTCAGCACCTTTTAATATATTTTTATAATTCTCTAGTTGGTCTAAAAGGTTTAAAACTTTGTTTTCAAGTTCATTAAATTTTTCCATTTTTTCCATCTCCTGAGAATTTCAATTATTCTAGCTTCTATTGCAAAAATAACATTTTTTTTACATCTTTCGACATAAAAAAATAATTATTATTCGATTTTTGGTATTCCTCTGAAAAGGAGTGTTTTAAAAAAAAGTGTATAAAATTAAAAATTTTTATACACTTTCTATTTCTATTATTAAAAGCTAGACATTATCTCCAGAATATAATAATGTTAAAGAAGCTCTAGTGATACGATAATTTTGAAAACGATATACTTTTAAAATTAATTTATCTCCTACATTAAAATAACCTATACCATAAATATTATGATTAACTACTAAAGTTCTTTCTCCATGAGTAGTTGACTTTGCTACTAATAACACGTCATTTCTAAATAGAGATGACCTTGCTTCACCAGCAGTATATCCTTGTGTATTTTGACTTGTATCTATTGCTAAACTTGAATAAAACCTATAAAATCCTTTTTTAGATATTGTTATTTCATGAGTATTTTCATTAAAATTAATATAATCATCTTTTATAGGTGTAAAAGTGTTAAAATTAACTTGAGTCGTACTTCCACTAGTATTTGTCATATTGGATTGAAAATTAAATATTCCTATAACATATGGTATTACTGAAACTTCGTCAATTTTAGTCCATTTTGATGCTTTTCCTACTCCTTGTGAAGATAAAACATCATTTTGATTCCCTGAACTTCCTTTATTAGATGCATCTCCTCCTAAAATTATATCTTTAGTAACTTGTAAATTTCCATTAACATGCAGATCTTCTTGAGGTGTATTTGTATTAATTCCAATCTGAGCATAGGAATCATTAAATATTAAAATAAATAATAATATTAATAAATTATTGCAATTTTTCATAATGTACTTTTTTTTATTCAGATAAATAAGTAAAACTCACTGAAGCTTCATTTGTATACATATTTCTTGTGTAAGAAATAGCAACTCTAATAATATCTCCTTTATTAAAAAAAGTAGTTGTACTTAAATTTTCTTGCATTTCTTTATTAGTACTATCATATCCTGTACTATTAGCCGAAATATCTGCTCCATTTCTAGATAAAGATAATTTATATGTACCTCCACAAGCATTATTTGCACCACATATTATAGTAGCCTTAGCATTCGAATTAACTAAATAATAACCTGATTTATTAATGATGAATGTATAATTAGAAGTATTATATGTTATATAACTTGATAAATCGTGATCAACATGATTAAACTGTATATTCCACGCTGTATTTGCATTGACAAGAGTACCAGTTGTAGTTCTATTTGATATATTTATAACCTGTGGTATATTTATTTTATTTGGTTCTATCCATTCTGGAGATTTACCTACTCCATTAGACGTTAATATTTCTCCTTCTTTACCAGAATAACCACTACTTGTATCTGTCCCTCCTACATTTAAATCTTTCGTAATTTGTAAACTTCCATTTAAATGAAGAGTTGATTTTGGTGAAGAGGTATTGATTCCAACTTGAGCAAAACAAAAATAATTAAGGCTTGCCAAAAATATAAATGAATATTTTTTTTTCATATATTTTAATTTCCTAAAAATTGAAGAGATAAACTTGCTATACTAACAGATGCATTAGATGTAAACTTTCCATTTAAAGTTATACTATCATCTTTATTTAAAAATATTGTATTTGTAGTATTATGATCTATATTACTTAAAGACGAATACCCTGAAACATTACTTACAATTGTAGAATTATTTTTAATCAATGTAGTCGTTGCAGTCCCTGACTGATTAATATTATAGTGAATATAAGAAGTTACTTGATAATAACCTGATTTTACTATTTTAAAAGAATTAGAATTATTAGTGGGTTGAGGAATAGCATAATTTTGTAAGTTTAGAAGAGTTGTATTAAATGTAATAAGGGTTGCTACATTTGCTGTAATTGATTGTGAAGAACTTTTATTAATAAAACCTGCTTCTACAGGAACATTAATATCATCAAGATTTCCCCATAATGGAGGTTTATTTTCACCTTGAGAAAATAATATTTGTCCATTTTCTCCAGGATCTCCTTTGGTACTTTCTGTGCCTCCTACGTTAATTTCATTTGTTACTTGAAATTCTCCATTTACATGGAAAGTTCTCTGTGGATTTTCTGTATTAATACCAACCTGTGCATTTATTAAATAGGAGGTGGCAAAAACAACTAAGCTTGTAATTTGCTTTATCATAAATTTATTTTAGTCCTATCAAATGTATTGATTTACAGCACAATAAAAAAAATAAATAATTAAAATAATTTATAATTATTTAGTAAATAATTATAAAAATAAAAACAACAATAATCCTCAATTAATTGAAAACACTTATGGATAAAAGAAATTTAATCTTAACAAAAAAATAAGACAACTATATATTTTAAGATTATTTTTAACATTTAATATTTAGTCAAATACTTAATAAATTACTCTTCTACTAGATAAAAACTTATTTTTATTGTAAAAAAAATAAGTTTAAAAGATTTAGTTTATTTTTAGCAAAAATTTAATAAAAATCTTCATTGTGATAAAACCTATTTTTCTAAACTTAATTTTAACTTCTATTGTTTTTGGACAACGAGCCGAACAGCCAAATCCAATTACTTATCCAAAAAATGCATTTCAAAATCCTTTAGAAATAAATAATTATTTAGCAGCTAATTTTGGAGAATTAAGAACAAATCATTTTCATTCAGGATTGGATATAAAAACTCAACAAAGAGAAGGTTTAAAGGTTAAAGCAATTGGAGATGGTTATATTTCTAGGATTAATATATCTCCCACTGGCTATGGTAATGCTCTGTATATTGATCATCCAAATGGATATACATCTGTTTATGCTCATTTACGTGAATTTTCACCAGAAATACAAGAATATATACGTAAACAACAATATGCTCATGAAACTTTTAAAATAGATGTCTATCCAAAACCAGAAGATTTCCCCATAAAATCTGGTGATACAATAGCTCTTTCTGGAAATTCTGGTGGCTCTGGTGGTCCACATTTACACTTTGAAATTAGAGATACAAAATCAGAAGAACCTATCAATCCATTTTATTTTGGATTTGATATTCCTGATAATAGAAAACCCTCAATATTAAGCTTATATGCTTACCCAATTTATGGTAATGTAAATGAAAAAACAAATCGAATTCTTGTATCTAACAACGGAACAATTTCGGCAGCAGGAGCTATTGGTTTTGGAGTTAAAGCCTATGATAAGCTAAATGGAGCAGAAAACAATAACGGTATCTATCAATTAAATGTTTTTGTTGACGAACAACCTATTTATACATTTACAGCTAATCGTTTTTCTTTTGATGAAGTAAGAGCTATTAATAGTGTTTGTGATTATGGTGACATTCAGAAAAATAATAGCTGGGTATATCAAGCTTTTGTAAAAGATGGAAATCCACTTCGTATTTTTTCTAATTTAAATAATAATGGAGTTTTAACAATAGAAAATGGTAAAACATATAAAATTAGAATAGAAGTTTCTGATTATGCAGGAAATATTACTTCTCAACAATTTACTGTAAATGGAAAAGAATATATAGATTCTGTAAAACTTCCACAGACTAACCCTATGTTTTGGAATAAAGAAAATTATTTTAAAACTGATGGTATTGAGTTATTTTTTCCTAAAAATAGTTTTTATGAAGACTTTGATTTAAGTTATTTTTTTAAAAATGGCAAACATTGGGTAGGCGACTATAATATACCTGTTCATAACGCTTACACTATTGTAATTACTCCTAATCCTGAAATACCAACAGCACAACTTGATAAAGCTGTTATTGTAAGAGAATATCAAAAAAGAGGTATTTGGAAAAAAAGTTATGAAGCAACAGAATTAAAAAATGGTAAGCTTGTAAGTCATGTGAAAGAGTTTGGCGTTTTTTCTGTTATGATAGATAATACTAAACCAACAATTACTCCGTTAAACATCAAAGCAAATAGTCAATTTTCTAATGCTAATTCAATCATTCGGTTTACAATAAACGATGAACATTCAGGAATAAAAGATTATAAAGCTTATATAGATGGTAAATGGGTATTAGCCGAATATGATCAAAAAATTAAACGATTAACAATCAATTTAAATAAAGAACAAATATCGGTTGGAGACCATCAATTAGAACTAAACGTTAGAGATGAAAAAAACAATACAGCAACCTACTCTGCTCCATTCAAAAAGATTTCTTAGTACAATAAGTTTATCTCTTTTAGGTGGAGTTTTATTTGCACAGACAGCCCAAATTTCAGGAAAAATTGTTGATGAAAATAAAAAACCTATTGATAAAGCAGAAATTATTGTAGCAGATAAGTCTTATTTCACAAATCAGGATGGAGATTTTAAAATAGATATACCATCCAATCAATCTGTAACAGTAACATTTAACTACAATAATTATTTATCTTATGCACAAACAGTTAGTTTAAGAGATAAAAATAAAAAACAATTATTTATTCAATTAGTTCCTGATAAAAATAAGGCGATTGAATTAGATGAAGCTATTATTACATTTCAATCCAATAGTAATAAACCTTTACAAAGCACAAGTCTTAGTGCTGCTCAAATGCAGCAAGGACCAAGCCTTACTGGTGGAGTAACTGATCTATTGAAAACATTACCTTTCGTAAATTCTAATACTGAATTAAGTTCTCAATACATGGTTCGTGGAGGTAATTATGACGAAAATTTGATTTATGTAAATGGAATGGAAGTTTACAAACCTCAACTTATTCGTTCTGGTCAACAAGAAGGATTAAGTTTTGTAAACCCAAATATGACAGAATTTATTAATTTTTCTGCAGGTGGATGGGAGGCTAAATATGGTGATAAAATGTCTTCTGTACTTGACGTAACCTACAAACGCCCTCAAAAACTAGAAGGACAATTAGAAGCTAGTCTTATGGGAGGAAGCGCTACTATTGGTGGAGCTTCAAAAAACAAAAAACTTTCCGCTATTATTGGAGCTCGTTATCAGAATAGAAATTTAGTTTTAAATACTTTAAAAGGTGATACTAATTTCAACCCACAGTATTATGATGTACAAACCAACATCAACTATAAACTGAATGATAAATGGAACATTGCATTTCTAGGAACTGTTTCCCGTTCTCGTTACGAAATGTTTCCTATAAAACGTGATACTTACATCAATCGATCAGATAATCCATTATTATTAACAGTTTATTACAATGGTAAAGAAGATGATAAATATGGTACAGAAACAGGTAATTTATCATTTACTTATCAACCAAATTCTAAAGTAGATTTAGCTTTGGATGTTTTTGCTTATCATTCAAAAGAACAAGAATATTTTGATATTCAAGGTTCTTATTTTATTTCTGAAGTTGATGAAAAAGGAAATGCAACCTCAACTACAGATGTTGGTACACAACTAGATCATGCACGAAATAATTTCGATGCACTTGTTACTGGAATACAACATAAAGGTAAATACAAAATAAATGGAAATAATAATATTGAATGGGGATTAAAATATCAGCAAGAAGATATTCGGGATCTTTGGAACGAGTGGCAAGTTATAGACTCTGCTGGATATGTTGTAACACCAACTCCTAGCAATGGACTTAATTTGCAATATTATGTTAATTCAAAAAACAATATAAAAACCAATCGTATTTCTGGTTATGCGCAATACACTGGAAAATATATGTGGAATGATACAAAAGTATTTTTAAATGCTGGCTTACGTACAACCTATTGGGATTTCAACAACGAAACAGACATTTCTCCAAGAGCACAAATTGCAGTAAAACCCGATTGGAAAAGCGATATGTTATTCCGTTTTTCAACAGGAATTTATTATCAACCTCCATTCTATCGCGAAATAAGACGATTAGATGGTTCATTGAATGATAAAGTAAAATCTCAAAAATCAATTCATTTTATTGCAGGTAACGATTATGAATTCAAATGGATGGATCGTCCTTTTAAATTAACAACAGAATTGTATTATAAAATACTACAAGATTTAAATCCTTATTATGTAGATAACGTTCGTATTCGATATACAGCAGATAACAATTCCAAAGGTTATGCTTATGGATTGGATATGCGTTTATACGGACAATTTGTACCTGGAATTGACTCTTGGTTTTCGGCATCTTATGCCAGAGCATATCAAAATATTGATAACAGAGGAAATATTCCTTTACCAACTGATCCTAGGTTTAAGTTTTCTGCATTTTTCCAAGATTACATGGATTTCTTACCTTCTTTTAAGGTAAATGTAAATATGGTTTATGCTTCTGGATTACCAAACGGCGCTCCTCAATTTTCTGATCCTTACGATTATCAAACTACATTATCTGCCTACAAGCGTGTTGATATTGGTTTTGTAAAAGAATTGGTCAATCAAAAAGAACTAAAACCATCTAAAGGTACATTCTGGAGTAATTTCAAAGAAGTATCTATTGGTGTTGATGTTTTTAATGTTTTTGATATCAAAAACCAAATCAGTAACTCATGGATTAGAGACGTTAATTCTCCAGCAGTTTATACCATGCCAAACTATTTAACAGGTCGATTTTTTAATGCTAAAATAAATTTCAAATTCTAAAAATACATTCATCAAAAAAATATTTATTTTCTATAAAACACTTTCTATTTCAGAAAGTGTTTTTTTTATGAAATATATTCAAAACAACTATAAAAAACGTTATTCAATTTCATATTCTTTTAGATTTATAAAAAATAAAATTATTTGCGCAAACCCTTCGGGAAACGCTTTTCGTTCCCAATCTTTTTACTTCGCTAAAAGGCTTCGTAAAAAGGATTTCCACTTCAATCGTTTTTGTAATTTAGATAGTAAAAAAAGTACCCTATATTTACATAGATATATAAGTTAACTTCAACCTTAGAAAAACACCGTGATAAAAGAATATCCATTACAATTTACATTAACTCTTATATTGTTTTTAATAATTAATACAAGTTATTTTTGGGAAGGAGAATTTGGAATTTTAATTTCTCCAATTTTTATTGTTCTTTTTATGATATTTTTCATTTTGTCTATTGAACTGATAAGGCAAGTTTACATTTCAAGCAGAGATAAATTCACTAATAAAAAGCGAAACTTTTTGCTCCTATTTATGACATTAAGTTTACTTTTAATCATTATAAAACCAACAGGAATAATAAACTTTGAAAAATTTGAAGGTAAAAATTTGTACTTTGCACAAGTTAAAGGATCAGCAAATTGTACATCAACAATAAAATTAAAACAAAATAATAAATTCACTTACGAAAGTATCTGTTTCGGAATAGAGAAAACAAAAGGTTTTTATGAAATTAAGAACGATACTATTCATTTCAAGGATTTTGATAAAAGGAAATTCCAATTCAAGTATGGTAAAATAAATTCAAAATTTAACACAATTGATTTGTTTCGTGAAAAAAATGATAATAATCCTTTCTCAATCCCAATAATAAAAAATTAAAAAGACTCCAGATAAAATCTTTTTAGTAAAATAATGGATTAAACAATAAATTAAAAGTTTGTACATTTTAATCCACAAAAGCTTTTTATATTGACTTTTTCTTAAATTTAGAAAATAATAAAAAACTATTGTTTTAGGTTAGTAAAAAATTGAACTTCTACCCTATTTTACCCATCAAAAACTGTTTTTTTTATTAAATTTACTAAAGGCTTACAGCTTTGACCTCATTAGTAGAAATTATTTTCAGAAAATGAATGAATCATTTGAGTATAAAGGTTATTGGTATATATCATCAAATCCTAACAATAAAATTGCTGGAATATTAAATTATCAACCTAATAATTCTATTAGGTTGGAATTATTTGATAGTTTTAGTAAATCAGAAAATCCAATAATAAATTTTCTAGAAAGGGAAACTATTGATATAATTTGGGGTATAACATCTGATGCAAAAAAAATATCTCTAATTAATTGTTTTCCTTCACAAGGAAAACAAAATTTAGGTTGTGAATTTTCATTATCATTTTATAATATTCAATATTGCCTAGTAGGTATTCATATAGACAATATCGACGATAAGAGATTCAAATCATCAAAAATTCTTATGCCATTATTAACCACTTGGTGCTATCCTGGAGCTATAAAAAAATCTATTCAATTCAATAAAAAAAATGTAGGAATTAAAAAGATTAATGTCTCTATTGACTATGAAGAAAACGATAAACCAATAACATCAGTAATATTAAACGATAATACAATTTTAGAAATTAAAAAAAATGTTGATTATAATGAATCACATTATTCAGAAAAGAAAATTTTAGAACAATATACATATTTTAAAATAAATAAGAAAAATGAAGTCTCATTTAAGGATTTTATTCATGACATCTTTGAATTTGAAAATTTCATATCATTGGCAACTTTAACT
Source organism: Chishuiella sp. (assembly GCF_032109125.1). NCBI lineage: Bacteria > Pseudomonadati > Bacteroidota > Flavobacteriia > Flavobacteriales > Weeksellaceae > Chishuiella > Chishuiella sp. The sequence continues at coordinate 8,821 of NZ_DAMCLZ010000013.1, forward strand.
ACTGTAAAAGCATCCAATATTATTCTAATTGATGAATCACAATATCAGATGATTAAATCAAACAAAATTTTTCATCCAATAAAATTATATTATAAATCAGAAGAAAAAATAAATAATAATACATCAAAAAATGATTATTTCTTATTCAATTACTCTCAAATTAATACAGATTTCCCAAGAATAATTCAAAAATGGTATAGTGATAACTTTAATATAATACCAATCAAGAAACATCTTATCAAAAGTATTAGTTTTACTAATACTTTTGATAGTTTAGACTTTTTAATAATAGTACAAGCTCTAGAAGGTTTTCATACAAGATTTAGAATTCAAAAACAAATGATATTAAGGCAACGACTTCAATCTCTTATTAAAGAATTCAACAACATACAATTTATTAATAAATTAAAAATCGATATTCAAGTTGTTGTAGACTCTCGTAATTATTATTCACATTTCATGAATAAAAGTGAAAAGCCTAAAACCTTAGATGGTTATGAACTTTATCTAATAACAAAAGAACTACGTATTTTACTTATTTGCTGTATATTGAATTATTGTGGATTTGAAAATGAAAAAATTGAACAATTTTTATTAGATAGTAATAATAGAGGAATCCTTAATAAATAACCCCCGTTAATATCGCTAACTATTGCACAACTATATTTTTTGATACAAAATCACATTTTTTTAAAAGCTATTTTTTGAAGGATTATCTTTATTATAAATAAGAACATCCACTAGTTTTTAAATTTTATTAATTTTCAATATTTTTAAGTTTAATTATTAATAAAATAATTTTTAGAAATCAAAAAAACTAAAAATGATAAATTATTTGACAATAGAAAAAAAATTATATGAAAAATGGAAAATTAATATTCCATTTTTTTGGATTCCTTTAGATGATCCGATTGATGTCAATTTAAACAATGAAATATGTTATTTTAATTATACTAAGCTAAAAGAAAACTATGACATTAAAATTATTGAAAATTTTATTCAAACAAAAAATGAAACAATAATTGTTTTAAATGACTTCAATGAAAAGTTTACCTTAGAGAAGATTGAAATTGAAAAAATTTCTGGTTCAGATAAATTCATTACAAACAAAAATGGAGATTGGGTAATTTATATTACTCACGAAGACACTATCACTTTTGCAGGAATTAGCTTAATTTCAAAATTAAAAGAATGGGTTGATTTCGAAAAAATGAAAAATCCTTGGGAAAAATAACCCCATACAAAATGATATTAGCAAATATTAATTCAAAATTTATCTTAGAAGACATAATGGAAAAAAATCTTGAAAAAATATTTATTCTTGAATCTAAAGAAAAATATAATGAAGCATTTATAAGTTATAAATCTCTTTTAAACTTAAATCCCACAAATTTTAAAATTTGGAAATATTATTTCTTTTTTCTCTGGTCAATGATTGAAGATGTGAATGGTAATTTTACAATTATTAAAAATGAAAATTTAAATATAGAACTGAATAAAGAATTAAAATTAGGGATTGAAAAATTTAAAAATTTAGCTGAGTTTAATTTTATAACAGGATATACCATTTCAATTTTCCCTTATGAGTTTGGTGATTATGATGAATTAGAAGAATTAGGCCAAGAATTATTATGCAGAGCTTGCGAATTAGATTCTGAAAACCCTTTTTATAAAATGGTATTTTTAGGAAGTATTGAAAATCGAACAAAAATTCAACAAAACGAATATGAAACATTAAAACCGAGAGTTGAAAAATTAATACTTGAACAAAATTCTGAAAACGGTTTGCTAAACAAATATTACAGACAGATATTTGTAAGAAAATAATGAAGAATAATATTTCTAAAAACTCAATAAAACATAATAAATAAAGTTTTTTCTGTCTTAGATTTCGATAGAATTTTTCTGCTTTTTCTTTTCGAAAAAAATCACTCCATTTGACATAAAACAGTTATTTATAAAAACTTAACAAAATAGAAAATTTATTAAAAATAATCTATTCCTAAAATCTAACATCCCAAATCTTAATTTGCAATAGCGATTGAAGAGGAAATCCTTTTTTGATTGGATACATTTCGACATTCGCTCAATGCAATGACCAATCAAAAAAAGATTGAAACGAAAAGCGCGGCCCGAAGGGATTGCCCAAATTGTAAAAATAATTATGAAGGTTACATTAATTATAATTTTCTTAATTTCGCAACTGCTTTCAGAAATAGAATTCTGACAAAAAGACACACTATGCGCATTGGCAAACTATTTGATTCTATCAGAAACAAAACAACTAAGAATATGTCTGAACAAAATATAAATGAAGAATTAGAGAACGAAAATCTACAAGATAACGTTCAAGATACTGAAAATAATTCAGATCAAAAAGAGAATGAGACTGTCGGAAAGTCAGAATTAGAAATTGTAAAAGAGCAATTAGCAAAAGAAAAAGATCAATACTTACGTTTATTTGCTGAGTTTGATAACTTCAAGAAGCGTACTTCTCGCGAGCGTATCGATACTTTTAAGACAGCTAACAAAGAGGTGATTACATCTTTATTACCTGTTTTAGATGATTTTGGACGTGCATTAAATCAAATTCAGAAATCTGAAGATGATACTTTATACCAAGGAGTTGAGTTGATTAGTAATAAATTAACTGAGACTTTACGTGCTAAAGGTCTAAAAGAAATGGAAGTAAAGGCTGGCGACGATTTTAATACTGATTTCCACGAAGCAATTACTCAAATCCCTGCTCCAACAGAGGATTTAAAAGGTAAAATTGTTGATGTTGTAGAAACAGGTTATTTATTGAATGACGTAGTTGTACGTTATGCAAAAGTTGTTGTTGGACTATAAAATTAAGAATTAAAAAAAATGTCATCTAAAAGAGATTATTACGAAATATTAGAAGTTGAAAAATCTGCAACTTCAGAACACATCAAGAAAGCTTATCGTAAACTTGCTATAAAATATCACCCTGACAAAAATCCTGGTGACAAAGAGGCAGAAGAAAAATTTAAAGAAGCTGCTGAAGCTTACGAAGTATTAAGCGACGAACAAAAACGTAGCCGTTACGATCAATTTGGTCATGCTGGAATGGGCGGTGGCGCTGGAGGTTTTGGCGGTGCTGGAGGCGGAATGAATATGGAAGATATCTTCTCTCATTTCGGTGATATTTTTGGCGGAGGCGGAGGTTTCGGCGGATTTGGCGGAGGTCAATCTCGTGGTCCTCGTAGAATGAAAGGTTCCGATTTACGTATTCGTGTAAAACTGAATCTTGAAGAAATGGTTAACGGTTGCGAAAAGAAAGTGAAAGTTAAACGTTTTAAACAAGCCGACGGAGTTACTTCTAAAACGTGTCCTACATGTGGTGGTTCTGGTCAACAAGTTCGTGTTACAAATACTTTCTTAGGACAAATGCAAACTGCTACAACTTGTTCTACATGTCAAGGTGTTGGTAAGGTTGCTGATAAAATTCCATCTGGTGCTAATAACCAAGGTTTAATAAAAGTTGAAGAAACAATAGATATTAAAATTCCTGCTGGAGCAAGAGAAGGTATTCAATTACAAGTTCGTGGAAAAGGTAATGATGCTCCTTTTGATGGTGTTCCTGGAGATTTACTTGTTTTGATTGAAGAAGAAGAACACGACACACTAAAACGTGACGGTAACAACCTTCATTTTGATTTATATGTTTCTGTTCCTGATGCTATTTTAGGTTCTTCTAAAGAAATTCCTACAGTAAATGGAAAAGTAAAGATCAAGATTGAAAAAGGTACTCAATCAGGAAAAGTTTTACGTTTAAAAAGTCAAGGTTTACCAGATTTAAATGGTTATGGTAAAGGAGATTTATTTGTACATGTAAACATTTGGACTCCTACTCATCTTTCTAAAGAACAAGAAGCTTTCTTTGAGAAAATGAGAGATGATGATCATTTTTCTCCTGAGCCTTCGAAAAATGAAAAATCATTTTTTGAACGTGTAAAAGATATGTTTCAATAAATATAAAGTATAAAAAACCAGCATATAATGCTGGTTTTTTTATTTTCAAAAATTTTGTATTGAAAATAAAGTTATATTTTACTTATTCTTATTCTTTTTCTAATTCTATTTCATGTCCAGCTTGTGTAAGAACTACTTTTTTTCCATTTTCACTAAATGTTAGTTTTATACCTGCTTTATCAAATGTAAAAACGTTTTTTTGAATAGCATCTAATGGTAAAGAAGCCTGTCCTGTTGCTTGGGCTACAAGCTTTAAATTCTCTTTTGAAATAGTAATTTTGAAAGGCAATCCTTTTCCTGAAAAAACACCTAGAAATTTATCTAATTCTTTTTCTGTAAATACAATTTCATCAAAACTTGGTATTTCAATAGTATGATTAAAAATAGCATTTAAAATTGTACTTGAAATAAGATTTATATTATAGTTTAATGCATTAGATACTACTGCATAAGAAACTTTTTCTTTTGGAAAAATCGACACAATTGATTTGTATCCATCAATTGCTCCATCATGCCCTACTCCAAAATGATTTTCGAAAGACATATCAAATATACCTAATCCGTATTTATTAGAGAATGTTAGCATCGTGTCTAAACTTTTTCTATTGATTATTTTCAGATTAAATAAATCATTTATAAAAAAAACTAAATCTGTCGAATTACTTATTATTGCTCCTGCTCCTAATGGAACAGAATAATGTGTTTCATTTTGTTTTACCCAACCGTTTCCAAAACTATAAGAATTAGTTGTGTATTTTGATTTTTTATAAATTCCAAAATAAGTGTTTTTTAACTTTAGAGGCTTGATGATATTTTTTTCTAAAATATGAGCATAGTCTGTTTTATATATTTTTTGTAATATAAATGATAAAAGTATATAATTAGAATTACTGTATTCATTTTTCGAATTTGGCTCAAACAAAGATTGATGAATCATTATTTTATTTAAAACATCTTGTTCTGATATTTTATTTGTATTCCAATCTAAGTAATCTTCATCATCAGTTATGCTATAAATACCACTAGAATGGTTCAATAAACTTTTAATTGTTATTTTATTAGCATTTATTATTTTGGGATAAAAATCACTCAATTTAGTTTCTAAATTCAATTTTTTATCTTCAATTGCTTTTAAAATCAGTACAGAAGTAAAAAGCTTAGAAATAGAACCTATTTTATAATCAGTTGTATTGTTTGCTTTTATTTTTGATTCTATATCACTATATCCAAATGATTTACTATAAATAATTTTATCATTCGCTAATAAACTCACACTTCCCATAAATTTATCATTGGAAGATAACTCTTCAAAATAGTTTGAAAGAGATAGTGTATCTATAGTTTGAATTTGACCAAAAGATGTATTGTTTGGTAAACTAAAAATTACAGATAGAACAAAAAATTTTAGATAATTCATATTATTGTTTTTTGAAATTGTTTCTTTAATCTAAGGAGGAGAGTAATTATAAAAAACAATGTAATAGAACAGATAATCATTACAGGAATAAACCAATTTCCAAGCTGTTCGTATTGATAATAATTGAAAGAAGTACTTTTTAGCTTACCTAGTACAAAGAATTTATTTTTTAAATAATAAAAACCTATATTCTTAGGATCTAATATCTTTTTAATACTCAGAAAAATAAAAAAGAATAATGATAAATAAAGTATTAAAAAAATAATATAAGAGACTCCATTTGTGATATTCATTAGTAAAGCATTAAATATTTTTATAGGATTAAAAGATTTGGTTGCTTCATATAATCTTTTTTCTCCAACTAATTCTTTCAAGAATACTTCTGGATTTCCAAGTTTTTCTGTGACATCTAAAATATTTTCAACCTCACTTTTATTTGAATTCAATAATGATTCGTAAATATGACTATTAATTTCAAGTAATATATCATTTTGGCTCTCTTTACTAAGACTTTTTATTACATTTCTTACTCTATCAAAATATTGTATGTATATTCTTTGGGCAGATTCATCATTAAAATTTACTTCTTTAAATTTCATAATTATAATTTATTTATAGTGTTATTAAGATCAATCCAATAATCTTTCATCGTAAGAAAAGTAGATTTACCTTCTTCGGTAATTGTATAATATTTTCGAGGAATACCTGATTTTTGCTCTTTCCATGAAAAATCTACAAGTTCTTCGTTTTTTAACCTAACAAGTAAAGGATATAAAGTTCCTTCGGCAATATCTATACTTGTTAACTCTTTTATCCCGGTAATTAATTCATATCCATAATATTCTTTTCCATCTGAAAGTATATTTAAAACAATATAAGAGAGTGTCCCTTTTTTTAATTGGGATATCCATTTATTTTTAAAATTCTCATTCATAATTCAAATATAACAAAGTATTTTGTATAACAAAGTATTTTGTATAAAATAATTACTTTTATAGTTTTATAAATAAAATAGATAAGAAAACTCATTATAAATGAACCTAGATATAAAATAATATGTAAAAAAATCCGAAGAATTTTACTCCTTCGGATTCAAATAACACTAAATAATTTAGCTATTTTAATTAAAATGTTCAATAATTAATGAGCATGTTCTCCTCCTGAATCACTCATTTTTGCATTAATAAAAAAAGCTCCTTTAATCACCACTTTTACATCTTTACCAATATCATTTATAGGAGTTATACCAGTAAATCCAAATTCTGAAGTTCCTTTTACTATTTCTATCTTTTCAAAATTTATACTTTTCAATTGTTTCTTTACATTCTTATTAGTATTTTTTTCAGATTCATGTCCATGATCTTCTATTCCTTCATCATGCTCATTATCTTTAGTTTTATGTTCTTCATTTTTTTTATTGGTTTGAACAAAAATATAAAATTTACCATCTGCTTCCACAATAGCATCATTAGGAACTGCAGGCGTTGCTGATCTATCAATTCCTACAATTCCTGTGATATTCATATTATCAATAAGACCTTGCTTACTTCCTATAACATCGCAATGCACAGAAATAGTTTTACTATCACTTGAAAATGATGAACCTATACTATAAACTTTTGCTCTATAATCAATTTCAGGATTATTAGTTAATCTAAATTGAACAATTTGACCAACTCTCATTCTAGGTAAATCTTTTTCAAAAACCTGTAAATCAAGATGAATAGAATTATTATCAATTAGTTCTACAATTGGTGAAGAAATATCTACATAACTACCAATCTGAGCAATAACATTACTTACATAACCACTTATTGGAGAAGTAATAACTAATCCCGATTGAAAATTCTTATTACTTACTTTTGCTGGATTAATCCCCATTAATTGTAATTGACGTTTTAATGAAGCAAGTTGAGATTTCAAAGATTTTAATTCTGTTGTAGAACTCTGAAGATTTTTTTTAGCTCCTGCATCATTATTAAATAATTCTGTTTGTCTATTATATTCTTGCTCTGCATAAGTAATCTTACTACTAACTGTTAAATATTGTTCCTGAATTTGAATAAATTCTGGATTCGAAATTGTAGCAACAATTTGACCTTTCTTTATATAATCACCAATTTCTACAGGCAAAGATTTAATAACACCTCCATAAATAGATGTTACAGAAGCTTTACTATTATTAGGAACCCGAAGATTTCCGTTAGCTTTTATCGTTGCCATCAAATCTCTATTTTCTATCGTTCCTAACGTTACTCCTACCGCTTTCATCTGTTCTTCTATAAGCGTTGTAATTGTTATTGGCTCTTCTTCATGATTATCTTTTTTAACCTCTATTTTAGGTTCAACCTCCTTCACTTCTTTTTGTCTACAATTCGTAAATAACAGCAAAGTGATTATTGAAACAAAAGTTATATATTTTATATTTTTCATTTTATTGATTGATTAAAGAATTAATTTGAATGACAGATTCATTTACTTTTTGAATAGATTCTAAGTATTTAAGTTGAATATTCGTTGCTGTTTGTAAAGCAAAAAGATACTCTACGTATGAAATTTCTCCTGTTTTATAACCAAGTTGTGCGGCTTTTACTATTTTTTCAGCATTAGGTAATGCTTGATTTTTATAATAATAAAACTGTTTAACATCTTGTTGGTATTGACTAATTGTATTACTTAAAATTGTAGACATTTGTTGTTGTTGAAATTTCACTGTACTTTCTATCATTTGTTTTTGATAATCAATAGATTTTATACGTGCTTTCGTTGCTCCAAAAGTTAAAGGAATAGAAACTCCAACATTTACATAACTGAATCTATTTCCTGAATTTGCATATCTTTCTCCAGATTTAAAATCCTGCATACCAATTAGCGACTGATTGGAATAGCCTAAAGTAAAATCGGGTAAACCTTCTGCTTTTTCAACACTTTTAGATTTTTCTAAAACCTCCATTTCTTGATATAAAGATCTAATTAAAGGGTGATTTGCTATTAAAGAATTATCAAGAATATTTTCTAGTTTTAATGGTTCATAATTTTTATCAGCAACAATTTCAAATGATTCCTCTGTATTTAATAATACTTTAAGGCTTTTATAGGCATTTTGAAGAAATACTTCATTTTGTTGTATTAAAAGATTTATTTCTCCTTTCTGAGTTTCAGCAGTATTAATTTCGATTTTTTTAATATCACCTGCATTATATCTTACAGTTGCTATTCTTATAAAATCCTGATATAATTGATCAAGTTCATTTAATTTAGTTTCGTTATTATTTAAATATTCAATTTGTTGATATAACGTACGTATTTGCTTCACCATCTCATTAATAGAAACTTCTTTCTCTATTTCTTTACTTTTTACTTCTTGCTGTATAAGTTCCTTTCTTGCTTTAAACAAAGTAGGAAATGGAATATTCTGAGAGATAGAATAAGATTGATCAAACTTTGGGCTATTATATTGCCCTAGTTGTGCTTCAAATCCAAGTTTTGGTAATTCATTAGCTGTTTTCTTTAATACTTCAGTCGAACTAATATCTAATTTTTTTGATTTTATTCTCTCATTATTATTCAAGGCTATATCCAAGGCTTGATCTAATGTTAATAGTTTTGATGTTTGAGCATTCGTAGTGCTTGTTAAAAACAAAAATCCAATTACAATAAAAAATGTTATAGGTTTTAATCTTCTATGTTTGAAATTGAAGTTAGTTGTACAAAAAATAATATATAACATTGGTAAAACAAATAATGTCAAAAATGTAGCAGTAACTAAACCTCCTATTACAACAGTAGCTAAAGGTTTTTGAACTTCTGCGCCAGCACTTGTACTTATCGCCATAGGTAAAAAACCAAAAGAAGCAACTGCTGCTGTCATCAAAACAGGGCGAAGACGTGATTTTGTTCCTTCAAATACTCGAGTATAAACATCCGTCATACCTTCTTTTTCTAGAGTATTAAATGTTCCTATTAATACAATCCCATTTAAAACAGCAACACCAAACAAAGCAATAAAACCGATTCCGGCACTAATACTAAAAGGCATATCTCTAATTAAAAGAGCTAAAACTCCTCCTATAGCACTCATTGGAATAGCTGTAAAAATTAGAAAAGCTTGTTTCATTGATCTAAATGTCAAATACAATAACATAAAAATTAAAAATAACGAAATAGGTACTGCTATCATTAAACGCTTACTTGCTGCTTGTAAATTTTCAAATTGCCCTCCATATGTAAAATAATATCCTGGAGGTAATACTATCTCTTTGTCTAACTTAGATTGAATATCTTTAACCACACTTGCTATGTCCCTATTTTTTACATTAAATCCAATAACAATTCTTCTTTTACCTTCTTCACGACTTATTTGTGCTGGTCCTAATTTGTAACTTATATTAGCAACTTGTGAAAGAGGAATTTGGTTTCCACTATTCGTTGCCAACATCAAGTTATTAACATCATTAATATTAGTACGATTTATACTATCTAAACGAACAACCAAATCAAAACGACGTTCATTTTCGAAAACTTGCCCTGCAGACTTTCCTGCAAAAGCAGTACTTAAAGCATCATTTACATCTAAAACACTTAAACCATAATTTGCTAAACGTGTTCTATCATATTCTACATTTATTTGCGGTAAACCACTTATACGCTCAATTTGTGGATCTGTTGCCCCATCAATAGATTGAATAATTTTACCAACTTTATCTGCATAAATAGATAACGAATCCAAATTTTCTCCAAATATTTTAACCGCAACATCCTGACGAATCCCTGTCATCAACTCATTAAATCTCATTTGTATTGGTTGATTTTTTTCAAAGAAAACACCAGGAATAACCTCTAATTTCTCTGAAATTTCATTCGCCAATTCATCATAAGTTTTTTTTGTTTTCCATTCATTTTGAGGTTTTAGAATAACCATCATGTCCGTTGCTTCGGGTGGCATAGGATCTGTAGGAACTTCAGCAGATCCTGTTTTACCAATTACCATTTTTACCTCATCAAATTCTTTTATAATTCTAGATGCTTGCATAGATGTTTCTAAACTCTGACTTAATGAACTACCTTGTGGTAAAATACAATGATATGCAAAATCTCCTTCTTGTAATTGTGGAATAAACTCACCTCCCATACGACTAAAAATAAATGCACAAATTACAAACGTAGTAACCGTAATTGTTACTATTATATATTTTACTTTTATAGCTTTTCTTAAAAGAGGATTATATATACTATAAAGTTTATCCATTATTCTATCTGAGAATGTAGGTTTTGGATTTATGTTTTTAGATAAAAACAAAGCACTCATCATCGGAATATAAGTCATTGAAAGAATTAACGCTCCTATAATTGCAAAAGCTACTGTTTTTGCCATAGGCGAAAACATTTTGCCTTCAACACCAACCAACGTTAAAATAGGAATATAAACAATAAGAATTATTATTTCTCCGAAAGCTGCACTACTACGAATTTTAGAAGCAGAAAGAAAAACTTCTTCATCCATTTCTTTTTGTGTAAGTCTTCGTATTTTTTTATTTAATCCCAAATGATGTAAAGTAGCCTCTACAATAATGACAGAACCATCGACAATCAATCCAAAATCAATAGCACCTAAACTCATCAAATTGGCACTTACACCAAATACATTCATCATTCCAAGTGCAAATAATAATGATAACGGAATGGCTGAAGCAACAATTAAACCTGCACGGAAATTTCCTAAAAACAAAACAAGAACAAAAATTACAATCAATGCACCTTCAATTAAATTCTTTTCAATCGTTTTTATTGCTCTTCCTACAAGATCAGTTCTATCCAAATAAGGTTCTATAACAACATCTGCAGGTAGAGATTTCTGAATTGTTGGAAGTTTATCCTTAACCCTATTAACAACTTCATTAGAATTTTCTCCTTTCAGCATCATCACAACTCCACCAACAGCATCTACTTGTCCATTGTAGGTCATTGCCCCATAACGTATCGCACTTCCAAAACGAACATTAGCCACATCTTTTACAAAAATTGGAACACTTCCTCCATCATCATTTTTTACTGCAATATTTTCTACATCTTTTAAAGAAGTCACAAGACCGATACCTCTTATAAAATAAGCATTAGGCTTTTTATCAATATAAGCACCACCAGTATTTTGGTTATTATTCTCTAGTGCAGTAAAAACATCTAAAATACTCACTCCCATTGCTTTTAATTTATCGGGATTAATTGCAACTTCGTATTGTTTCAACTCACCACCAAAACTATTTATTTCAGCTACACCAGGTGTTCCATTTAACTGTCTTCTTACAATCCAATCTTGCATTGTACGTAAATCTTTTGCAGTATATTTCTTTTCACTTCCTTTTTTCGGATGAAGAATATATTGGTATACTTCACCTAAACCAGTACTAACAGGGGCAAGCTCTGGAATTCCGACACCTTGTGGAATTTCTTCTTGTGCTTGTTTTAGTCGTTCACCAATTAACTGACGAGCAAAATAAATATCTACATTTTCTTTAAAAACAACAGTAATAACTGATAAACCAAATCTTGAAATACTTCTTATTTCTTCAATATCTGGCACATTTGCAATACTTTGCTCTATTGGAAAAGTAACAAATTGTTCAACTTCTTGTCCTGCAAGAGTTGGGCTTGAAGTAATAATTTGAACCTGATTATTAGTGATGTCAGGTATTGCATCAATAGGTAATTTCTGAGCACTCCACACACCCCAAATTATCCAAACAACAGTTAAAATACCAATAACAAACTTGTTCTTGATACTAAACTTTATAATATTATCTAACATTTTAAAATTTTATGAATGTTTACTATAAAAACCGTAAGCAAATCATTAATAAATGAAGCATACGAATATGTTTACCTAAGGAGAATCCAAAGGCATAAACATATATAATAACAGCTATTTTAAAATATTATATTTTAGGCGGTTGCCATATATTCCCGTAGAAATGAGAATATAAATCAGTATCTATTAATGGAAACTTTAACTTATCGGTTATTTGAAATTTAGGTTCTTTTATTTCTATAGAATTAAAGTTAAAGTCTGTTCTAGCAACTGTACCACAACAAGAACATGAACAAAAAGGACTACAAAAATCTTCATGTATATCTTGACTTTTTATTTCATCTACTTTCGATTGTTCTTTTGTACTATTTCTATTAAATTCTTTATAAGCATCATTGCATGGCGATAAAGATAAAGCCAACATGTAAATACTTAATATGAATATAATTAATTTCACTTTTTTAAATTCTATATAAAATTGATAAGTTCTATTTCACAAATCTACATGTATTATTCTGCAATTTGATTGCAAAATAAAAATAAATTAAACAAATTTTTTGGGCGTTCCTTTCAGGTCGGGCTTTCCATTACAATCTTTTATAAAAAAGATATAAATAAGACTTTAGTCATTCAATTTTTTATAAAAGGATTTTCATTGCAATCACTAACGCATAAGAAAAATTAAAAAGAAGCTAATCAATTAAGATTAACTTCCTTTCATTTAAATTAAAAAAAATATAAGTAATAAATTTACCCTTCGGTAAACTCAATTTCTTTGCTTCTATCTCCTCCTAAATTTGCATTTATAAATTTTTCATTAGAAGGAAGTTCAATTTCATAATCTTCTAAAATTTGAATTTCTACTTTACCTTTTTCCATCATAAAATCTAATGTATGACCACCTCCATTTCTTAATTCTGTAATAAAATGTAAATGATAACCTGCTACAGTAATTCCTTGCATATAATCTGGTGAATAAAAACCTGCTAACAACCCTTGTTTATCATGAAAAACAAATTCTTTTTGGTCATTTACTGCCAACATAAATTTTTTATATGGTTTATGCTGTTTAGAAACAGTTCTTGTACGTACAGTTGAAAAATATCCTTCCAAATGAATTGCATAAAACAAATTTGGACCAGGAGTTAACTGCTTCATCAATTGATCTAGACCTTCTTTATTTATTGATTCTGTAATTTCGTGTACTATATCAGCTTTAAAATTAGTAACTGATGCAAATGGTGTTTTTTGAGACATATTTGCTTTAGATGAAGTTCCATCTGCTTTTATTTGATAAAATTCTCCATTATATGCTACCATTTCTCCATCCATTCCATTAAAAGTTCCTAAACCAAAATCGCCATGTTCTGCAATTTCTCCAATTGTTTTTTCACTTTCATATAATCCCTCCAACAATCCATTCATAATAGAAAATTGAAATAATTTTGCTCTTTTCATAATTCTTAAAAATTATTTATTTCTCTAGACTAAAGCTTCTGCATGCAGCGCTTTTCCTAATTTTATATTATCTCTATAATCAATAGGAATATCAACAATAACAGGGCCTTCTGTTGCTAATGCCTTTTTTAGAATATCTTCCATATCTGTTGCATCATTTACTCTGAAACCTTTTGCTCCAAAACTTTCTGCATATTTTACGACATCTATAGGTCCAAATTCTATTCCAGAAGTTCTACCATATTTCATTTCCTCTTGAAAAGCAACCATATCATACGTTCCATCTGTCCATACAAAATGAGTTATATTAGATTTTAGTCTAACTGCTGTTTCTAATTCCATTGCAGAAAATAAAAATCCTCCATCACCAGAAATAGAAACTACTTTTTCATTTGGGTGAACCAGCGATGCTGCTATTGCCCAAGGTAATGCAACACCAAGTGTTTGTTGCCCATTACTAAATAAAAGTCTTTTTGGTTCAAATACTTGGAAATATCTTGCCATCCAAATATAATGAGAACCTATATCACATGTTACTGTGACATTATCTCCAATATTATCTCTTAATAACTTTATGAACTGTAATGGATGAACTTTTTCTCCCTCTTTTACTGTTGGAATTTTTTGTTTATCCTCAATAAACTGTGCATGATACTTATCTAATAATGGATAAACAACATCTTTTTTTTCAGGAATTAAATCTTTCAATTCATTTAATGTTGCACTGATATCCCCTATTAATTCTAGTTGAGGTTGATAAAAATTATCAATATCAGCTTGATTATAATCTAAATGGATAATTGTTGCATCCTTGGATGTATTCCAAAAGTGAGGATCGTATTCTACAGGATCATACCCAATTGCTAAAATAACATCTGCTTTACTAAGCAATATATCTCCTGGCTGGTTTCGGAATAATCCTATTCGACCAACATGGTATTCTTCTAAATCTCTTGGTAATAAACCAGCTCCTTGAAAAGTTCCTACAACTGGAAAAGGTCTTTTATAGAATAAGGCTCTTGCTGCAGCGACAACATCATCAGCATTTGATGATTCTCCAGCAATAATTACAGGATTTTTTGCATTTAATAATAATTCTGCTGCTAATTTAATATACTCTTTTGGAGCAGAGCCAGATTGTATATTTGTTGTTGCTTTTATCACATTTGTTGTTGCATCTCCTGTTACAACATCATTTGGTAAACTAATAAATGTTGCCCCTTTTCTTGGTTGTTCTGCAATTCGAAAAGCATTCGTTAAAACTTCTGGTATTGCATTGGAATCAGTAACCTCTAAACTCATTTTTGTTACAGGCTTCATGATACTTACTGCATCCAAAGATTGATGCGTTCTCTTAAAAGAATCACTTCTTTTTACAGCTCCTGCTATCGCTACAATTGGGTCTCCTTCTGTCGTTGCTGTTGCTAATCCTGTTGTTAGATTGGTAGCTCCTGGACCAGAAGTAACCATACAAACACCAGGTTTCCCTGTTAACCTACCAATTGCAGCTGCCATGAAAGCTGCATTTTGTTCGTGACGACAAACGATTAAAGGTATATTTTGTTCTACTAATTCATCGAAAACTGGATCTATTTTAGCTCCTGGTATTCCAAAAACTTGTTTTACATTTTGTTCTTTAAGTGTTTTTACAACTAAAGAAGCTCCTGTTTCTATATTTTTCATGATATTAACTAAATAATTAATAACTCCGTAAATAATATTATTGTCAAATAATTGTGCTTTTATTTAACAATACTAAGTTAATCTGAAATTAAAGTTTTAACAATCGTAATTACTAATACAATTGATAGGCTATACTTATGAATAATATAATTATTATAACTATTTTTATATAACAATACATTCATATTAAATACTGAAGCATTATTTATTTTATCAAAAATTTCGCGTTAGGGGTTGAAGTGGAAATCCTTTTCTAATTTGATGCATTTCGACTTTCGCTCAATAAACAATTAGAAAAGATTTAAACGGAAAACCCGACCGAAGGGAACACCCAAAATAAAAAAATAGAAGTATTAGATATGTTATATTCAATTTTTAAAATTATGGAATTACACCAATTAAAATATTTTATAAAAGTTGCAGAAATATTGCATTTTACTAAAGCATCCGAAGAATTATATATTTCTCAGCCTGCTCTTTCACAGCAAATGAAGCAATTGGAAGATGAGCTAAAAGTTCCACTATTTTATAGAAAAGGACGAAATATTCAGCTAACACAAGCAGGAGAAATATTTTTGGATTATGCTAGACAGGCTTTAAATGTTGTAAAAGAAGGAAAGAAAGCCATGAGTGACTTGAAAAATGAAGTGAGTGGAACTATAAAAATTGGGATTATGTATTCCTATTTCGCTCCATTAGTTGACTTACTTCCTAAGTTTTGTAGTAAATATCCTAATGTTTCGTTGAGTTTACATTATGGAAATGATGAAGATAACAAAACAAAACTGATGAATTCTCAGTTGAATTTAGCATTGACTTTTGGTGAAAATGAGATTGACAATCAGTTTGAAATTCTTGCAAAATTTGAAGCTTTTCCTAGAGTTATAGTCAGTAAAAATCATCCTTTTGCAAAAAAAGAAACTATTAGTATAAGAGAGCTAAATGATACACTATTAGCATTGCCTACTGAAGAAAATATTATACGAAGTAGTTTGAACAAACTTTTTGATAAACATAAATTTTATCCGTTTGTGAATACCGAAATAAGTGATGCTCACTTACTATTTGATTTGGTTGAGGAAGATAAATTTGCAACAATAATGACTGATACAGCTACTTATTCGAGAAAAGATTTAGTTTTAATTCCATTGAAAGAAAAAATAAACTCTGTACAAGGAATGATTTTAGTAAAAAAAGGAACATTTATAAGCAAAGCAACTCAGATTTTTATAAATGAAGCTATAGCTATTTTAAATTCCATTCGAAAATAATAAAGTCAGCATAAATGCTGACTTTCTACATTATAAAATAAAAGATTAATGTTGATGTGTTGAATGATCTTGTTCTGTATCTACAGCATCTGTATCTCTGTCGTATAAACAACATGAGTGTAGTTTTTCATACACTTTGTCATCTGCTTTTTTATTTTGAGTATCATGACCAACCGCAACAATTGCATCTTCTACAGCATCTACATTATTTTTAGTTTCGTTAAGAACGATATGTAAATTATGTGTATCTACATCCCATGTTGCAACTTTTACTCCTTTTACACCATAAGCTGCCTTTTCTATACGTTCTTTACATTGTCCACAATTACCATTTACTTGAATGTCATGCTTAGCATTCTTGTTTTGTGCTTGTGCATTTATTCCTACTATTGCTACTAGAGCAAAGGCTATTAATTTTTTCATTTTTTTTGATATTGTTATTTAAATATTTTTCTTAATTATTTTAAACTAAATCTTAGTCCTGCATAATACATCTGTCCGAAAATTGGAGCATAAACAATAGAACTATCAAAGTTAGAACCGAATGGATTATCCCCTCCCAAAATAACACGATGTTGTCTATAATTTGAAATATTCTCTCCTCCTATATAAACTTCAAATCTTTTTGAAAAAACTCGTGTTATTTGTGCATTAATTGTACCGAATGGGTTTGAATATTCAGGTAATCGGTTTTCTGGAGCATTACCTAATGTATTTGGTAAACGTTGTTTACCTAACCAATTATAAGTAAAATCGAAACGCCAATTTTTACCATTTCTTTGATTTGTTTCATATTCCAAATTTGTAAAAAAACGATGTTTTGCTTGTAAAGGTCTTTGCATTTTTCCTGTTTCATAATCTGTAGACAAATCATAGTATTTATAAGATGTTCTTATTTTAAAATTTTTGAACGGATTATAATTAAAATCGAGCTGGAAAGAATTTGCGTATGAATTTCCTTCTAAGTTATAGAATCTAACTTGATGAGCAGAGTAATCTATATCTGTAACAATTTGATTTTGAAAACTTGTTCGATAGAAATCTGCTGTAACATCTGCATTTTTGCCAAATAATTTAAATTCTTATGTTACACTAATTCCATAATTCCATGCAATCTCTGGATCTAAACCATATGCTTTGCCTCCATCTCCTAAAATGTGAAATTGTCTTGAAGAGGCAAATAAATTCTGATTTTCTGCAAAAATATTATTAATTCGTTTACCTCGACCAATAGATGCTTTTATCGTTGTTCCTTTTACAGGTGTATAACGAGTGTGTAAACGAGGAGTTAAGAAAAATCCCATTCGATTATGATAATCAGCTCGAAGACCAGCTATCATATTGAAATTTTTCAGATTATTATATGTATATTCAAAAAATGTACCTACAGAATTATCTATTCTATCATAATTTTTATCAGTTGGTAAAGCAACAAATTCTTTGAATCTATCATACGTAAAGCTAGCTCCTGTAGAAAACTTATTTTTTGTATTATTTATAATAGAACTAAAGATATAGTTAGAATAGAAACTTTGTTGTTCTATATTATATTGATTCAATCCAAAATAAGAATCTTGTTTATGATAACTGAATGCAGTTTGTAATCCCATACTTTGAAAAGGCATTTCTGGAAATACATATCCAATTTTAGAAGATAAATCTACTCTATTTGTATTTATTTCTGAACCCCAATAATTTGTTGTTAATTTATCTCTATGTTTATCAAAATCTAACTGACCAGATTGTTTTTGATCAGTTAAATAACGAGCAGACAAAAAACCAACCCAACCTTTTTCTAAATTTTGGTACTGCCAACGATTCATTACATTTATTTGATGTCCTAATGGATTATCTAAAAATCCATCGTGATTCATATCGTTTTTTGCAACACGAGTATTTCCGTGTAAAAATAAAGTAGAACTCCATTTATCATTCAATTTTTTATTAAGATGAACATTCCCTTCGAAACGAGCATCTGTAGAACCATAAACATTAACAAATAAAGGTACATCATTATATGGTTTTATCAATTCTGTATTAATTTGTCCTGAAATACTTTCGAACCCATTAACAACAGTACCAGCTCCTTTGGTTACCTGAATACTTTCTACCCATGTACCAGGAGTAAAACTAAGACCATAAGCTTGCGAAGCACCACGAACATTTGGAATATTTTCCTCTGCTATTAAAATATAAGGAGAAGTTAATCCTAACATTTTAATTTGTTTATTACCTGTTACAGCATCCGAGAAATTAACATCAATAGAAGGATTTGTTTCAAAAGATTCAGCTAAATTACAACAAGCTGCTTTCAGTAATTCTTTACCAGACATTGTTGTCATATTAGTAGCAAATTTAGATTTTTTTAAAGAGCTACTCGTATCTCTAACCACAACTTCTTTTAGATTAGTATCACTATAATTAGTATCAAGCTGAATAGTTATATTTTGAAATTCATTTTTCAATTCCTTGAAAGTAGTTGTCTGATTTTCATAATAAACTCCTAAAGTAGATGTCGGTTGATAATCTTCTAATTCGAAATTTCCATTTTCATCAGTTAAAACAGAAACATCTGTTGATTGCCAGAACACTTCTGCTCCAACAACTGGTTGATTATTTTGATCTGTTATTTTCCCTTTTAAAGAGGTTTGTGCGTATGTAATAGCTGCACTTAGTATAAATACTGAAGTGAATATTTTTTTCATTTTCACGATTTAAGGCATAATGCCTATTTATTATTGCGTACTTTTTGATTATAATTTAATCAAGTACTTAAATATTTGAATAATAGCTTATTGATTTCTGATTGATTTCAATCAAAATAAAATAGTTTATTATCCTTCGTAAAAAGTTAATTGAGAATTTTTTATATAATTTGGAGGAGCATTTGAATCTACAAAAAACTCTAGAAAATGTTTCTTACTAATTACAGTTGAATTTACTATAGGTATTTCTATTTGTAAAACTTCTGTAATTACTGTATAAATAGGAACAAGTTTTTGTATAGAAACTACTTGTTTATGATTATTCTTATCTGAATAAGATATGTCTTTACAACAATCATCTTTTTGTTTAGATTCCCCTTTAGGAGATTCACAATGATTTTTCTGTTTTAGAGTTGAACAACAAGATTTTACTTTATCTATTTTACAACTAGTATTACCTAAATGATTTAATTTTATTTTTTTTATTTCATCTTGGCAATAATGCGTCGAAAATGCTAAGTTAAGATTAGAAAAAATCAAAACCATCGACAAAACAAACTTTATGTATTGTTGCACTTTCATTAAAAACAAAAATAATAAAAATATTGAAAAGATTAAAGTTCTATTATTTATATGATTTTCAGAATTTGTTATAAAATATACATATTAGAATTTTACAAAAACATGCCTAAATTATCATCAAAAATCATTAAAATTGCATTAAAATAAGAATACACATTTTAATTATGTCAGAAGATATTTTCAAGAAAGTAATTTCACACGCGAAAGAATATGGATTCATTTTTCAATCGAGTGAAATTTATGATGGATTATCAGCCGTTTATGACTATGGACAAAACGGAGCTGAGTTAAAAAATAACATCAAACAATATTGGTGGAAAGCAATGGTACAAATGCATGAAAACATTGTCGGCATTGACTCTGCAATATTTATGCACCCTACAACTTGGAAAGCTTCTGGCCATGTAGACGCTTTTAATGATCCATTAATCGATAATAAAGATTCCAAAAAAAGATATCGTGCTGATGTTTTAGTTGAAGATTTCTGTGGTAAAATTGAAGTTAAAATTGATAAAGAAGTTGCAAAAGCAGCAAAACGTTTTGGTGAATCTTTTGATAAAGAACAATTTTTAGCAACAAATCCAAAAGTAATTGGATATAAAGAACAAATTGATTCAATTTTACATCGTTTAGGAAAATCTTTAGAAAATGAAGATTTAGAAGATGTAAAAGCTTTAATAGAAGAATTAGAAATTGCTGATCCAGTAACTGGTTCTAAAAATTGGACAGAAGTACGTCAATTCAATTTAATGTTTGGAACAAAATTAGGTGCAACAGCGGATCAAGCAATGGATTTATATCTACGTCCAGAAACAGCACAAGGTATTTTCTTAAATTACTTGAATGTTCAAAAAACAGGACGTATGAAATTACCATTTGGAATTGCACAAATAGGAAAAGCATTCCGTAATGAAATTGTTGCTCGTCAATTTATTTTCCGTCAACGTGAGTTTGAACAAATGGAGATGCAATTTTTCGTGAAACCAGGAACTGAATTAGAATGGTACGAAAAATGGAAACAGACACGTATGCGTTGGCACCAAACTTTAGGATTAGGAAAAGATAATTATCGTTTTCATGATCACGAAAAATTAGCTCATTATGCTAATGCTGCTGCTGATATTGAGTTTAAATTCCCTTTTGGATTCAAAGAGTTAGAAGGAATTCACTCTCGTACAAACTTTGATTTAAGTAGCCATGAGAAATTTTCTGGTAAAAAATTACAGTATTTTGATAATGAAACAAATGAATCTTATGTTCCTTATGTTGTAGAAACATCTGTTGGATTAGATCGTATGTTTTTAGCTGTATTCTCAAACTCTTTAAAAGAAGAAGTTTTAGAAGATGGATCAGAACGTGTAGTTTTAGCTTTACCAGCTGCTTTAGCTCCAATAAAAGTTGCAATTTTACCATTAGTTAAAAAAGATGGTTTACCAGAATTTGCTGAGCAAATCGTTAAAAAATTACGTTTAGATTATAATGTTATGTACGAAGAAAAAGATTCTATTGGTAAACGATACCGTAGAATGGATGCTATTGGTACACCATTTTGTATTACAGTAGATCATGATTCATTAAATGATAATTCAGTTACATTACGATTCCGTGACACAATGGAACAAAAGCGAGTTCATATAGATGAATTAGCTTCTATTATAGATAAAGAAGTTAATATGAAATATTTATTTGAACAATTATAAAATATAATTCAATAAAAAAAACTCAGAGATTATCTCTGAGTTTTTTTTATTGAATTATTTGAACAATTTCTTTAGTTTATTATCAATTTTGAAGTTGTTACTCCATCATTAGTTCCTATTTTTATAATATAAATTCCTTTTGGTAAATTTGTATTGATTTGTTTCTTAAAATTTCCTGAAGAATTATAGTTATTTGAATAAACTATTCTCCCATTAAAATCAACTATTTCTAAATTTACATTTCCTGTTGATTTTTGTTCTATGTAAAAAGATCCATTAGATGGATTGGGATAAATAAGATTTGTATTTTTTATTTCTATATCATTTGAAGCTAAAGATGAATCTGTTTCAAATTTTTTAACTGCTAAAAAAATATTATCCACAGCTTCAATCATAATATAACCATCTGTTACATCCTTAGCATCTGTAGGCAAAGAAAAATTTGCAGATCCTGTATTATCTACAATACCTAATTCCTTAAATGTAGATCCTCCATCCCAAGAAATAGAAATTTTAACTTTTGAAGTGTTAATAGGTACTAAATTAGTATTCCCAACATTCCATGTTACATCAAAGTTATTTTTATTAATCCCTAATTTATCATCAACACTTGGTTTTGTAATTTTAAAAGCTTCAGTATTGTCAGCTACTATAACTTTTACTTCTCCATAACTATTTTGTGGTCCTTCTACATTATAATCTCTTGCAGTAACTGTAAAATTATATGTTCTAGGAACTGTTGTTAAAGACTCTCCTTGAATATTTGGCTCGTTAAATTCATTTAGATTTGGTTCTGTTCTAATTTCTCTAATCAAACTATCATTTAGAATTTTTTGAAAACTAGGAAAATAACGATATGTTTCTTTTACAGGTTTATATGATCTAAAATTAGGACCAGATGTTTTTATAGATCTTACTCTACTATTTACTCCTATAGAAAAAAATGTCCCTGTATCATTTTGTTCCCAAGCTACAACTACATCATCATTTTCATTATCAGAAACTTTAGAATTTAATTTAAATGCTGTTCCTATAGGGATATTATAAACTGTATTCTCAATTTCAATTTTTGGAGCTGTATTTAAAATTGGTCTTGTAATTCCACATGTTTTATTTTCTAAATTATCCTGTATTTGTTTCAAACTAGCATGAGAAAAATAATCATCTGAATGTCTTTGCACATTATAATAAGTGATCCCTGCATAACTCATTATTGTAGAACCACTCCCTGGTTCTACTTGTACTTGCTTTCCAGTATCTTCATAAGAAAACGAAAAAGTATGATTTGCACCAATTTGATGACCTATTTCATGAGCAACAAAATCAATATCAAATGCATCTCCTTTTGGTAATCCAATATATGGAGAAGTAAAACCACTACCTTTTCCAATAGGAAAATCTGTTTCACAAATACAACCTATACATCCTGCATTTCCACCACCACCAGCATGACCAAACAAGTGACCTATATCGTAATTATTTTCTCCAAAATTATCTCGTAAGTTTCTTTGTAGTTCCACGTTCCATCTATTTGTATAAGTATAAACAGAATCTCTTTTCATTCCATCTTTTTCATTAGAGTAAGGATCTGTATTTGGGTCTAAATAAATTAATTTTTCAATATCATCTGTCAATATAAAATTAACAGATAATTCTTTTTCAAAAACACCATTTACACGAGTCATTGTATTATTCATAGCTTCAAGAGACTTTTCTACAGTACCTCCAAAAACCTTACTATACTCACCTGTTACAGAAAGTGCCAAACGATATGTTTTAAATGTATTTTCAGCTATTTGAACTTTACTATTATTTTTATTTGCTATAGATTTTAAAGATTCATGTACCTCTGGTGTAAGACAATTAAAATCTCCTTTATTTGTTTTTGAGTGTACTTCAAAATATTCTCCTCCTTTTGAATAAGTTTCTAAAAATTCTGATTTATTTTGATCTCTAAAAATTGTAGAACTAATACCTGATGGACCTGTACTAAATCTTAAATATGAAGAATCCTTCAAACTTTTCCCTACATAAGAGCGAATATTAGGATATTTTGCTTGATCTTTTGTTGATAAATTTGAAGCTTCCCAGACTTCAAAACGTTCTAATTCACCATCAGCATTTGGTAATACAAGAACAGTTCCTGTTTGATTTGAACTTCTTGAATTAACATTAATCAAAACTTCATCTAAAGAACTACGTTGTAATTTAAAAATTTTTTGATTTCGTTTTTCCTTATATTCATTTTTAGCCATCGGATAAGCTTCACCTTCATTAACTAATTTCCAATTTTGTCCATAAGAATAAAAATTACCAATTAATAAGGTTATAAAGAGTATTTTTTTCATCATATTTATAAATTTTAATTATTTTTAATAAGTCTAAATTAATTTAAAGTAAAAGTAATACTTATTATATAGTAACAGTAAATTATAAAGAATTATTTTTGTTTAATGAAAAAACTTTTAATTATTGGTCAAGTTTGGCCAGAACCAACATCATCCGCAGCAGGAATTAGAATGATTCAATTAATTGATTGTTTTACTATAAATAATTATAAAATTTATTTTGCAAGTGCAGCAACTAAATCAGAATTTAGTTATGATTTGAAATCCAAAAATATTGAAGAAGTATCTATTCAATTAAATGATAAAAGCTTTGATATTTTAATAAAAGAATTAAATCCTTCTATAGTTATTTTTGACCGCTTTATGACAGAAGAACAATATAGCTGGAGAGTGATTGAAAATTGTCCAAATGCATTAAAAATACTAGATACAGAAGATTTACATTTTTTAAGAAATGCTCGCCAAAATGCATCTAAAAAAAATATTAAATTTACAGATGAACTATTATATTCTGATTTAGCAAAAAGAGAAATTTCTGCAATACTTCGATGTGATTTATCATTAATCATTTCTAAAAAGGAAATGGAAATTTTGATTAGTAAATTTAACATAAATGAAAATATATTATATTATCTTCCTTTTTTAGAAAAGAAAATTAAAGAAAATGATATAAATAATTGGAAAAAATTTAATGATCGAAAGAATTTAATATTTATTGGTAATTTTATTCATGAGCCCAATTACAACTGTGTTTTATATTTAAAAACTAAAATTTGGCCAAAATTACGTAAAAAGCTCCCTAATGTTGAAATGCATATTTATGGAGCTTATGCCACACAAAAAGTTTTACAATTAAATAATCCTAAAGAAAATTTTTATATTAAAGAAAGAGCTCTTGATGCAAAAGAAACAATGAGTAATTATAAAATTTTATTAGCTCCTATTCAATTTGGTGCAGGCTTAAAAGGTAAATTTATAGATGCTATGTTATCTGGAACACCTTCAGTAACAACATCACTTGGATCTGAATCTATGACCGAAAATGGAGAATGGAATGGATTTATAGCTGATGACGATTCTACTTTTATAGAAAAAGTTATTTTACTTTATGAAAACGAAGAAATTTGGCAATCATCACAAAAAACAGGAGTTGACATTCTGAATAAAAATTATAATAAAGAGTTATTTGAATCTAAATTTTTAACTAAAGTTGACTCAATAAAAGAAAATTTAGTTGAACATCGAAATTCAAATTTTATTGGTCAAATTTTGCAATATAATATAAATCAAAGTACAAAATATATGTCTCTTTGGATTGAGGAAAAAAATAAAACCAGTTTTAACTAAAGTTAAAACTGGTTTTATTTTTTACATTTTAATTAGATTAATCAATTTTAAAACTATTTACAATAGCAATAAAATCATTTTTCATTAAATCTTTATTTTCATATTCACAGTATTGTAAAATCTGATAAATATAATCTTTTGTTTCAATCACAGTTTGTAAAAAATAAATTCTGCCTGAATCTTCAACATTTGTTTCAAATTCTGTGTATGCATAATTAAAACCTCGTTCATAAGATATATATGGCTTTTTTATATATGTAAATCCTTCCTGTTGAGTATAAGGTTCAATAGAATTTAAAGTATAATCAATAATATCTAATTTTACATCTGCTAATTTTAGCTCATCCTTATGTTCAAAAATTAAAAAACCATAAGAACTAGGCTTTGGCTCAGTACTCTCAAATTGAATTGTAGCATAATCATTAATACCTATAGTTCGTTTAAAATTTTCTGGCATTATAAGACTGAAAGTCTCTGAACCATATACTTTTTTCTGAGCAGAAATCGTAATACTAACTAATAGATAGCATATAAATAATATTTTTTTCATTAAATTAATTTGAGATACAAATAAAAAAGCCCTGATTATATCAAGGCTATAACGTATTTATTTTATTAAAATTGTTTAATTAGAACAAGATTTATTTTTTAATTCACAAGGTGTTTGTCCTTCAACTATTTTTACACCATCAATATTTTTAATTTTACCAAATCCTCCTGCAACATCAATTAAATTTTCATAACCACGAGCTCGTAAAATAGAAGTAAAAATCATAGAACGATAACCTCCTGCACAATGCACTAAATAAGTTTCTTCTGGATCAATTAATTTCATTGATTCATTTATAAAATCTAAAGGAGCTGATATTGCATTTTCTACATGAGAAGTTGAATATTCTCCTGGTTTTCTAACATCAAGAACCTTCAATTCTGTTTCATCAACTAATTCTACAAATTCTTCAGGAGATATTGATACGATCTCTTCAAAATCTTTTTCTGCATCTAACCAAGACTGAAATCCATTATTTAAATAACCTATTACATTGTCATAACCAACACGAGCTAAACGAATTATAGTTTCTTCTTCCGTTCCTGTTTCTGCTATCAATAAAATTGGTTGTTTTATATCTGTAATTAATGTTCCAACCCAAGGAGCAAAACCTCCATTAATTCCTATGTTTATAGAACCAGGAATAAATCCTTGAGCATAAATTTGAGGATCTCTAACATCTAATATAATAGCGCTTGTTTCTTCAGCAACTTGAATAAGTTCATCTGGAGAAAAAGCATGAGCAGCACGTTCTTTAATCACATCCAAAGACTCTACTCCCATTTTGTTCATCATAACATTTTCAGGAAAATAAAATGGTGGAGGTAATAGACCTGAAGTTAATTCTTTTATAAATTCTTCTTTAGTCATAGAAGGATTTAAAGCGTAATTAACTTCTTTTTGATGTCCTAAAGTATCTGATGTTTCCTTACTCATATTTTTTCCACAAGCCGAACCAGCTCCATGAGCTGGATATACTATAACATCATTATCTAAAGGCATAATCTTTGTATGTAAAGAATCATACATAAGCCCCGCTAATTTATCTTGAGTTAATTCTGAATTTAACTTTTGAGCTAAATCTGGGCGACCTACATCTCCAATGAACAATGTATCTCCAGAAAAAATAGCATATTGTTTACCATTTTCATCTTTCAATAAATAAGTTGTACTTTCCATTGTATGACCAGGAGTATGTAAAGCTGTTATTGTTACATCGCCTAATTGAAAAACTTCATTATCTGTAGCGATATGAGCTTTAAAATTTGGTTCAGCAGTTGGACCATAAACAATCATTGCTCCTGTTTTATTTGCTAAATCTACATGACCAGAAACAAAATCTGCATGAAAGTGAGTTTCAAATATATATTTTATTATTGCTTGATCTTTGGTTGCTTGATCAATATAAGTTTGTGTTTCTCTTAACGGATCAATAATAGCAACTTCGCCATTACTTTCTATATAGTATGCACCTTGTGCAAGACATCCTGTGTAAATTTGTTCAATTTTCATAAAATGAATTTAGGTTATAAAAGTACAAATAATAAAATTCAGAATATTATTTATCCATATAAATCGTTTATTTAAAGTGATAAAAAATTGATAATCAACTTTATTTAACATCAATTTTTTATTAAATTTATTTTTTTATTAAATGAATAAATAACTCTGTATCTTTTCTTGGCTGAATTGAATTATAACATTTTTCCATTCTTTCTATATTAAAATAATGTTTAAAATAATTTTCATATTCATCTTTATTACCTCCATACGGAGGATTTAAGGTATTAAAATTATGATTAAAAAGCAGACCAATTAATTTTCCATTAATTGATAAAAGTTGATGCATTTGATGAACATAAGATCTTCTTAAATTTGGATTTAATGCACAAAAAAATGTTTGTTCTAAAATTAAATCGAATTGTCCTTTTAATGTAAAAAAATCTTGATGAAAAATTTGTATATGATTATTGTTTTTAAATTTTTGTTTTAATTGTTGGGTAACAACTTCAGAAATATCAACCAAAACAATATTTTTAAAACCTTTTTCTAACAAATATTCAGCTTCATAAGCATTACCACAACCTGGAATTAAAATTTTAATATCTTTATTTTGTAGTTGATCAATATATTCCTTTAATGGTCGTGAAGGAGATTTTAAATCCCATTTTATATCATTATTTTGATATTTATAATTCCAAAAATTTTCGTCTAAATTCATATTTATTGAATTATAAATTCTTCTATAAACATAAATATAGCCATGACAATAATAAAATATGCGAATGTTTTTTTAAGAAATTTTATTGGTAAATATTTATTAATATATGTTCCTACAATAATTCCTAACATTGAAATTCCTATAAATACACTCAAAAAATTCCAATCTATTTTTATATGTAAAGCATCTCCAATCAGAAATCCGACCAAAGAATTGATTGCTATAATAACTAAAGAAGTTGCAGAAGCTTTTTTCATATCAAGTTTAGCAACCATAATAAGAGCTGGCACAATAAGAAATCCTCCTCCAGCACCTACCATTCCAGTTAAACTTCCTATCAATAATCCTTGTATAAGTAAAGTGATATTCGATTTAGAAGTAACATTATTAGAGCTATCTTCTTTTCTACCTTTTAACATAGAAATAGCAGCAAAAACCATTAAAAAAGCAAAAAGTCCAAACATTGCCATTCTACGTGTTACAGTAAAATCATTTACTGTAAAAATATCACTAGGTAAAGCTGGAATTAAAAATGCCCTTACTAATGTGATTCCAATTACAGCTGGAATACCAAATTGAATAACAACTTTCCAATCAACCATTTTTTGTATTGCTTGTTTTATTCCTCCTATTAAACCAGTAGAACCAACAATACATAATGAATAAGCCGTTGCAATCCTTTCATCGAAATGAAATATATAAGCTAGAATAGGAACAGCCATAATAGAACCTCCTCCACCAAGAACTCCCATAATAAGCCCGATGAAAAATGCACCTACAAAACCAAAAAATTCTATTATATCCATAAATTCCTATTGTTACAAATCTATAGGAAAAAGAATATATTATTCAATTAAAATATATTGAAATATTGTTGTAAATTAATGTAAATCCTACTAAATCAATAGAGAAAATTATTAATTCTATAAAAAATGCTCTAGGTTTCCCTAGAGCATTTTTTAATTATATTTTATAAACTTCATTAACATTTATTTGAGTTGTAAATAATCCATAATTTACAAAAACTGTATCTTTTTTTATTTTATCAATTGTACCAACAGAAGAAGATCCATGAATTTTAACACGATCACCAACTTTTAAAGCATCAATTTTTTTCTGTGTTGCAACTTTTTCTTTTTTCTCTAAAACTTCTTTTTGTTTAGATATTGTTTCAGAATTTTCTTTCAATTCTCGTTGGACTTCCTTCTCAACAATTTTTTCAATTTTCTTAAGTTGTTGTACTTCTTTCGTTTTCTTCGAATTTTCCATTTCTATCAACTTCAAGAAATTAGAAATCATTTGTTTTTTATTTTTCGACTTCAAATAAGAATCAGCCATATCAGAAATTCGTTCCCCAAGCTTTAGTCGCTTTTGTTCCCTATCATACAATTGTTGAAAATCATAAAGCTTTTGTTGAATTTTTTCATTCGTCTGCTCTAACTTCTCATTATTTTCGATATTAGTTTCACGCAATTCTTCTACATGATCTTTTGTCTTCTGAATCTCAAATTTTTCTTGTTGTAATTTAAGAATTGTTTTATCTAAACTAACTTTCTCACTTTCTACTTTCTTTTTAGCACGATTAATTAATCGAAAAGGAATTTTATTTTTCTCTGCAACCTCAAAAGTAAAAGAACTTCCTGCTTGACCAATTTCTAAACGATAAAGTGGATCTAAAGATTTTTTATCGAACAGCATACAAGCATTGATTGCCTCTGGTAATTGTTCTGCACTAAGTTTTATGTTTGTATAATGAGTTGTAAAAACACCGAAAGAATTACGCTCGTAAAACTCTTCAAAAAATACCTCAGCTAAAGCTCCTCCTAATTCAGGATCAGAACCTGTACCAAATTCATCAACTAACAATAATGTTTTATCATCTGCATTTTTCAAGAAATAAGACATTTGTTTTAGTCTATAACTATAAGTTGACAAATGATTCTCGATTGATTGATTATCTCCAATATCTGTAAATATTTGATCAAAGAAACCGAATTGACTTCCTTCTTTTACAGGAACTAAAATTCCACTTTGAATCATTATTTGAAGTAAACCAATTGTTTTTAAGGTAATTGATTTTCCTCCAGCATTTGGACCAGAAATAATAATTATTCGGCAATCCTCATTAATTTCCAAACTTTGAGGAATTGTCTTTTCTGATTTTCTCTTATTATTTAAAAATAAAACAGGATGAAAAGCATCTACTAATTTTATTATTCTATTTTCAGATAAATTAGGTAAAATTCCATTAATCAAATAAGCATAATTTGCCTTTGCTTGTGTAAAATCTATATATTCTAAAAAAGCTTGATATTCTTCTAATTGTGGTTTATATTCTGCGATTTCAGCTGTAAGATCTAAAAGGATTTGAATAATTAAATGTTTTTCTTCTTCCTTTAGTTCCTCCCATTCTCTGCGAGGATTCTGTACACTTTCTGGTTCTATGAATGTTATAGAGCCTGTTTTAGAAGTTCCTAAAAATTGTCCTTTTACTCTTTTTCTTAGGGCTGATTTTACAGCAAGTACTCTTCTATTTCCTATTACAGATTCTCTAATATCATCTAGATAATCTGCATGATAAGACATTGATTTGTTAAATAATTCTGTAATTCTTCCGTTTAAATGACGTAATCTATCACGAACAATTTTTAATTCTGGACTTGCATCATCTTTTATTTCTCCAAATTTATTGAATACTTGATCAATTAATTTTACTATATTTTTTTCATAAGTAATTGATGATGCTTTCTCAAAAAGTATAGGAACATACTCTACATAAGTCGTAAGATATTTAAATATCTCTTTGACTTGCAATGTATTTGCTTTTATTTTGAAAAATTCTTCTGCTGGTAAATAGTAATTTTCTATTTCCAATCGTTTTAGATTTTCATCTAAAATATAATATTCAGAAAAAGGAACTAGATTTCCTGTTTCCAATGATGTTAAATATTCGTTTGTTGTTTTTAAATCTACAAGTAAATCTTGATGATTTTCATAAGGTTTTAATTGATTAATAAAATCAACAACCTTTTCGGTATGAGCAAATTCTGCGATTTCCTTTTGAATCGCGTTAAATTCTAAATCTTTTAAAGTTTGTTCTGATATTTGCATTAAGGCAAATTTAAGCATAATTTTGGTTTTCAAAAAAGTTAAAGATGATGATGGAAAAGGATAATTCTTGGTATAAATTTTTAGAAAATGAATTTGAAAAAGATTATTTTAAAAATTTAATAAAATTCGTAAATAATGAATACGAAACAAAAGAGATATATCCACCAAAAAAGGAGGTTTACAATGCTTTTAATTCTACACCATTAGAAGATGTAAAAATAGTTCTTATTGGTCAAGATCCTTATCATGGGAAAGGACAAGCTAATGGTTTATCTTTTTCTGTTGCTGATGGTATAAAAATTCCGCCAAGCTTAAGAAATATATATAAAGAATTAAATGATGATTTAAATATAGATATTGCTACTTCTGGAAATTTAGAAAAATGGGCAAAACAAGGTGTTTTATTATTAAATGCAACTTTAACTGTTGAAGCTTCTAATGCAGGTTCTCATCAAAATAAAGGTTGGGAAGAATTCACCGATACTGTTATCGAATTGCTTTCTGAACAAAAAAATAATATTGTTTTTATTTTATGGGGGGCTTATGCACAAAAAAAAGGAGCTAAAATTGATAGATCTAAACACTATGTGATTGAATCTGCCCATCCATCTCCTTTTGCTGCTTACAGAGGTTTCTTTGGAAGTAAACCATTTTCTAAAACAAATACTTTTTTAAAAAGTAAAAATATTAAAGAAATCGATTGGAATATTTAAATTATAATTCTTTAATCTTATCAAGATATTTTTTAAACAACCTCGGATCATTTACATTTATAAATGGAGCATCAGTAGTTATTTTTTTTCTCATATCAGAGTATGTCGCCACAAAAATTGTAGCTTCTGGAGCTAATTTTTTTATTAATTCTAAATATTCCGCCAACATATTCATATCATAATTATCTTCTACGTATGTAAAAATATGTGTGAATTTTACACTTTGCATACATTGTTCGACAGAAGAAAGAGGTTGATCCTCTCCTAACAAGATACCATCTTCACCATTTATTTTTAAATGTAAATAAGCAAAAAATAATTCTATTTCATCGTCTTCATTTTTTGGTAGAAAATATAGCCATTTTCTATCACTTAAATTTACATTTTGCCTTGCTGTAACCATAAAATAATTTAAATTATTCTTAAGCAAGTTTCTTGTATATGATATCACTGCATCCTCTACAGAATATGTTTTAGAAATATTAGAAAGTTCTTTAATAAAAGGGAATACTATCTCAAGACAACAATCTTCTATTCCCATAATTTTAAAACAAATACTTATAATTGTATCAAAAGATTTTTCATCATAAGAAAAACAAACACAAGTAAGTAATCTAATTACTGGTAAATATTTCTTTTTATTCTTTTTTAAGTAATTATGTAATTCAAATTCAACTAAAACTTGTAATTCTGAAGGTGTTTTTGTTGCTAATTTTTCTACTGTGAATTTAGTATTAGATTCTATTAAAAAAGAAGTAAATATGAGTTTTTTTAATTCAAACTTATTAAATACACTTTCTCTATCTATTTTTTCTTCTCTAAATATTTTAAATTTCTTATTCCAAAGAATAATCATTTGAGAACTCAATCCAGAGAATTGAGTCATATGTTTCATAGTATAAATATACATAAGTAGAGGTTTATTTTTTGAGACTGCAAAATTACTAATTTTAATTCTAATATGTTAGATATTTTTTTTTGTCTACTGTTAATCTTTTATTTATAAAAAATAATAAGCATTATTAACAATAATCAATAATGCTTATTATAAAAATATTTAAATTATTTTTAATCTCCCAACATACCTCCTAAAGCAGAATTAACAAATGCTAAAACAACTCCAAATAGTAATGCATACCAGAATCCATCTACATGAAAACTATCTCCCATTATAGCACTTGCTAAAAGAATTATAACAGCTGTAATAACAAAAGAAAACAACCCTAGAGTTAAAAATGTAATTGGAAAACTTAGAAATTCTAATATTGGTTTTATAAAAGCATTTAATAAACCAATTACAATTGCAACTATAATTGCAGAACCATAACCTTTAATAGAAACTCCTGGTAAAATAGATGCTAAACCGAAAACAATTAGTGCTGAAACTAATAAATTAATAATAAATCCCATAATTTTTTATTTTTTAGATTGTTAATACATTATATAGAGCAAATTTTTTGCCAAAAATAATTTAATAAAAAAAGCTCAGAAAATCTGAGCTTTATATATTATTATATTTCATCTTATTAAAAAGGCATTCCTGGAATATTTGGTAAATTATCTTGAGCTGTCTTTTTTGCTTTTTCAATTGCATCGTTTTTAACTTCTTCTAATGCTTTATTTAAAGTCATAACCAACAAATCCTCAATCTCTTCTTTTTCCATTCCATCAGCTAATTCAATATCTTTTATCGTAGCCAATTTAGACATTGTTATTTTTACTTTTCCATCTGTTGAAGTTGTTGTAAAAATTTCACTATCTAATTCATTTTTTAAATCTGAGAATTTTTCTTTAAATGAATTAATTTTCCCCATCATTCCCATGATGTCTCCAAAATTTCCAAACATTATTTTATTTTTAATTATTAATTTATTCGTGTAATTTTTTCCAAATAAGATCTTTCAATTCTTTAATTCCTTTTCCTGAAACAGATGAAATAAATATTGTATCTATATCTTTAGGTAATTGAGCTTTTATTTCTTCTTCTAACTCATCATCTAACATATCAGATTTAGAAATAGCCAAAATCCTTCCTTTATCTAATAATTCAGGATTAAATTTTTGAAGTTCATTCAATAAAATTTTATATTCTTTTGCATAATCTTCAGCATCAGCTGGAATTAAGAATAATAAATTAGAATTTCTTTCTATATGTCTAAGGAATCGATGTCCAAGTCCTTTACCTTCTGCAGCTCCTTCTATTATTCCAGGAATATCTGCCATAATAAATGATTGGTGATTACGATATTCTACAATTCCTAAATTCGGTGTTAAAGTCGTAAATGCATAATCTGCTATTTTTGGTTTTGCAGCAGAAACAGCAGAAAGTAATGTAGATTTTCCTGCATTGGGAAACCCAACAAGACCTACATCAGCTAGTATCTTCAACTCTAATGTAAATTGACCTTCAACTCCATCTAATCCTGGTTGAGCATAACGAGGTGTTTGACGTGTTGCAGAACGAAAATGCCAGTTTCCTAATCCTCCTTTACCTCCTTGAGCAATAATTAACTCTTGTCCATTCTCTGTTATTTCACCAATAACATTTCCTTCTTCATCTTTTGCGATTGTTCCAATTGGAACATCTAAAATTATATCTTCTCCATCAGCTCCAGTAGATCTTGATTTACCACCACGACCACCATTTTGAGCTCTGAAGTGTTTTTTAAAACGAAACTCTAATAAAGTCCATAAATTTGAGTTTCCTAAGAGTGTAATATTTCCTCCTCGTCCTCCATCTCCTCCATCAGGACCTCCTTTATCGATATATTTTTCGCGATGCAAACTTGCTGAACCCGCACCTCCGTGTCCGGCTCTACAATTTATTTTTACGTAGTCAACAAAATTTGATTGCATATTTTTTATTTTTATAATAGTTTGCAAAAGTACAATTTATAAAGATTATAATGAAATCTTATTTATATTTGTTTTCTTTTAGATAAAAATATCTAAAATTTATTTGAAGAAGTTATCGACTTTTACTTCAGAAAGCTGAATAGATGTTGTTGGTATTCCATAAATTATTAGTCGATCTATTAAACCTTCAAGTTGTGAACTATCATTTAATATACATTCTGCTAATAAACAATATTCTCCAGTAGTTCTTTTACAACTAATAATCTCAGGAAACTTATACAAGTCATTTATAAATAATTTAAATTCATCATTCTTAAATTTTAAAAAAATAATCACTTTTAAGCTATAACCTATTTTTTGAAAATCTATATCTACACTAAATTTTTTGATTACTTCATCATCAACTAACTTCGTTATTCGTTCTTTTGTAGCTGATTGCGACAAACCAATTAACCTACCAATTTCTGCATAACTTAATCTCGAATTATCATTTAAAATTTTAAGAATTTTATAATCGTAGTGATCCAAAATTATTTTCATTGTTTCTTGTTTTAAATACAGTTATAATCATTAAAAATACACTTGTTTTATATTAAATCAACTTTAGATATATTTTTTTTTCTTAGAAATTTGAAAAAATATATAATATGAAAAGACTAAAACCTTCAGAAAATGGATTTACTCCATTTGAAAAACAAATTGGACATAATAAGTTTATTCTAGAAAGTTGGAATAATTTAGATGAATCTTTATGGCACAAAACTTCATTAAATCAAAATTTATTAGAACAAATTCGCAGAACATTAGCTTTTGAAAATAAATGTGAATATTGTATGGTTAAAGGAGGTAGACCGAATTATAATCCTAATAATATAAAAGTATCTATAGCTTGTGCTTTTGCAGAATTATTTTGTAAAGACCATTTTTCTATATCTGATAAACATTTCGACATTTTAAAAGAATATTTTACGGATAAAGAAATATCCGAATTATGTACATTTATTGCATTTGTACAGGCATCTCAAAAACTTGGTAAAATTTTTAATTTATCAGAAAATGATCAATTAAATGCAGTTGTAAAATTAAAAGATGTTCTATAGAAAAAAATAAGCTTCCTAGTTAGGAAGCTTATTTTTTTATGCTACATTATTTATATATTCAGCCTCCAAAATTTGATCTACAATTTTTTCAACTTCATCAATATGTTCTTTAACTAATTCATTATTCTTAATCTGCTCAATCTCATAAAATTTCACTGTATTTTTATAGTTATTTAGTTGAGTGTAAAACTTTCTAAGCTTTGCTCTATTAAATATGTGTTCTTCTTTTACATAAATAACGTGTATTTTAGATTTTATATATTGTGTTATCTCTAAAATATCTGTTCTATGTCTAGAAATATCAATTGAATAAAATATTGATTTTAAATAATCATTCTTAGCTTTAGGTTCTTCAATCACCCAATCTTGAGTTTTAGGGCTTGATGCTATAGGAATTATATTTAATACTTTATTTGGAAATAAACAAGCCATTTCCCATGCTATTCCACCTCCTAAATCAGCTCCTATTATAGCAAAAACTTCATTAATTTCTAATTCAAATAAAGTCAACCAAAATAAAACAGCTACATCTCTTGCAGTAATACGATCAAAAGGCAAATAATCATAGTTTATTGACTTTGAAACTTCATTACCAGGTATATCTATAGTAATAACAGTATATTCATTAAGATCAATTGCTTTATTTTTTCCCATAACTCCATCCCAATGATAAGCGCTATCAGAATCTCCTTGTAATGAATGATTAATTAATACAACTGGAGCTGTTCCTAATGGTAAACCAAATACTTGGTAAGTAACTGATACTTTACTTAAAATTGTGTTATCCTCTAATGGCCATACAGGCACTTGTAACTGTTGTAAATTTTGCATAATTATGTAATTTTTGGTTGATGGTAATATTTAAAATTGTTTATAAAAAAAATCCCTATCGATTTCTTCGATAGGGAACTTTACCAATTAAAAAATAAAAATAATTTATTATATTAATGTATAACATTCCCTAGCCTGAACTTACAAACCTGTTGACGAATTGAAATATTAAAATACATTTTTTTCATTTTTTAATTGCTTATACCCCAAATTTATAAAAAATAAATCTACTTTTTCTAAAAAAAATGATAATAATTTGTAAAATTTTCTGTAAATATTCTTTTTATTGTATATTTGCTATGTATTTCGAACCGAAAAGCGGTACCAACCGAGAGTAGTCTCCACGGTGGTAAAATAATACGGGAATCAATCCAAATAAAACGTTTCTCCTTTATTCATCGAAATACAATAATTGTTTAATAAAAATAAATATTTATTGTATGTCACAAAACATTTCAGAATTAAATTTAACATCAATTACAAATGAAAAACTAGTTCATTTCATTAATTACCAATTACCTATTACGAACAAAGATTTAAAAGAGATTCTTTTAAAAGAGTTTAAAAATAGAAATTTAGAATACAGACATCTTTACAACTTTCAGTTAAATGAATTAGATATTAAAAATTCTCTTCATTTAATAGATGATTGCTTATTTGAAAAAAATATTCCCAAACCTCCATTAGTTGGTAATTTTTATCCAATTGTTAGAAGATTAAAAAACTTTTTAATGACAAGTGAAGAATTAAAAGGAAAAAGATTAAAAACCTTTGACTACATATTCGATCAACTTTTTTTAGCAGATGATTTTATTGAAATTATCTCTGAAGATAAAATTCAAGAATTAAATGAAAATGACGTATTTATTACATTCAAAAATAAGTTTCAACAATTTCCTAATCAGAATGTTTTAAAAAGAATTACTTTAAAAAGTTCTATAATAGTAATTGATAAGGATAATTACTATAAAGGTTATAAAAGAATATCTATTCATAAAGATAATTCCGTGATTAAAGAACTTATTTTAGCATAAAAATAAAAGCAATTTATAACTTGGTTATAAATTGCTTTTTTTCTTATATCATACTATTAATTAGATTGAATGATATTTGAAATCGTGATTATTTTTTATTGTTTTAACTGATTCGTAAATCAATTCAATTACATTTTTTACATCTGCCTGATGAACCATCTCTACAGTTGTATGCATATATCTAAGTGGTAAAGAAATAAGTGCTGAAGGCACACCTCCATTACTGTAAGCAAAAGCATCTGTATCCGTTCCTGTTACACGAGAACTAGCCGCTCTTTGAAAAGGTATATTATTTTTTTCTGCCGAATCAATAATTAATTCTCTTAAATTATTCTGTACAGCTGGAGCATAATAAATAACAGGGCCATCTCCACATTTTTGTTCTCCTTCTTTTGACTTTGTAATCATAGGAGTTGTGGTATCATGTGTAACATCTGTAACAATAGCTACATTTGGTTTTATTGTTTGCGTAATCATTTCTGCTCCACGTAAACCTACCTCTTCTTGTACAGCATTAACAATATATAATCCAAAATCCAATTTATCTTTATTCTCAGCAATTTTACGAGCAACTTCAGCAATCATAAAACCTCCCATTCTATTGTCTATTGCTCGACAAACGAAATAACGATCATTTAGTGTAAAAAATTCATCTGGATATGTTATAACACAACCTACATGAATTCCCAATTCTAAAACCTCTTCTTTTGTTGTACATCCTGTATCTATCCAAATTTTATCTGGCGTTGGAGCTTCCTCTTTTGCTCCTTGACGTAAATGAATTGCAGGCCATCCAAAAACACCTTTTACAATTCCTTTTTTAGTATGAATACTAACTATTTTAGATGGAGCTATCATATGATCAGAACCTCCATTTCTAATAACATAAATTAAACCATCATCTGAAATATAATTTACAAACCATGAAATTTCATCTGCATGTGCCTCAATAACAACTTTATATTTAGCTTCTGGATTAATTACTCCATATGCAGAACCATAATTATCTGTTTTTACTTCATCTACATAAGGCTTAATATAATCTATCCATACTTTTTGTCCAGCACTTTCAAATCCTGTTGGTGAAGCTGTATTTAAATATTCCTTTAAAAAATCTAAAGATTGATTATCAAATAAATTATTTTTAGTCATTTTTCTTATATTTTATAACAAATGTACTAATTTTAGGGACAGTTCTCAACAAATTTGAACACATGAAATATTACAATTTTTGTATCATCATATTATTTATTTTTTATTTTTCTCCAAATTCAAATGCTCAAATATTTGGATTAGATCTTGGAGGAAAAAACTCTACTCAACAAATAAAAAATGATTCTACAAGTTTAGATGATTTTACATTTAACCCTGAAGATACTATACATTTAAATGAATCTAATTTTTATACAGTAAAATTAAAAACAGATTTAGAAAAAAAATATTATTTATGGCTAAGAAAACGTGTTCGTGATGTTTGGCCTTATGTAAGAACTGCCGTTCGTGAATACAATCATGTATCAGATACTATCCAATCAATGGATAAAAAAAGAGAGCAAAGAAAATTTATTAAAAGTAGACAAAAGGAATTAGCAGATAAATTTGAAAAAGAATTAAAAAACATGTCTAATTCTAGAGGCCAAATTATTACCAAATTAATTTATAAAGAAACAAACAAAACAACTTTTGAAATCATAAAAGAGTTACGTGGAGGGTTTAATGCATTTTTATATCAAGCTGCAAGTGGAGCATTTGACATAAACCTTAAACAAACTTTTGATCCAAAAAAAACACGTGAAGACCTATATATAATTGTTATTTTACAAAGAGATTTTGCTAATGGAATCCTCAAACCCATTGACGAAGATGATTAAGAATTTTAATTGAGTTTTATAAATTATAATTTTTCATTATATTTGATTTTAATAAAAGGGAAAAAGTGCAAAAAAATATAAAAAGAATTGGTGTTTTAACCTCTGGGGGAGACGCACCTGGAATGAATGCTGCATTACGTGCAGTAGTTAGAGCATGTAAATTTTATGATATAAAATCTATAGGAATTCGTCAAGGATATGAAGGTTTAATCAACAATGATATGATTGAACTTGGTCCTCGTTCCGTAAAAAATATAATTAATCAAGGAGGGACAATTTTAAAGACTGCTCGTTCACAAGAATTTAGAACTCCTGAAGGAAGAGCTAAGGCTTACAAACACTTAACAGAAAATAACATTGACGCTCTTGTTGTTATTGGTGGAGATGGTTCTTTTACTGGTGCAAATATTTTTCATAAAGAATATGGAGTTCCTTTTATAGGAGTTCCTGGTACTATTGATAATGATATTTTTGGTACTGATTTTACTATAGGATATGATACAGCTCTTAACACAGTTGTAGAAGCTGTAGATAAGCTACGTGACACTGCTACATCTCATGATCGTGTTTTCTTCGTAGAGGTTATGGGAAGAGATGCAGGTTTTATTGCTCTTAATAGTGGTATAGCTTCTGGTGCACAAGATATTTTGATTCCTGAACAACGCGATAGTGTAGAAAATTTATGCAAATCACTTGAAAGATCTGCAGAATCTGGTAAAAAATCTAGTATCGTTATCATCGCTGAAGGAGAAAGTCTTGGTGGTGTTTATGAAATTGCAAAACAAGTAAAAGAAATACATCAAGAATACGATATTCGTGTAACTGTATTAGGACACATACAACGTGGTGGTTCTCCTACATGTCATGACCGTGTTCTTGCTAGCCGATTTGGTATAGCTGCTGTTGAAGGTTTATTAGAAGGTAAAACAAATTTGATGGCTGGAATTCGTTCTAGTAAAATTGTTTTTACTCCAATCGAAGAAGCTATTAAAAAGCACAACGAAATAGATACAGAACTTATAAAAGTTGCTAATATATTAGCAATCTAAAAAAAATAAATATAAAGGGAAAAATTATATATTATGTCAAAAATTAAAATTGGAATCAATGGATTCGGAAGAATTGGTAGCTTAGTATTTGGAGTTGCTATCAAAAGAAAAGATATCGAAATTGTCGGAATTAACGACCTTGTAGATGTTGATTATTTAGCTTACATGTTAAAATATGACTCTGTTCATGGTAAATTTGAAGGTGAAGTTAAAGTAGAAAACGGACACTTAATTGTAGACGGTCAAAAAATTAGAGTTACTGCTGAAAAAGATCCAGCTAACTTAAAATGGGACGAAGTTGGAGCTGAAATCGTAGTTGAAGCTACAGGTTTATTCTTAACTAAAGAAACTGCTGGTAAACATATTGAAGCTGGTGCTAAAAAAGTTGTTTTAACTGGACCTTCTAAAGATGATACCCCTATGTTTGTTATGGGTGTTAATAATGATAAAATAACTGCTGCTGATACTATCGTTTCTAATGCTTCTTGTACTACAAATGCATTAGCTCCTTTAGCTAAAGTTATTCATGAAAACTTTGGAATTGTTGAAGCTTTAATGACAACTATTCACGCAACTACAGCTACACAAAAAACAGTAGATGGACCATCTGCTAAAGATTGGAGAGGAGGAAGAAGTGCATTAGTAAATATCATTCCTTCTTCTACTGGTGCTGCAAAAGCTGTAGGAAAAGTTATACCTGAATTAAATGGAAAATTAACAGGAATGTCTTTCCGTGTACCAACTGCTGATGTATCCGTTGTTGATTTAACAGTTAAATTAGAAAAAGAAACTAATTATGACGAAATCAAAAAAGTTATTCACGATGCTGCAGAAGGAGAATTAAAAGGAATTTTAGGATACACTGAAGATCCATTAGTTTCTCAAGACTTTGTAGGAGATACAAGAACTTCTATTTTTGATGCTGAAGCTGGTATTATGTTGAACCCTACTTTTGTAAAGTTAGTTACATGGTATGATAACGAAATTGGTTACTCTAATAAAGTAGTAGATCTTGTTGAATACGTTTCAAAAATATAATATTTTAATAATTTAGTTTATTTTATTTAAGCCTTTCTTTAAAAGAAAGGCTTTTTTATTAACTATAATTTAAATTTTAAGAATATATTAAGAATTATTCTGTTAATGTTGTGTGAAATAATTTTTAGTTTATTACATTTGTTACAAATCTAAAGCCTATAGAAAACGTATACTTTAAAAACAACTATAATATCCCAGCTATGAATTACGATAATGACTCAGTGCTTATCAAAAATTATATTGACGGTGATGAAAAATCACTAGAAATTTTAATAAAAAAATATAAAAATAGAGTTTTCAGTTTTATTTATTCCAAGGTTTTAGAAAAGGATATTACTGAAGATATTTTCCAAGACACTTTTATAAAAGTAATTCTTACTCTTAAAAGTGGTGGCTATAATGAAGAAGGAAAATTCCTTCCTTGGGTTATGCGTATTGCTCACAATTTAACAATAGATTATTTTCGTCTTAATAAAAAATCACCTACAGTTAGAGAATCTAATAACAGCGACAGTGATTACAGTATCTTTGATTTTATTGGTATTTGTGACGAATGTTCTGAAACTATTTTAATCAAAAAACAAATCAATCAAGATTTAATAAAAATGATCGACCAACTTCCAGATGATCAAAAAGAAGTTTTAGAATTAAGAATTTTCAAAGAACTTAGTTTTAAAGAAATCGCTGAAGAAACTAATGTAAGTATAAATACAGCTCTAGGTAGAATGAGATATGCTATCATTAATTTAAGGAAAGTCATTGAAAATAATAACATTACTTTAACAGTTGATTAAAAAATATTTATCATATAATTACGTTTATGTAATAAATAAGATTATATGATTGAATTTTACTCAGAAAAATTAGAACCAAAACAATCAACAATTGATAAATTATTATTGTTTTCAAAATCTATTTCTACTGTAAAATCAGAAGAATTAAAGACTAAATTAATTATTAATTTAAATTAATTTAAAATCTATTTCATTTTCAAATAAAAAACGCCTAAAATAATATATTTTAGGCGTTTTTTTATTATCTATTATAAATTACTTTTCTACAAAGGTAGTTTGTATATACAATTCATCTTTTTGTGCTTGATCTATTGTTGCAGGTGCATCAATCATTACATCTCTTCCTGAATTATTTTTAGGGAAAGCTATATAATCACGTATTGTTTCAGAACCATCCAAAATAGAAACAAATCTATCAAAACCAAATGCTAAACCTCCATGTGGTGGCGCACCATATTTAAATGCATTCATTAAGAATCCAAACTGTGCTTCTGCTTGCTCAGGAGTAAATCCTAACAATTCGAACATTCTTGCCTGAATAGCTTTATCATAAATACGAATAGAACCTCCACCAATTTCATTACCATTTAAAACTAAATCGTAAGCATTAGCTCGAACTTCTCCAGGGTTAGAAGTTATCAATTCCATATCTTCTGGTTTTGGCGAAGTAAACGGATGGTGCATTGCATGGTAACGCTCAGTTTCTTCATCCCATTCTAATAAAGGAAAATCTACAACCCAAAGTGGCGCAAATTCTTCTGGTTTTCTTAAACCTAAACGCTCTGCAATTTCCATTCTTAAAGCTGATAATTGTGCACGAACTTTATTCGTATTACCAGACATCACCAATAAAATATCTCCAGCCTTAGCATTCATACGTTTTGCCCATTCAGCTAAATCTTCTTGAGAGTAGAATTTATCAACAGATGATTTATACGTACCATCTTCGTTACAACGAACCCAAACCAATCCGCTTGCACCAATTTGTGGACGCTGAACCCATTCTATTAATTTATCAATTTCTTTACGTGTGTAAGAATTACATCCTTCAGCAGCAATACCAACGATTAATTCTTGTTCATCAAAAATCTTAAAATCATGTCCTTTTGCTAAATCTGTAATTTCACCAAATTCCATCCCAAATCTAATATCTGGTTTATCATTTCCAAAACGACGCATAGCTTCAGCAAACGTTATTCTTGGGAAATTATCAAATTCTAAACCTTTAAATGTTTTTAATAAATGTTTCGCTAAACCTTCAAAAACATTCATAATATCTTCT
The DNA here is from genome assembly GCF_032109125.1 of Chishuiella sp. Lineage (NCBI taxonomy): Bacteria > Pseudomonadati > Bacteroidota > Flavobacteriia > Flavobacteriales > Weeksellaceae > Chishuiella > Chishuiella sp. The sequence goes on from NZ_DAMCLZ010000013.1 coordinate 52,583, forward strand.
TGTTCAACAAAAGACATTTCACAATCTATTTGTGTAAACTCTGGTTGACGGTCGGCACGTAAATCTTCATCACGGAAACATTTCACGATTTGAAAATAACGGTCCAAACCGCCTACCATCAACAATTGTTTGAAAGTTTGTGGAGATTGTGGTAAAGCATAAAACTCACCTGGATTCATACGAGAAGGAACAACAAAATCACGTGCACCTTCTGGTGTAGATTTTATTAAAACAGGTGTTTCTACCTCAACAAATTCTTGTGCGTCTAAATATTTTCTTACTTCTTGTGCAACTTTAGAACGGAAAATCAATTTTTCCTTAACTGGGTTACGACGAATATCCAAATAACGGTATTTCATTCTTATGTCTTCTCCCCCATCTGTATTATCTTCAATCGTAAAAGGTGGCAAAGCAGACTCATTAAGAATTGTAATATCTTCTGCTAATATTTCTATATCTCCTGTTGGAATATTTGGATTCTTAGATGCTCTTTCTATAACAGTTCCTTTCACCTGAATTACAAACTCACGTCCTAAATTACGTGCAGTTTCAAATAATTCTTTAGAAGAACGTTCCTCATCTAAGATAATTTGCGTGATTCCGTATCGGTCACGTAAATCAATCCACATCATAAAACCTTTGTCACGTAGTGTTGAAACCCAACCGCTTAATGTTACTTGTTCATTAATATTGGCTTGAGTTAATTCACCACAAGTATGTGTTCTAAACATTTATCGTAAAATTTATAACACAAAGGTAAAGCTTTAGAACGAAATAAAGAAGGTTAAGAATTATTTTGAAAAATAATTTAGTTTTAGGCAAACCCTTCGGGACACGCTTTCCGCTCCCAATCTTTTTACTTCGCTAAAACGCTACATAAAAAGGATTTCCTCTACAATCGTTTTTGCAATTCATATAATATATAACTAAGTAAAAAAGTATTTTATATTTACGGAGCTAAATAAGTGAGCCAACATTTTAGAAAAAACAGTACCAAAATGAAATTTATGGATTTAGACAATGGAAATTTTAAAATTTCAGATATTTTAATTATCAGTCGTAATACACACTTTTCAGAATTACTTGAAAAATTTCCTAATAATAAAATTTGGGACATCAAAAATGGATATAGATGGATATACTTTGACAATGAAAATATTAATGAAAAAAAATTAAACATTAGTATATGCTTTAAAAATGAAAATATCTTTGAAATTCATTTCAGTTTCTCTAATTCTACGCAACAAATTTGGAGCGAATGGACAACCGAAAAAGAACTTGAACAAAAAAATATATACGATTTTTTTTTAACTTCTGAATTCGGAAATAAACGAAAATATAAATGAGGAAAATTTGGAGCAATTTATGATTCAAGAAGTGGGGGAACCTTTATGTTTTTAAAATATCATTAAGTATGGCATCAAATAAAAAAGCAATAACTATATGTATGTAAATATTAACGGAACGGTAATTAACAAATAATAAAATTGAATATTTTTCTGAATATTTTCATTCAAATGATGGAGGAAGATCTTATATAAAATAAACTTACGAGCAATTACACCAGACAATAAATTTTGAGGATTTTTATCACGAAAAAATATCCAAAAAAAATAAAAATTGAAACTGCTGAAAAATAAAAACATCGCCTAACATAAGTAACTGTCGTATAACTCCAATTTTAAAATAAAACATAACATTTTTAACCTCGTTTAATCCTTTTTAAACAAGATTTATATGTTTCGACAAACTCCTTTAGATTTGAAAATAAAAAAAAGATTATATTTATAAGAAAGAGAACGTGCTTAAGTAAACTAAGACAGACTCCGAGTTTAAAACTCATTTGTTGATTCAGACTTAAACACTTTTTTGTAAAATACTCAGATAGAAATCCAGGAAAAACCCATTATTAAGGAGTCGAGATTTTACAATTTTCTCTTTCAAATTAACTTGTAAATCTAAATTTATGGAAAAAGTATTTTCAAATTAAAAATAATGTAAAAGAGATTAGTCAATTGATTAAAAAAGTAGTTAAAGATCAAAATGTTGTAATTGCTATGGAAAATACAGGAAGGTATAATTCTAATTTATTCGAATATCTGTCAACCAAAGATTTTAAAATTTATGTTCCAAACCCTCTTCATCTAAAGAAGTCAATTGGCTTATATCGTGGAAAAAATGATAAAATAGATAGTCAACGAATTTGTTCGTTTATAGAGAAGAATTATACTGATTTTAAACAATGGAAACCTTCGAATAAAACAATTGATAAATTAGGTTCTTATATACTGAAAGAAGGTATAGAACAAAAATAAAAGCCAGTTTATTAACACAACAAAAGGACTATAAAATCATAAAAAATAGTCTTGATAAAGAATTTATTCGTTACAAGAAACAACTGATTCAATTATTAGAAAATCAAATTATTAGATCATAAAATTGAATATTTTATCACTCTTGATACTGACTTAAATGAACATTTTGAGTGTATACAAACTATTTCAGGTTTTGGAAAAGTATTTAGCAACATTAATTTTAATAAAAACAAAAGGCTTTACAGAAATCGATTCTCCTAGAAAAATGGCTTGTTATGCTGGTGTTGTTCCATTTAAAAATAAATCAGGATCTTCCATTTTCGGAAAGAATCGGGTTTCATTTTTCGCAGATAAGCAATTGAAAAGGTTTTACATTTGGCTGCTTGAAGTACGATAAGATTAAATAATGACTTGGCTATTTATTATCGACGAAAAGTCGAACAAGGAAAAAAACAAAATGTTAGTCTTAAACGCTGTGAGAAACAAAATTATTCATCGTATTTATGCATTAATTAAAAATCAAACTTTTTATCAAAATAAATTGGTTTTATCATAGAAATCAATATGATAGAAAAAAATAAATGAATGAAGGTTTTCTGTCTTAGATTTCGACACAATTTTTCTACATTTCCATTTCGGAAAATCACTCTATCTGACAGAAAGAAAATAAAATTTATATCATTACTAAAATCTAATATTTCAACTCTTAATTTGCAATAGCGATTGTAGCGGAAATCCTTTTATAATTGGATGCATTTCGGCTTCGGCTCAATAACCAATTATAAAAGATTGGGAGCGATAAAGCGCGTCCCGAAGGGATTGCCCACAAAAAAAAACATATTAATAAAAATATATTTTTCTCCTCTTATTTTTATTTTTTATCCACTACTGGACGATTTTCGGCATTTGCTAAAATCCACGCTGTGTTAAAAGCTAACTGAGTCCTGCGTTTTAATAAGTCATAATTTATTTTATCTGGTGTATCTCCTGGTTGGTGGTAATCATCATGCACTCCATTAAAAAAGAAAACAGATGGAATATTATGTTTTGCAAAATTATAATGATCAGATCTATAATAAAAACGATTTTTATCTTGTGGATCATCGTATCTGTAATCTATATTTATACCCAAATTTTCATTCGCTTTTATTACAGTATTATACAAATCTGTAGATAACATATTAGAGCCAATAGCATAAACATAATCTTTTGTTTTCTCGTCATGTTCATAATCTATTCTACCTATCATATCTATATTGATATCTGCAATTGTATTATCTAAAGGAAAAATAGAATGCTCTGAATAATATTTAGATCCTAAAAGACCTTTTTCTTCCCCAGATACATGCAGAAATAAGATAGAACGTTTTGGAGAAAATCCTTTTTTTTCTGCTTCTCTGAATATTCTAGCAACCTCCATTACACCTACAGTTCCAGAACCATCATCATCTGCACCTGCATACAATTTTCCATTTTTTATACCTTCATGGTCATAATGTGCAGAAACAACTAAAATTTCATCTGGTTTTTCATATCCTTTTATAAATCCCATAACATTTCTCATTTGGCCATTAACTCTACTAAAAGTTCCTTCTGGTATAACTTGAAAATAATCATTATTTGGTCCACTAATTCCTAAATCTTTATAATAATTAGCTATATAATTTCCTGCTTTTATTTCTCCTTCAGAACCTGCATTTCTTCCTTGCATTTCTTCTCCAGCAATTATATAAAGATTCTTTTTCAGTTTTTCTTCGGAAATATTTTCAGAATATTTATAAAGATATTTATCATATTTTTCTTGAGATGGTAATTTAGTAGAGTTACAACTTAATAAAGTAATTGTGAGAGTAATTCCTAATAAAATTTGTTTCATGTTAATTTTTTAACTTAAATTTAAAAATAAACTAATAAAATCATTAAAAAAAGACTTTTGTATAAAAAACGAATATTTATACTATTTTATCATTTTTTTGGGTAGTCTTTTTTTATATTTGCCCGTTTTTAAATTAATTATGTCACAATTATTCAGAAAAAAATCTGTCGCATCCATTCTAGCTGAGTCAGATAAAAATTCAGCCTCAATGAAAAGGACTTTAGGAGTTCGAGATTTAACAGGTTTTGGAATTGCAGCTATTGTTGGAGCAGGAATTTTTAGTACGATTGGTCGTGCTAGTTTCGAAGGTGGTCCAGCAGTAATCTTTTTATTTATTTTTACAGCAATTGCATGTGGATTCACTGCTTTTGCATATGCAGAATTTGCTTCATTAGTTCCTGTTTCTGGAAGTGCATATACATATAGTTATGTTGCTTTTGGAGAATTATTCGCTTGGGTAATTGGTTGGGCACTTATTATGGAATATGCAATAGGAAATATAGTTTTAGCAATATCTTGGAGTGACTATTTTACTACTCTACTCTCCGGCATGGGATTACATATTCCTGAATGGATGACTATGGATTATTTTACAGCGAAAGAAGGATTTGAATTCATAACAAATGAACTAGCAAAAGGTAAAACTTTAGAATCTTTAGCAAATTCGAACTACGCACAAGAAATACCAAAGTATTTAGCATTTAAAAATGCACCTAACATTGGATTCAATCTTGTTGTTGATATTCCAGCTTTAGTAATTACATTCTTAATTACTGCTTTAGTTTACAGAGGAATTAATGAATCTAGAAAAGCTAGTAATGCAATGGTCGTATTAAAACTCGCAGTTGTATTTTTAGTTATTATAGTTGGAGCATTTTATGTAAATCCAGATAATTGGAATCCTTTTGCTCCTAATGGAATTGGAGGAGTTTTAGCTGGAGTTTCATCTGTATTTTATGCTTACATTGGTTTTGATGCAATTAGTACAACTGCAGAAGAATGTAAAGATCCTAAACGTGATTTACCAAGAGGTATTTTTGCTTCTATTATTATATGTACAATACTATATGTTATAATTGCATTAGTAATCACAGGAATGGTTCATTATTCTGAATTGAATGTTGGAGATCCTTTAGCTTATGTTTTTGATAAAATAAATGATTTAAAATGGCTTGCAGGAATTATAGCTTTATCTGCTGTTGTAGCTATGGCAAGTGTATTTATTGTTTTTCAAATTGGACAACCTCGTATTTGGATGACTATGTCTAGAGATGGATTATTACCTAAGAAATTTTCTAAAATTCATCCTAAATTTAAAACTCCATCCTATGCAACAATTTTCACAGGTTTCGTAGTAGGTATTCCTATTTTATTTACAGATTTAGAATTGGTTGTTGATGCCTGCTCTATTGGTACATTATTCGCTTTTGTATTAGTTTGTGCTGCTGTAATTAGAATGGATGCCAATCCAAATGCTACAAGAGGTAATTTTAAAACTCCTTTTATTAATGCTAAATATATAATGCCATTTGTAACACTTTTAATTATTTTTATTTGTTCTACAACTTTTCAAAAAGAATCAAAAAGCTTCTTTACAAATGAATCCCAAGTTACACCTGTAGAAAAATTTGTAAGTTCTTTAAGTGATAAAGAATTAAAAGATTCTTATAATACAATAAATAATATATCAGGAAATGAAATAGAGCATATAGATGATTATTTATCTAATTTAAATCCTGAGACTTACGAAAATACAATTAAAAAATTACCTGTATACGAAGGAAAGAAAACAGAACAAGGATGGAACGTATTTAAACATAAAATACCTATGTATATTTTCATAGCTATTTATATATCAATGTTTTTTCGTTGTTTCTTTAAAAGAACATCTATAATTCCTTTAGCTGGTATGCTATGCTGTTTTTATATGATGGCTCAATTAGGATTAAAAAATTGGCTTATATTCTTAATTTGGTTGGCTATTGGACTTATAATTTATTTCTCTTATGGTTACAAGCACAGTAAATTAAAAAAGAATTAAATTTTAGAATAATTTATAAAAATAAAAGGATCAAATAAGTTTATTTGATCCTTTTATTTTTATAAATCAGATGTAACTTTATCAAATTTTAAAATAATAAAATTATCATCAAGAGTAAACGTATAAAAACTCATTTTTGTTTTACTAGTTCCTTTTTCCATAAAAATATTTTTAACAGGTAAAACGATATAAAATTTAAAATGACTATCTTTTTCAAAATGTTTTACAGCTGAATAATATATTAAATTATACCAACTATCTATTGGTGAATAGATTCCATAGAAATCTGGAAATATTTCATTTTGTCCGTTTTTATAAACATCAACTAACTTGTATTTATCGATATCCAATTTAGGAGCACATTTATAAAAATTTGTTTTTTCACAAAAATCTAAATTATCATCATATTTTACCATATCTAACTTTATTCCAAACTCATTGATTTCAAAATTTTCAAATTTATTAATCATTGGATCGATAAGGATTTCTTTATTTATTTTACTATTATTATTTGTTTTTATATCATCAACAATAACTTTATAAATATTTAGACGAATTTGATCAGGATCAATTTCCTGAGCTTTCAGCAAAAAAGATAAAAAAAGTATAGAAATATAGAAATAAAACTTCATAACTAATTATTTTGGTATAATACTTGATATATGGTAATTAATTAAAATCAAATTTATGATAAAAAGTTTTAATAAAATATTATTTAAAATTTAAATCAGTTAACGTTTTGTTAAACAATGATTTATTTATTAAATTTAAGCTATTAAAAACAATTAAATAACATATTACTTACCAATTAATTAAACGAAATTAAATACATATTATAAATAAATTTTATTATTTTTATAATTATTTTCTATGTATAATACTTTACTCAATTCAAAAAATATTAGACATTTGCAGTGTCAAAATAATTTATTCATAGATAGTAATACGAAAGGTGACATACGAGTTAAATGAAATTGATTTATGATGTTGATATTACTCGGACCTTAGTTTACTTTTTAGAGTTTTTTATAGTAGTTTAGGTTGGTTAGTAATCCGTTCTCAGAACGGATTATTTTTTTTTATAAACTATTGACAAAATCTTTCAAAAGATGAAATACGTTTACTGAATTATCAAGATTCAAATTTTTCATTTTATCCTTAGGATCATGATAATACCCTTTTCCTCCTAACGTATAAATAAAAAAAGATGGTACTGATTTCTTATAAAATGGACAATGGTCGGAATTACAAGATTCTCCTCTTATTTTAATTTCTGCTAAATAATTTTTGTTTTGATTAATTTCGACTATTTTTTGAAATTGATCACGATAGACTTTACCATTAACAATTTGAATACCTTTATCACCAGCTCCCATAATATCTAAATTAACTAAAAATTTTATTTGTTTCATAGGAAATAGTGGGTGATTAACATAATAATCTGCACCTAGCAACCCTGCTTCTTCTCCAGCGAATGCTATAAAAACCATTCTATATTTTGGTTTTATTTTATGATAGTAATCCATTAAACTTAACATCATTGCAACTCCACTAGCATTATCACTTGCTCCAGGAAAAATAGTTTTCCCTACTTTTCCTAAATGGTCATAATGAGCTGTTATAACAACTGTACTGTCGTTATTATTTCCATCTATATAACCAATAATATTTTTAGCATTAAACGTTCTATTAAAATCAGCATTTATTGAATAAGAGTCTATTCCTGAGGTTGTATAAAATTTATCATTAATAATAAATTCAGAAATCGATGATTGTCTCTGGCTTAAACTCGCAATTAGTTTATCTGATGTAAATCTGAAAATAGCCCTGTCATTATTATCATCTTTTTCATAAATATTTGCCCAACCTTTATAATATTGTTGAATAGAATCAATTTTAGATTTTAATGGAGGAAGAATTATATTTTTATTTTTTTGAAGAACTTCATCTTCCTCTATAAATTTTCTTAAATACCACTTAGATAAAAAAGATTGTTTATACTTCGCTACATTAAAAATATAAAATGGTAATTCAACACTACTAGATACAGACTTTGAACTTGGTTTAACAAGAAAATCAATTCCATATTTTAATTTTTTACCATTAATTTTTAATTCAGCGCTATTTATAACATTAATAGGATAATTAAATGATTGATAATAATCTTGTTCAAAGTATTTTAAATTATTCTTAGCATATTGTTTCGACAAATAAACTGCTGCATTATTCATACCTTCATCTACATAACCTCTACCTGCATATTTTTTAGAAGAAAGAGTAGTAATTATTGAAGTAAAATATTTTTTATTAAACTCTTGTGCTTTCACACTAATTAAATTTAAAAAAAATAAAAAAATAATCAGTTTATATTCTCTTTTATTATCCATAAGTAAAATTTGCATAAATCTAAATATAGTCAATAAAAAAACACTCAAAAAATAACAATGAGTGTTTCTATATTTATATACTGATTATTAATACTATAAAAATTTAAAAAGTATTCTTATACTAAATGTAATTACTAATAAAGCTACAGCTAATGTTGCTATTTTTTGAGGTATTTTTCCTGCTAATTTTGCTGCTAACGGAGCTGCTATAACTCCTCCTAATATCAAACCTGCTACAATATAACCATGACTTACTCCTAATGCAGCAAAAAATGTAAGTGATGCAGATAATGTAACAAAAAATTCGGCCAAACTAACCGTTCCGACAACAATATTTGATTTTTTACCTTTAGATAATAACGTAGAAGTTACAACTGGCCCCCAACCTCCACCTCCAAAAGCATCAAGAAAGCCTCCAGAAAAACCTAAAAAACCTACTCTTTTTACTTTTTTACGTTCAATTTTTTTTCTAAATGCAAGAATAATAAGACGAATACCTATAATCAAAGTATAAGTTGCTAAAACACCATAAGTTATTGTTTCATATTGATTACCTAAATAAATTAATAGCAATGACCCTGATACTGCTCCTATAGAGCCAGGAATTGCTAAAGCTAACAATAACTTCTTATTTACGTTACCAAATTTATAATGAGAAAAACCACTAATTCCACTCGAAAACATTTCAGCTGTATGAATACTTCCACTAATTGATGGTAGATTAACTCCAAAAAGCATCATACTTGTAGAACATGTAATTCCATAACCTAAACCTACAGCTCCATCAACCATTTGAGCAAAAAAACCAACGGCTAACATTATATAAAAAACACTTGGAATATCAATAACAAAGGCTTTTGCCTCAGAAAAGCTAATTACAGATGATAAAGCATAACCAACAAATAGAGCAAAAAAAGCTAATGATATTTCAAAAACTAATCGTCTATAACCTTTCGATTTCTTTTTTGTTTTTTTTAATTGGACAGAGTTTGATTGATTTTCAAAATCTATCATTTCATTGTTATAAGTTCCCTTATCTACATTTTCTATATTTTTCATAAAAAGCTTTCTTATAGAATTCGTATTTTACTTTAGATAAACATTAAAGCTGCAACTGTATTATTTGTTGTTTCATCAATCAAAATAGCATTACCAGTTGTCGTATTTTCTTCAAATAAATCAAAAAATAAAGGTTGATTTGTTTTTAAACCAATTTGAGCTATATCATTTAATTTTATCTCATCAGAAGAAATAAATTCCCAATTATTAATATCCCATTGCTGATCTATTGTTTTAATTTTTGTTCTAACTGAATGAAATCTATGTTGTAATAAGTATGTTTTACCTTGTTGTAATGCATTTGAATCTAACCAACAAACCCAAGCCTTTAAATCATTACTATTTATTGGCTCTTCATTTATTTTAACAATTGTATCTCCTCTACTAATATCGATATCATTTTCAAAATGTAAAACAATATTTTCTCCAGCTTCAGCTTTTTTAACTTCTACTAAGTTTCTTTCTATTTTTGAAATTTTAGAAATAATATTTGATGGTAAAATCTTAACTTCATCACCTACATTATAAACTCCACTCAATATCTGACCTGCATATCCTCTATAATCATGATTTTCTTCATCTTTAGGTCTTATAACCCACTGAACTTGAAAACGAGCTGTTAAATCCGTATTATTATCAATTGTAATATTTTCTAAAACATTTAACAATGTATTTCCATTGTACCAAGGTGTTTTTGAAGATTTATCTACAATATTATCTCCTACCAAAGCACTTGCTGGAATAAAAATAACTTCGTCATAATTTAATTGACTTTGTAATGATTCAAATTCTTTTTTTATGGCAAGAAATGTATCTTCAGAATAACCTACTAAATCAATTTTGTTTACAACAACAATTGCTTTTTTTATTCCCATTAAAGAACCAATGCTTGCATGACGCTTGGTTTGAGTTGTAACTCCTTTTCTAGCATCTACTAAAATAATTATCAATTCAGAATTAGATGCACCAGTAATCATATTTCTAGTATACTGTTCGTGTCCAGGAGCATCGGCAATTATAAATTTTCTTTTTGCTGTAGAAAAATATTTATATGCAACATCTATTGTTATTCCCTGCTCTCTTTCTGCACGTAGACCATCAGTAATTAATGATAAATCAATCTCATCATCTGAATTTGATTTTCTTTTTTCTAAAACACCTAATTGATCTGTATGTATACTATTCGAATCATATAATAAACGACCAATTAAAGTACTTTTACCATCATCAACATTTCCTGCAGTTATGAATTTTAGTGTATTCATTTTTATTTTATTTTCTATAAAATTTATAGATTAATTTGTATTGAATAATTTAATATAAGATTAAAAATAACCTTGTTTTTTACGATCTTCCATTGCAGATTCTGACAATTGATCATCTAAACGAGTTTGTCCTCTTTCACTTATTCTTGTGTGAATAATATCTTCTATAATATCATCAATTGTTTCTGAATTTGAAGGAACAGCTGCCGTACAAGTCATATCACCAACAGTTCTGTAGCGTACTTTTTCTACAACGACTTGATCATTTTCATTTGGTTGAATAAAGGCTGATGTAGCAATTAGCTTATCGTTATATACAATACATTCTCTCTCGTGTGCAAAATATAAATTTGGTAATTCTATATCATTGTATTTTATATAATTCCAAACATCTAATTCTGTCCAATTACTAATTGGAAAAACACGAACATTATGTCCTTTTTCAATTCTTCCATTCAATATATTCCATAATTCTGGTCGCTGTAATTTAGGATCCCATTGTCCAAAATCATCACGAACAGAAAAAATTCTCTCTTTTGCTCTAGCTTTTTCTTCATCTCTTCGAGCTCCTCCAATACAAGCGTCAAATTCATTTTCTTCAATAACATCTAACAAAGCATATGTTTGTAATGCATTACGAGAAGGAAAACGTCCAGCAGTTTCTTTTAAGTTATATTTTTTTATGGCATCTTCTACAGAAGTTACAATTAAGTTTTCTCCTAATTTATCTACTAAATAATCTCTAAATTTTATAGCTTCAGGAAAATTATGTCCCGTATCTACATGAACCAAAGGAAATGGAAATTTACCTGGTCGAAAAGCTTTTAATGCTAAATGAATTAAAACAATAGAATCTTTTCCTCCAGAGAATAATAAAGCAGGTCTTTCAAACTGTGCTGCTGTTTCTCTTAAGATATAGATTGCTTCATCCTCTAATTGACTTAAATAATTTTTTTGGTTTGACATTTTATTAAATATGATTCAAAACTTTTTATAATAACAACAATTCTATATCAATTTGTTAATGTATTTCACAATAACTATTAATCTATAGAATCGATAGAATTTATGCTCAAATTTATAAATAAAAATTAACTTTAATTCTTAAAAAAGAGTAGAATCATAAAAAAAATGGAATATTGCAATGACTTTCTTACCTTTGCAAAATGTCAAGAAAAGTAAAGCAAAAGATCATATTAAATAATATAGAAGTTCTACGAGCGGGTGCGAAAGGCGTATCTGTAGGTAAAACAGAAGAAGGAAAAACAGTTTTAATCAAAGGTGCTATTCCTGGAGATATTGTAGATGTACATGTTTTAAAGAAAAAAAGTAGCTATTTAGAAGGTCAAGCAATAGAAATACATACAAAATCTCCTTACCGAGTAGATGCAGAGTGTGAACATTTTGGTGTTTGTGGAGGATGTAAATGGCAAGACATGAGCTATGATGCACAACTTAAATTCAAACATGAAGAAGTTGTTAATAATTTAGTTCGTATAGGAGGATTCAAAGATTTAGCAGAGGAAATTATTCCTATTTTAGGTTCAAAAGAACAATATTTCTACCGTAATAAATTAGAATTTACATTCTCTAATGCTCGTTGGTTAACTTTAGATGAAATTAACTCTGGAAAAGATTTTAATGATAGAGATGTTGTTGGTTTTCATATTCCTGGTGCTTGGTCTAAAGTATTGGATGTAACTAAATGTCATTTACAACGTGACCCTTCAAATGCTATTCGTAATGAAGCTAAACGTTATGCTTTAGAAAATAATTTAGATTTCTTTGATCTTAAAAACCAAGAAGGATTATTAAGAACATTAATGATTCGTACTTCCCAAAATGGTCAAGTTATGGTTTTAGTTCAGTTTTTTAGAGAAGAAGAAGAAAATCGTATTGCATTTCTACAAAACTTAAAAGATAAATTTCCTGAAATTACATCTTTATTATATGCTATCAATCCAAAACAAAATGATTCAGTTTATGATTTAGATATAAAAGTTTTTTCTGGTGATGATCATATCATGGAAAAAATGGAAGATTTGAATTTTAAAATTGGACCAAAATCATTTTATCAGACAAATCCAGAACAAGCTTACGAATTATATAAATTAACTCGTGATTTTGCAGGATTGACAGGAAATGAATTAGTATATGATTTATATACAGGAACTGGTACGATTGCACAATTTGTTTCTAAAAAAGCAAAAAAAGTAGTTGGTGTTGAATCTGTACAAGAAGCAATCGATGCGGCAAAAGCAGCGGCTAAATTCAATAATATAGAGAATTGTGATTTCTACTGTGGCGATATGAAAGATGTTCTAAATCAAGACTTCATCAACGAACATGGAATCCCAGATGTTTTGATTACTGATCCTCCAAGAGATGGAATGCATAAAAAAGTAGTTGAGAATATTCTATTCATGAATCCTAAACGTATTGTTTATGTTTCTTGTAATTCTGCTACTCAAGCTCGAGATTTAGAATTAATGAAAGAAAACTATAAAATTGTTAAAATTCAACCTGTTGATATGTTTCCACAAACACACCATGTAGAAAATATTGTACTTTTAGAGCGAATTTAAATTCCTATCGAATAAAAATGAAAAAATTACAATCCATATTATCATTAGCAATCATTGCAATTATAGGTTCATTTATATTATATAGTTGTGAGGATGATGATATTTGTACAGACGAAGGGCAAGTGCCTCGATTAGTAGCTGATATGTACTATTCTGGAACAGATGTAAAACTAGAAGATTCTATTTATTACTGGGCTTACATACTCAATGGAACAGATACAGTACAAATTGATAATGGATTTGTTAGTGAAAAGTCTAGTTTTGGTATGGGAGTTACGAAAAATGATGCTAAAAAAGTCTTCTATACTATTGCTCAAGGACCAGACCGTACAGTTAAAGATGAAAATGATGCAGATGTAACAATACTTGCAAAACGTGATCGATTAATTTTAGAATATGAAAGTCTTGGAAACGCTTATACTTCTAAAGCATGTGGATTTGGACTAACATTTCATGGCGTAAAAGTCTCTCTAGTTTCTGGAAAAACTAACGGAGAAGGAAATTGGATAAAAAGTATAGAAACTGTAAATACCGAAATAAAAGATGGTTCGACACCTATTATTAAGCTTTTCACTAATGCTCGCAATTAATTTTGCAAATGCACAAGAAAAATTAGAAAAAACAGATTCAAGTAAAATTGCAGTTACTGATTCTATTCCTAAAAAAAAATATCATGATATTTTTATAGGAGTAGACTTATTTAATCCCATTATTGGTGCATTTAAAGACAAAAAAGGTTTCAACACTTTTCTATCTTATCAAATAAACAATAAATGGCATTTAGTTGCTGAAGCTGGCTATGAAAAAAACATTTTTAATGAAATAAATTGGAATGTTGATGTAGATGGCTTTACAGGTAAAATTGGAGCAAACTGGTTTATTACTCAAGACGTAGAAAATCATTCAAATGGTATATATATTGGTGGTCGTATAGCATACACAAAATACAATCAAACTATCAATAGTTATCCCATAAGAGATTTACAATCTAACGAATTAACAGGAGAAACTGGCTCAAGACCAAAAATTAATTTAGATGCTTTCTGGTTAGAAGTTGTTTTAGGTGCTAGAGTAGAAATTTTCAAAGGTTTTTATGGAGAAATGTCCCTACATCCTGCAGCCTATTTAGGGGGTAAAAAAGATGATAATATTGATCCTCTTGTAATTCCTGGTTATGGGAAAACAAACGGACCATTTAATTTACCTGTTTTTTGGGGAATATCTTACAAAATAAAATAATTAAAAAAGGCTATTTCAGTAATGAAAATAGCCTTTTTTTATATTATTAAATCTAATTGATTAAACAGCTAAATCTTCACCTATATCCAATAAAACTAATTGAATATTACGATTAAAGAAAATAGATTTCGCTTCCGATTTATCTATTTTTATAGGAGGAAATGTATCATAATGATAACCTAATACTTTTGTTGCTTGAACAAATTCAGCTGCAATAGAAGCACTTTTTGCTCCCATTGTAAAATTATCACCAATTGGTAAAATTGCTAAATCTAATTGTCCTATTGTATCAGGAATCAATTTCATTTCATAAGTTAACGCTGTGTCTCCAGCAATATAAACTCTTTTTCCTTCACTTTCTATAATGTATCCATTAGGATCCCCACCATAAGTACCATCAGCAAATGAACTAGAATGAAAAGCTATTGTAGATTGTATAGAACCAAATTCAAAAGAAAATTTACCTCCTGTATTCATTCCATGTGCCTCGAAACCTTTTGCTCCATAATAACTTGCTATTTCAGCATTTGATATAATTTTTGCTCCTGTTCTTTTAGCTAAAGCTTCTACATCATATACGTGATCTTGATGAGCATGTGTTATAACGATGTAATCAGCTTCTAAAGATTCAAAATCAATATGACTTGCTAATTCATTTGGAGTAATAAAAGGATCAACAATGATATGTTTCCCATTTGCTTCTATTGATAAAGAAGCATGTCCTAAATATTGTATTCTCATTTCTTATAATTTTTTTTAACTAACGAATTAAAGCATCAATAAAATCAAAACCAATTAAACTATATCCTAATAATACAGCAAAAAATAAGGCTAACATTGATACTTGTTTTAAAAATGGATCAAAATCCTTTGGATCTTTTACAGCAAAAATCTGACGACGAATAGCATTTGCAAAAAAGATTAAAATTAAAAATACAAAACCAGATAACTTTCCTGATTTTAATGGTGACATTGTAACATACAATGCACTAAAAACAAATGGTAAAGTCATCAAAGTCATTTGATAATATTTACTTTTTTGAAACCCTAATTTTGATGCTATTGTAATTTTATTGTTCTTAATATCATTCTTAATATCTCTCATATTATTTAGATTAAGAACTGCTACACTCCAACATCCCATAGAAGCTGCTGGTAATAATATTTGCCATTGGAAAACTTTAGAATATAAAAATTCTCCTCCAGAAACAGCTAAAATTCCAAAAAATAAAAAAACAAAAATATCTCCTAAACCTATATATCCATAAGGTTTTTTACCCATTGTATAAGCCATTGCTGCAAATATAGAAGCTAAACCTAATCCAAGAAAAATATAAATGTATTTCATATCATAAGGATAAAAAGCAACATATAATAAGGCTGCAATACAAGCTAAAGAAATAATAACCATAATTGTTATAGCGGTTTTCATTTGATTTTGTGTTATCAAACCAGAAGCTACAGTTCTTTTCTCTCCTATTCTATTTGCATCAGTTCCCTTTACTGCATCTCCATAATCATTCGCAAAATTAGATAATACCTGAAAAGCCAATGTTGTTAATAGAGATAAAAGAAATATATCATTTCGAAAAATACCTTCAGACTTAGCAATAAATCCTGCCAATAATAATCCACTCAAAGAAAGAGGTAATGTGCGAAGCCTTGCGGCTAAAATCCATTTTTTCATAATGAACAAATATAATGAAGATTTCTTTTTTTATATCATCGAAATTTAAAGTAATATTGTATAAATTATATCTATAATTCAACTACCGAAAATGCCTAAAAAAAAATCTAAAAAAATACCTTTATACAAGCAAATAAAATTTTCTAGCTATATAATTGGTATCATCCTATTTATTTTTTTATATTTTACATACCGCTACAGACATGGAATACACTATTATTACAAAATTGTAGAAAAAACAGTTAAAGGAGAAAAACTAACTGACGATAAAGTTACAAAATATGATATTCGAAATATCGAAGTCATGGACAATTATTATCTAAAAACATTCGGAATAGATGTTTCTCATTATCAAGGTAAAATTGACTGGTCGAAAATGCATACTATTTATGAGTTATATCCCATACAATTTGCATTTATTCGCTCTACAATGGGAACCGCTGCAATAGATGAAAGATTTGAAGAAAATTGGAATGCCATTAAAGAAACAGAAATTCTGAGAGGTGCTTATCATTTTTATAGACCAGATGAAAATTCTACTTTACAAGCTCAGAATTTTATACGAAAAGTTCACCTAGAAAAAGGTGATTTACCACCTGTAGTAGATATTGAACATATTCCAAGAACTCAATCTATGGAAAAATTAATTGAAGGAGTAAAAAATTGGTGTAGAATTGTAGAAGAGCATTATCATGTAAAACCGATAATATATACTTCAGATAAATATTACGAAGATTATTTACAAAAGCATTTTGATGGACATCTAATCTGGATTGCTAATTATAATTTTTGGACAGAAAAAATGAAAGGTCATTGGAATTTTTGGCAATTCACAGAAAAGGCTTCTATTGAAGGTGTAAAAAAGTATAAAGTTGATGTGAATATTTACAATGGTACAGTTGATGATTTAGAAAATCTAACGTTATAAAACGATAAAAGTTTGCCTATTAGGCAAACTTTTATCGTTTTATATGAAATTATTAAGAGTCAATTAATTTAATATTACCTTACGAATTGGTTTTATAAACAACGAAATTGCTATAACAGTAACTATAGTCATTATTCCTCCAAAAACAATTCCAGGAACTAAACCTAAGAACGTTGCTGCAACACCACTTTCCAATGCCCCTAATTCATTAGAAGAACTAACAAAAATAGAATTTACAGAAGATACACGACCCTTTAAATTCTCTGGTGTTTTTAATTGTAATATACTTTGTCTAATAACCATAGAAATAGCATCAAAAGCTCCTCCAAATAATAATATGGCAAAACATAAATAGACACTTCTACTTAACCCAAAAGAAATAATGCATACCCCAAACATAGCTACAGCTATTAATAATTTAGGACCAACATTCCCTCTTAGAATAGCAGGAAATGAAGATAAAAGAAGTAACATAATCAAAGATCCTATCCCATGTGCAGAGCGTAATAATCCAAATGTTTCTGAACCTTGGTTTAATACTTTTTCAACAAATGCTGGTAATAAAGATTCTGCTCCACCAAAAAATACAGCAAACATATCCAAACTAAGTACAGCCAATATAATTGGTGTAGCCCAAATAAATTTTAATCCTTCTTTAATTCTTGTCATAGGAGACTCTAAAGAAGATGATTCGGATAAATCAGCTGGTTTTTTAGATATCATTAATATCATTACCATAGAAATACACATTATTGCAAATGCTGTCATCAATGTTATTTCTATACCCAACTTTGCTAATAAAACTCCACCTGCTAACGGACCAAGTACAGATCCTATCATAAATGCAGAAGATGAGATAGGAATAGCTTTTGTATAATTTTCTTTTCTAACAACTAATGCTAACAATGCAAAAAGCGCTGGTCCTTCAAAGGCTCTTGTTAAACCAAGAATGAAGAAAGAAAAATAACAAACCCCTAAATAAACTGGTATACCAATTGCATCTCGAACTGATGGAAAATTAACAAGCATTAATACAAATGATGCTATCATAAAACAACCTGTACTACGTACTAAAATCATTCGTTTATCTAAACGATCAACTAATTGTCCTGCGTAAAATGCTGTAAATAATATTGGTAAAAACTCTGCTAAACCAATTAATCCTAAAAAAATTTCTTTTTGTGTTACTTTAAATATTTCATAAGCAACTGAAGTACTTTGAATGAATAAGGCAAAAATTAATGAAAACCTTAAAAATATGAATGGAATAAATTCTTTATTTTTCCATACGGATGGTATTTGTTCTTTATTACTCAATTTATAATAGATTTTTGAAGTTTTAAATTTACATTGATTTTTTTTTTAAATAAATGTTTAACTCAAAAAAAATCTTCGAAGATTTTCACCCCGAAGATTCTTGAAAGTTTATAATAAATTATTTTTTTTTAACTAAGCGAATTCCTCTACTAATTGCTCATTCTCTATTTGATTTCTGTACTCAGCTATATCTTCTATCGTAAGCACTGTCATTCCATGTTTTTCAGCAAATTCAATAATTTCTGGAACTCGAGACATTGTTCCATCAGGATTTGTTAACTCACATAAAACAGCTTCATTTCCTAAACCTGCAAGCTTCACAATATCAATACTTCCTTCAGTATGACCACGTCTTTCTAATACTCCATTTTGTTTTGCAATCAAAGGAAAAACATGTCCAGGACGATTCAAATCAGCTGGTTTTGCATTTGCATTTATTGCTGTTTTTATAGTTTGTACACGATCGGCAGCAGAAACACCAGTTGTAACACCTTCTTTTGCTTCAATAGTTACTGTAAAAGCTGTGTGAAATTTAGAACTATTATCTTTAACCATTGGTTGTAAATCTAATTGTATTGCTTTTTCTTGTGTCAAACACAAACATACAATACCACTACATTCTCGAATTAATAATGCCATATCAGGCGAAGTAATTGTTGAAGCTGGAAAAATTATATCTCCTTCGTTTTCTCGATTTTCATCATCAATTAAAAGAATTCCTTTTCCGGCTTGTAAATCAGTTATTGCTCTTGCAATACGTTCGTTGGCTGTTACGCCAAATTCTGTGATTGTTTTCATTTTATTTATTGTTTTAATGAAACATCACTTCAGGGCAAACACAATAAAGTACTTAAAGATTCATCTTTGTACTAAATTGTGTTTAATTTCTTTTCTTCTCTCATCCAGACTATACTGTCGGTATTGGAATTTCACCAAATCAGTCCATTAAAATTAATTAATAGAGTCGCGGACTATAACCGCCGGTAAGGAATTTCACCTTGCCCCGAAGAAAATTTCGTTTGATTATTTTATAATTATTATTAAAAATTATTATAAACTTTCCTATACAAATTTACGCAAATTGTACTAATTATTTATAATCACTTAAAATAATTTTACAAATATTTCTCAATAATTGGTTTTATATTTTCTGCTATTAGTTCATAGCCATTCTCATTAGGATGAACTCCGTCATTCGATATTAACTCTTCCTTATTGGTATTAAAAAGTGAATAGATATTAATAAAATTAACTGAATGTTCTGTTGTAATATTTTTTAATGAAGTATTAAATAATTCAATTTTTTCTGTAGTTCGTAAAGTTCCTGCAGCAGTTGGTATTCCATCTAATTTCTCAGAAATAGGAATTATACTAATTACATTTACTTTATCCGTATACTTTTTCGCTAATTGAATTGCCTGAGAAATATTTTTTTCAAAATCTGGTAAAGTAAGCATTTCTACTCCTTTTTTTATTGCTAAATCATTTGCACCATAAAAAAAGAAAATTTCATTTTCATCTGGTGATAATCTTGCTTGTACTTCAACCTCAAATCGTTTAAGTAAACCAACAGTTGTTTCACCTCCTATCCCAAGATTAAAACAATTTACTTCTTGTGCTTTGTTGTTGTGATATTCTGCATGAGAAAATCTTTTCAAATAATCTACATAACCTCCCAAAACACCATCATATTCTCCATAAGTGATACTATCACCAAAAAACAAAAAGTTTGTCATTCCCTATCTTATTTTTAAATCATAATAAAGGTAAAGAAAACAATTTATAATTGTTGATTTTATATGAATTTACTTTTTTGGGCAAATCCTTCGGAACAGGCTATACGATACAATCTTTTTTGATTGGTAATTTAATAAAAATGAAACTCATACAATCAAAAAAGGATTTCCTCTTCTATCCTTTTTGCGGGATAAAAAATTGTAAACCTCCGAAAAAATAGTATTTAAACACAGAACTGATTAGCTAGTAAAAGCAACCATGATAAAATGTTGCTTTTGCTAGATACTTTGAAGGATGAACTCGGGAAAAGAGCAACATAATTGTTGCGTATTATTCAATCATTAAAATAATACTTTATCCTCTTTTCTTAGCTCTTCTAAATATTGTTTTTTATCGTCTCTGTAAAATAAATTCATTGTTTCGAAAGGAATTAATTTCAAATCTTTATCTACAATATGAACACAAGACTTTTTTACTGCGCGAACATCAAAATCGTGTGCATCCATAAAATTCATAATAATTATTCGAAATAGATTATCATATTCTAGATTAGGAGCACAAACCCCTGGCAAACAACATAACAGTTGGTCTATTTTGGGTTGAACTTTATCAACAGAAATTCCTGTACTAAAAATATCCAATAATTGCATTTTCAGTCCTTCATCTTGTTCATAAACAATTGTATTTTTTGATTCATTATTCAATAAATCTGCAGGATTTATGTAACGTGTTAAAGGAATTATTTCTTTATCAAGTTTTAGAATATATCCCATAGCTAATGCATCAGGATTACATGGTACTGGAATAATATCATCCGCATTTAAAAGTGAATATTGATTAAGAATTTCTTGACGAACTTCTGTTAATGTAATTTTCTCATGTAATGAATCTTCTCTATTTCTTCCTGCTATTTCTACAGGCTGAAAAGTTATTCCACGAACACATTTTTGTTGTAAGGCAAATTCAATTATTTTTCCTATTTCATCAATATTTTTATCTTTTTGCAATACAACAACCAATGTTGTAGAAAGATTTAATTCATTTAATTTTTCTAAAGCTTTGATACGAATATCTGTTAAATCTTTGCCTCGGAAATCTTCGAGAACTTCAGGTTTAAAAGAATCGAATTGTAAATAAATTTCAAATTCTGGAGCATAGGTTGCTAATTGTTCTGCAAAACCAGGATCATTAGCAATTCTGATTCCATTGGTATTGAGCATTAAATGTTTTATTGGTTTTGATTTTGCAATATCTAATATTTCAAAAAAATTAGGATGAATTGTTGGTTCTCCACCACTTATTTGAACTACATCTGGTTCACCTTCATTCCGAACTATGGTATCAAACATTGCTTCTATCTGCTTTAGGCTACGATGAGAACCATAATGAGGTGAAGACATAGCATAGCAAGTAGTACATGTTAAATTACAACGATCTGTAACTTCTACAATAGATAAACAACTATGTTGTTCGTGATCTATACATAATCCACAATCATAAGGACAACCATAATTTACATCTGTCCCGAAATGAAGAGGCATTTCTGATGCTTTGTTATAATTTCTTATATTCTTATAATAATTTACGTCAGAAGCAATTTTCGTCTTAAAAAAACCATGATCAGGACAACGTTTTGTCATAAAAACATTTTCATTCTCTATAATTATTTTAGCTCCAACACGCTTTAAACATTCAGGACAAAGGCTAATTGTATAATCGTAATAAGTATAATCTCTAATTGGCATAATTGGTTAGTTTTGTAAATAAAAAATAGTATGTAGAATTACATGGAACCACAAATCATTCCTGATACAATAAGTGCTATTAAACCACTTATAGCAAAAACTTGTAGATAATATTTAGAAGTTTTTTTAATATCTGAAAAAGTATTAAAAATAAATGTTATTAATGTTATTACAGCTCCTGAAATAATAGCTATTGCAAAAACAATTGCAATGATTACATAAATTAATCCATTTAAACCTCCTACTTCCAAAAATATTGTTCCAAACATATCATCATTTTTTTTAAATTTAATATATTATAACAATTTACACTTTTATTTATCTTTTTTATAAATTAAAGAACAGTTATTCAATAATTTATAAATATAATAAATAACTATTATTAAACATGTTATTTGGATAGTACTTAAACAAAAGAAAACATTTACTTTAGGTTTTATGAAATCTAATAAAAATCTAAAACTAAAATAACCGAACATAAAAAGTTGAAAAATAAATCCAGAAGGGTAATTATATTTTTTTTTGATAATTTTTAGAATAATTAGTAAAATAATTAAAAAAAATATTTCATATAAAGCAACAGGATGTCTTAAATACTCATCTCCTAAATGCATTCCAAAAATAGAGGAAGTTGGTAAACCATAAGTTTGTTCGTAAATACCTGTTAAAAAACAACCTATTCTACCTATTATTATAGCAATGATAAGAGGAAAAGCAATTAAATCTCCTGTACTTTCTTTATAGCCTATTATTTTTTTTGTTAATTCAACTCCTATTAATCCAAAAAATAATCCACCAATAATAGTATTACTCGTCCAAAAAAATAACAATTGATTTTTTGATTCAAAAAAAGCCTGAGGATTTTCTAATGTTCCTATTATTTTAGAACCTAACAATGCTCCTACAAGAGCTCCTATAATAATATTAAGAGATTGAAAAGTTGTTAATGTAGATTTATGTTTTTTTTCTTAAAAAAGCATAATATCTCATTGCTATAAAAATACCAATAGACTCTAATATTGGATGTATTAATAGGTGATGTCCAAATAGGTCTACAGTAACAGGAAATTGTATTTCCACAAATTTAAGTTTTTACTAATTTAAAACATTTATATAATAAATCAAACTTCATAAAATAGAAAAAGCCATTCTTACGAATGGCTTTTCATTTATTGATAGTTAGAATATCTAATTATAATTCTAAAGCTTTTTTAGCATCACCTCCCATTAATAAATTTAATGGATCTTCTACTGCTTCTTTAACAGCTACTAAGAACCCAACAGACTCACGTCCATCAACAACACGGTGATCATAAGATAATGCAACATACATCATTGGAGCAATAACTATTTGTCCATTTTTAACAACTGGGCGTTCAACGATATTATGCATTCCTAAGATACCAGATTGAGGTGGGTTGATGATTGGAGTAGACATCATAGATCCAAATACACCACCGTTAGTGATTGTAAATGTACCACCTGTCATTTCATCAACTGTAATTTTACCATCACGTACTTTAATAGCTAAATCTTTGATAGATTGTTCAACTCCACGGAAAGTTAAATTTTCTGCGTTACGAACAACTGGAACCATTAAACCTTTTGGTCCTGAAACAGCAACAGAAATATCTTGGTAATCAAACTTAACTTGGTAATCTCCGTCGATCATAGAGTTTACATCAGGGTACAATTCTAAAGCACGAGTCACAGCTTTTGTGAAGAAAGACATGAATCCTAAACCAACTCCATGTTTAGTTTTGAAAGCATCTTTATACTCATTACGTAAAGCAAAGATTGCAGACATATCAACTTCGTTGAAAGTTGTTAACATTGCAGTTTCATTTTTAACAGAAACTAAACGTTGAGCAACTTTACGACGTAAAGCAGACATTTTTTTCTCTGACTGAGAACGGTTACCTGTAACAGGTGCTGTTCCCATTGCAGGTGCGTAACGCACTGCATCTTCCTGAGTAATACGACCATCACGTCCTGTACCTGTAACTTGAGAAGCATCTACACCTTTTTCATCTAAAACTTTTTTAGCTGCTGGAGATGGAGTTCCTGTAGCGTAAGTTGCAGCTGGAGCTGGAGCAGCTTTAGGAGCTTCTTCTTTTTTAGGTTCTTCTTTTACTTCAGCTTTTGGAGCTTCTGCAGCTGGAGCACTAGCACCACCGGCTGGTTTAGCAGCTGATGTATCGATAAGACAAACAACTTGTCCTACTTCTACTACATCACCTTCTTCAGCTTTTAAAGTAATGATTCCACTTTCTTCCGCTGGTAATTCTAATGTTGCTTTATCTGAGTCTACCTCTGCTATTGCTTGATCTTTTTCTACGTAATCACCATCTTTTACTAACCACGTAGCGATCTCTACTTCTGTGATTGATTCCCCTGGTGATGGGACTTTCATTTCTAACATATCTATTAGCTTTATTTTTTATTTGAATACTTTGTTTATAACCTCTTCGAATATAGCAGCCCAACGCTTGCTAGATCCTGGAGCTGTAGCTGCACTTTCTGCTGGAGAAACAACGTCGAATGGATATTTTCTTAATTTACGTAAGATATATGTCCAAGCTCCCATGTTTTCTGGTTCTTCTTGAGCCCATACTAATTTAGCTTTTCCATATTTAGAGATAATTTCATCTACTTTTTCCTCATTTAAAGGATATAATTGTTCTAAACGAACAATTGCAGTTTCTTTATCACCTAAATCTTCACGTTTTTTATCTAGTTCATAGTATATTTTACCAGAACAGAATACAACTTTTTTCACTTTTTTAGCATCTACAGTTGTATCATCAATAATTTCTTGGAATGAACCTGTAGAAAAATCTTCTAATTTTGATACAGCTGAAGGATGACGTAATAATGATTTAGGAGACATTACGATTAAAGGCTTGCGATAATCTGTAACAACTTGTCTTCTTAATGCATGAAAAAAGTTTGCTGGAGTTGTAATGTTTGCAACAAACATATTGTTACTAGCACACATTTGTAAGAAACGTTCTAAACGAGCTGAAGAGTGTTCAGCACCTTGACCTTCATAACCATGAGGTAATAACATTACTAAACCGTTTTGTAAACTCCATTTATCTTCTGCTGCAGAAATATATTGGTCAATCATAATTTGAGCTCCATTAGCGAAATCTCCAAATTGTGCTTCCCAAATTGTTAAAGCTTTAGGATTAGCCATAGCATATCCATAATCAAAACCTAAAACTGCATATTCAGATAATAATGAATTGTAAATTCTTAATTTACCTTGTTCATTATTAATTTGATTTAATAAAATAATTTCCTCTTCTGTATCTTCGGTTTTAACAACTGCATGACGGTGAGAAAAAGTACCACGTTCTACATCTTCTCCAGAAACACGTACGTTACGTCCATCTGTAAGAATAGAACCAAAAGCTAAAGCTTCTCCTAATCCCCAGTCGATTTTATCATCTTCAATCATTTTTCCTCGTCCTTCAATTAAACGAGATACTTTTCTGATTAATTTTTTACCTTCTGGAACTGTAGAAATAACTTTTGCAATCTCTTTTAATTTATCTGCATCATATGCTGTATCAGCTGGGGTAAAAATATCTTTATCCTCTGCTGTTTTGAAACCCTCCCACTCTTCTGGAATAAATGGGAAAATATGATTACGCTCTATCTCTTTAGATTGTTCGAAATTAGCATCAAGAATAGCTTTAAATTCAGCTTCTTTCTTCGTTACAATTTCTTCACCTATAACTCCTTCTTTTAATAATTTATCTTTATAAATTTCACGAGGATTTGGATGTTTAGCGATTATTTCATATAATTTTGGTTGAGTAAATTTAGGCTCATCACCTTCGTTATGACCATATTTACGGTAACCTAATAAATCAATAAATACATCTGATCCAAATTTTGCACGATAATCAGCTGCAAAACGGAAAGCATGAACAACAGCTTCTGCATCATCAGAATTTACATGTAATACAGGTGATAATGTTACTTTAGCAACATCAGTACAATAAGTAGAAGTTCTTGCATCAACATAATTTGTTGTAAAACCAACTTGATTGTTTACTACTACATGTACTGTTCCTCCAATATTATAACCATCTAATCCAGCCATTTGTACAACTTCGTATACAATACCTTGACCTGCTACTGCAGCATCACCATGAATTAAAATTGGAATAATTTTAGAATAATCTTCATTATAATCTTCTTCGGCTTTTGCTCTAGTAATCCCTCCTACAACTGCATCAACAGTTTCTAAATGAGATGGATTAGGTGCTAAATTGATTCTGATATCTTTACCATTTAAAGCTTTGATTTGATTAGATGATCCCATGTGATATTTAACATCACCAGCAACTAATTCATTATCAAAAGCTTTACCTTCAAATTCAGAAAATATTTGAGAATAAGATTTACCAAAAATATTTGCTAAAACATTAAGACGACCTCTGTGAGCCATTCCTACGATAACTTCCTCAACTCCATGCTCAGCAGACTTGTTGATTAAAGTATCTAATGCTGGGATTAAAGATTCATTTCCTTCTACAGAAAAACGCTTCTGACCAACATACTTTGTGTGCATATAGTTTTCGAAAGCAGTAGCTTCGTTCAACTTTTCTAAAACACGTTCTTTTTCTTCTTTTGATAATAACGGGTGATTCAAATTTTGATTTAACCAATTTTGAATCCAATTAATTTTTTGAGGTTCTCTAATATACATGTATTCAACTCCAATAGAGTCACAATACATATTTTTTAGGTGGCCAATAATTTCACGTAAAGTGATTGGTCCTCCTACACCTAATATTTCACCAGCATTAAACGTTAAACCTAAATCTGATTCAGATAAACCAAAGTTTTTGATATCCAAAGTAGGTTCAGTTACTCTACGTTCTCTTACAGGATTAGTCTTAGTAAACAAATGTCCACGTGTACGGTAAGCATCAATAAGATTGATTACTTTGAATTCTTTTTGTACATTTTCAGGAATTTGAGAAACAACAGTTGGATTAACTACTGCTTGACTAGTTCTAGTTTGAGTTACTTGAGGTGTTGGTGCAAATAAAGGTTCTCCTTCATATGTTGCATTTGCAAAGTCATATCCTTGGAAAAAAGCTTTCCAACTGGGTTCAATACTATCCGGATATTGGACGTATTGATCATATAAGTCGCCTATAAACTCTAAATGAGCGGCATTTAAAAACGAAAAACGATCCATAAATTTACTCTCTATGAGATTTTACTACAAAATTAAACTATTTAACTTTTTTAAAAAAATTACTTTCATGATATTTATTCTATTTTATGCGTTAAGATACATTATAGTCAAATAATCACTACATTTGGTATAAAAGTAAAAACAATTTTACATTTAAATGGTAAATTTTTTAATAAAAAAAATAAAAAATCGTTGGACAGGTTACATAATTGTTTTTATAATTTTTGGGGTAACAATTTGGTCAAGTAATAAAATTGTTTATGAATTAAAAATAGAAGAACATAAACGTGTTGAAAACTATGCAAAATCCTTGGAACTTTTAAGTTCTTCTGAAATTTTAGATCTTGAAACTCAAGATTTTTTATTTAAGCTCATCAAAGATAATAATTCAATTCCCGTAGCATTAGTAGACGAAAAAGGAAATATTATTGATAGTAAAAATATTGATGAAAGAATACAAAAAGATTCTGTCCTACTAAAAAAATATATTAATGAATTAAAGAAATCTGATCAATCCATAGAAATCAAGCTAATTAATGGTAAAAATTATGCTTATTTTAAAAATTCAAAATTACTCAATCAATTAAAATACTATCCTATAGCTATTTTTGTCTTAATATTAGCTTTCTTTGGGTTTACATATTGGTATTTAAAAACAATAAAAGATACTGAAAAAAGTTACTTATGGGCTGGTATGGCTAAAGAAACAGCTCATCAAATAGGAACTCCATTGTCTTCTTTAATGGGTTGGGTAGAATTATTAAAATTTGAAGAAATTGATCAATCAACTGTACTTGAAATAGAAAAAGATGTAAACAGATTAAAGGATATTGTAGATCGTTTTTCTAAAATTGGATCCAAATCAGAATTATCCAAAAATGATATTATTTTAATCACTAAGCAAACTGTAAATTATATATCTAAACGAATATCAAAAGGTATAGAAGTTAACTTTTATACAGATGTTGAACAATTTATAATCAATATAAATCCCCCTTTATACAGTTGGGTCATCGAAAATTTAATGAAAAATGCTGCTGATGCAATGCAAAACAAAGGCGTTCTTGATATTTTTATCTCTACAAAAGATTACAAATACTTGGAGATTACAGTAGCTGACACAGGATCTGGTATTCCAGCTAAATTAAAAAAACGAATTTTTGAACCTGGATTTACAACAAAAAAAAGAGGCTGGGGATTAGGACTATCATTAGCTAAAAGAATTATTAATGAGTATCATAAAGGTAAAATTTTTGTAAACAAAAGCTCAAAAGAGACTGGGACTGAATTTAAGATATTATTAAAAAAATAGACACTATATTTAGATATATAGTGTCTATTCAAATTATTATATATAGTATTTTCTAGAACCCTAAAATAACTTTAGCAATGGAAAAATAAATTAATAATCCAAAAATATCATTACTTGTAGTAATAAAAGGTCCAGTTGCAATAGCAGGATCTACTCCATATTTATGTAACATTATTGGAATAAATGTACCTATTAAACTAGCTAAAATCATTACTGTAACCAAGGCTAATACAATAGTAGAAGATATTTCGTAACTTGTGCTCATAATAAAATGAGTTGCTAATAAAAGTACTAAAGCTAAAATTGTACTATTTAACATTGCTAATAACATTTCTTTTCCTAATCTTTTCCATATAGATCCTGATATATTATTATTTGCTAATCCTTGTACAATAATCGCAGAAGACTGTACACCTACATTTCCTGCCATAGCAGCTACAAGTGGTGTGAAAAAGAATAATTGTGGATAAAGATTCATTGCATTACTAAAACTTTGCGAGACATTTACAGCAATAAAACTACCAACCAAAGCTAATAAAAGCCAAGGTAATCTCGCTCGTGTTAATTTCCAAATACTGTCATCAGAATCTACATTATGTGTAATACCTGCTGCTAATTGATAATTTTCTTCTGCTTCTTCTCTAATCACATCAATCACATCATCAACTGTAATTACTCCTACCAAACGCATTAATTCATCAACTACAGGAACTTCATACAAATCATATTTCTCCATTACTTTAGCAACTTCAGAATCTTTTGCATAAGTCTTTACATATTGTACTTTATCATTATAAACATCAGAAACCTTTGTATTAGATGATGTTGTTAATAAACGCTTTAAACTAAGAATTCCAAGTAGCTTTTCATCTTCATCAATTACATAAATAGAAAAGACTTCTTCTAAATCTTCAGCTTGTTTACGCATTTGCTTAACAGCAGTTAAAACAGACCAATCTTTATATACTTTGATGTATTCTTTTCCCATCAACCCTCCAGCAGTTTCCTCGTCATATCGTAAAAGATCTACAATCTCTTTAGCATGTTCTTGATCTTCTAACTGAGCAATTACTTCATCTTTCTTTTCATCAGAAAGCTCGTTAATTACATCAACAGCATCATCTGTGTCCATTTCTGTAATCACATCTTCTGCTATTTCTTTTGCTGTAAGTGTTTTTAGGAATTTTTTTCTGTCATCTTCTTCTAATTCAAGAAGAATATCAGCAGAGATTTCATTATCTAATAAATCAATTACAAAAGACTGTTCTTTGGTCGAGAGGTTATCAAACAATTCGGCAATATCAGCTGGATGTAAATCTTGTAACATCTCCTTAACTTCTTTTGCATTTTGCTCATTAACTCTTTCTACTAAAATATCTATAAAGTCTTTTGTAATTTTAACTTCCATTTTTACTGCATTCTTTTTGTTAATTCAATAAAATCTTCAACTGATAATTGCTCAGCTCGCATATTTAAAAATTCGTGATCGCTTAAAGATTCAGGAATCCCTAAAGATTTTAAAGAATTTCTTAATGTTTTACGTCTTTGTCCAAACCCTGCTTTTACAACTTGAAAAAAGCGTTTTTTCTCTACTCCTTCTATTTCTGTTCTGTAACGTTTCATTATAATTACTCCTGATTTCACTTTTGGAGGAGGAGTAAAAACATTTTCGGGAACAGTAAATAAATATTCGCAATGATAATAAGCTTGGGCCAAAACAGAAAGTATTCCATAATCTTTTGTTCCTTTTTTAGAAGCAATTCTTTCTGCGACTTCTTTTTGAAACATTCCACATACTTCAGGGACATTTTCACGTTCATCTAAAACCTTAAAAATAATCTGTGAAGAAATGTTATAAGGAAAGTTTCCGAGTACAGCGATTTGTTCATCAAACTTTGTAGAAAAATCCATTTTAAGAAAATCTTCTGAATGAATTTTGAAACCAGGATAAAATGGCTGATAATATTCTTTTAAATATTCGACAGATTCTGTATCAATTTCTACAACTTCAATATTTTTTTTTGCTTGTAAAATATATTTCGTTAGAACTCCCATTCCTGGTCCTATTTCTAATACACGATTATATCCTTCCCAAGTTAAACCTTCAGCTATATCGCGTGCTATATTTTCGTCATTCAAAAAATGTTGACCTAGATGTTTTTTAGCTTTTACTTTCAAAAATTATAAATTTTAAGTTTTCTTTAACCAACTTATCTTATAATATCTATCAGAATATCTTTCTTTCAAGATAAGTTTTTTTTATATTAGCCCCAAAATTAACCCAAATGTCAAAAACGAACGATAAATTTGAGAAAAAAAGACTGCGTTCTTCTAATATTACTGTAATTATTAGTATTTCGCTTGTTTTATTTCTATTAGGTATTTTCGGCTTAATTGTTATTAATGCACAAAGTTACGCAGAACATCTAAAAAGAGAATTAAAAATAGAAGCTTATTTTAAAAGTGTTGAAGATCCTAAACTAAAAAGTAAAGAACTTGATCTACAAAAATCTTATATTGATTCGTTAAAACTTAAATATTCTTTTGTAGAATCTACAAAATATATTAGTAAAGAAGAAGCTGCTAAAATAGCGAAGAAAGATTTGGGTACTGATGGAAGTGATTTTTTTGAGGAAAGTATTTTTCCTGCATCTGTAGAAATTACATTAAATCCTTCTGCTATCAAATCTGTTGAACAAATAGATTCTATCAATAAAGTATTATCTAAAAACACGATTATAGATGAAGTAAAAAGTGATAAAGAAGCTATGGTTACTATTTACCAAAGTATAAATAAAATTACTTTTTGGATTATGATATTTGCTGCTATATTTTTAGTGATTGTTGTTATCTTAATTAATAATTCTATTCGATTAAAAATTTATGCAAAACGTTTTAGTATAAAAACAATGCAATTAGTTGGTGCTAGAAGACGTTTTATTATAAAACCTTTCATCATAGAAGGTGCTATTTTAGGATTTTTTGCTGCATTAATATCTATTATAGGACTTGGGCTTTTATGGTACTTACTTGCTACAAAAGTAGGATTAGTGCTTTGGAACCCTAGTTATACATTATTAATTATTGTATTAATCACAATTGGTGTTATTATAGCAATATTTAGTACTTTATTTGCTGCATGGCGTTATCTAAGATTAAAAACTGATCAACTTTATTAATGAAAACAAACTCAATAAATACATCTAAATCAGCATCAAAAAATGATGCTGGTTTTACTTTTCTTTTCGGAAAAAGAAATTATATTTTTATAGCTATTGGTCTTGCTCTTATTGGTCTAGGATTCTTATTAATGACTGGACATGATGCTAATACTAAACCTGACGGAACTTGGGATGCTAATTATTGGAACGAAGACATCTATTCTTTTCGAAGAATAAGATTAGCTCCATTTTTAGTTATTGCGGGGTTTGTTGTCGAAATTTATGCTATATTAATTAATCCGAACAAGGAAAAATAATGAATACTTTACAAGCAATTATACTTGCAATAGTAGAAGGACTTACTGAATATTTACCAATATCATCTACTGCACATATGGGATTTACGGCTGCACTTATGGGAATGCCGGAAAGTGAATTCTTAAAAATGTTTCAAGTATCCATCCAATTTGGTGCAATTTTATCAATTGTCGTTTTATATTGGAAAAAATTCTTTGATTTCAAAAATTTCAATTTTAATTTTTATATAAAATTAGCTTGTGCTGTTATACCTGCTCTTATTCTAGGGAAATTATTTGATGATAAAATAGAAGCTGTTCTTGGGAACCAAATTGCTATTTCTGGAATGTTAGTTTTTGGTGGTGTTATTTTATTATTTGTAGATAAATGGTTTAAACATCCTAGAATTGACAATGAAAAAGAAATATCGATAAAAACAGCTGTAACTATTGGTTTTTGGCAATGTTTAGCTATGATGCCTGGTACTTCACGTTCTGCTGCATCAATCATTGGAGGAATGACACAGGGATTAACAAGAAAGGCCGCCGCAGAATTTTCTTTTTTCTTAGCTGTACCAACCATGTTAGCTGTAACTGTTTATTCTGTTTTTGTAAAAACATGGGGAGAAGAAACTGCAAATCCTATGAAAGGTTACGAAATGATTATACAAGATCAAGAACATATTACTTTATTTATACTTGGTAATGTAATTGCATTTATTGTAGCATTGGTAGCTGTTAAAACGTTTATATCAGTTCTTACAAAATATGGTTTTAAATTTTGGGGATGGTACAGAATTATAATTGGTATTATTTTATTAATATATTTTGGTAATACTCCAGCACCAAAAGCTAAAACAGAAGAAAACAATATAGAAACTACAATGATTCAACATAAATAAGATGAATGTAGAAAAAATACAAGAAGGTCATATTTTTTTAATTGACAAACCTTTGGATTGGACTTCTTTTGATGTTGTGAATAAAATAAGATGGAATATCCGAAAAGCTTACAATTTAAAAAAAATAAAAGTTGGTCATGCTGGAACTTTAGATCCAAAAGCAACTGGGCTTCTATTAGTTTGTACTGGAAAATGGACAAAACGTATTGATGAATATCAAGCACAGGAAAAAACTTATACTGGTACAATAAAATTAGGTGCAACAACACCAACTTATGATTTAGAATCAGATGAAGATCAAACTTTTCCTATTGATCATATTACAAATGAAAAAATCTTAGAAGCTACTCAGCAATTTGTTGGTGAAATACAACAATTTCCTCCTATGCATTCTGCGATTAAAGTTGATGGAAAAAGATTGTATGAACTAGCTAGAGAAGGTCAAGAAATTGAAAGAAAATCGAGAACAATCACTATTCAAGATTTTAAAATAACACGTATAGATTTACCTTATGTCGATTTTGAAGTAAACTGTAGTAAAGGAACTTATATTCGTTCCTTAGCTTATGATTTTGGTAAAGCTTTAAACTCTGGTGGATATCTTACAGCTTTAAGAAGAACTAAAATCGGAGAGTTTGATGTTTTAAATGCTGAAAATTTAGCTTTTGAACAAAGTTATTTCGAAAAAGAGAATAATTAGAATAAATATAAAACGGGAGCTTAATAAGCTTCCGTTTTTATTTGAGTTATTTTTTTTATTTCTAATTATATTTTTTAATCCTCAATTCATTTATTATTAAATTTTAGTTTGCAATAGTGATTGAAGTGGCATCCTTTTTAGATTGGATACATTCCTACCTTAATTATTGCATTTCGAAAGCCTTAATGATCTAGTAGAAAAAATAATACCCAATCTAAAAAGATACAGCGAAAAAGAACGGTGCGAAGCAATTGCCTAAAAAAATTATAAATTTGCTTGAATAAATTCTAATGTTTTAGACACTATTATGTCTAAATCATTATCTAATGTTGCTACATGATAACTATTCTCTAACTCTATTAATTCTTTTGATTGACTAGAAACATGATTATAAATATATTTCGCATTAACAGGAGGAACTACATGATCTTCTGTTGAAGAAAAAATTAATATTGGGCAAACAATTTTATTTAATTCTTTTCTTATTTCATTTGTAAAATTAACTATTTCTTTTACAGATTTTTTAGGTGTTTTTTCATAAGCCAATTCTATAACTCCTTCTTTTTTTATATCAGAACCTATTCCGTCGATGAATCTAGGAGAATCAGGATTTTTATAGATTTCTTCCATAAAAGTAACATCTACTGCTCCATTTATAATTATAGCTCCTTTTATTGGAAAATTTATAGCACTATATAAAGTTAAAGTTCCTCCCATAGATAGCCCAAGAACAAAAATTTCTTTTACAAAAGGTTTTAATTCATCATATGCATCATTTACAGACTTTTTCCAATCATTATATGTACAAGATTCCATATCTTCTGGTGTTGTTCCATGACCTTTTAAACGAGGCATATTTACAGTAAATCCATTCTTATGAAGTGAATTAGCTACTAACCTCATACTTTGTGTTGTCCCTGTAAATCCATGTATAACTAAAACTCCAATATCATTTGATCCTTTAAGAAATTCTGCTTCAGCTCCCTTTAATATATTTTGTTCCATAATTTTTTTGTGGTATTTAAGTTATTTATTTTTAAAAAGATTGTAAAACATTATTAATTTCATTACTAATTTGCTTTGGTTTTTGCATAACCATAATATGTGTACCACCTTCTATATTTATTGCATTTTTAATATTATTTATCGGAAAAACAATATCTTTCGTACCATGAATATGAGTCAAATTTTCTTCTTGATAAGATGACGAATGTTCCCAATTAACAATCTTGTGAATAGACCATCTTAAATATTCTTTATTTTTGAATTCAAAAATATCATCAATATTATCTTTTTCTCTATTTGTATAATAAAGCCTTCTCAACATCATATAAGAAAAAACTCTATCTGATGTCAAAAAGCTCATTGGAATCAATTTGTGAGCATTTATAGAAGCTGACAATTTAAATAAATACGGTATCTCTGCTCTATTTTTTACTGTAGAAATTAAGAATGTATGTTTTGGATGAACAAAGCGATTCATTTCTTGAGCAACTATACCTCCAAAAGATAACCCCATTAAAACAAAATCTTCTTTTGGATTAATTATATCTAATAATCTTTCTGTATAATGTGTTAAAGATTCATTTTTTTCTGGGACTAACCACGGAATATAAATCTGTTCAAAATCATCATTTAAGCGAAGATTTCTAAATGCATTTCCATTTGCTCCCAATCCACTTATTTGATAAACTTTCATAATTTATAATATATTTTTTTTCTTTAAATAATCTGTAGGTCTTACACCAATTATTTTCTGAAAAGTATTACTAAAAGTAGGTAAACTATTATAACCAACCATTGTTGAAATTTCACTAATAGAATATGTTTCATCAATTAATAATTGTAATGCTCTTAACATTCTTAAAATAGTAAAATATTGAACAAATGTCATATTCAAATCTTTTTGAAATAATCTTGACAAAGAGCGTTCCGAAAAGCCAAACTCCATTGTAATTTTTTTCATGGTAATAGATGAGTCCATATTATCATCTAAAAACTTAACTATTTTTTTTAATCTTTCATCATGAGGAATAGGTAAAGCTAATTTTAAACTATTTTTACTCACTTTAGGTAAAATCTCTTTAAAAGCTTTTGCTATAATATATTCACTCTGATCTTTATACTCTTCTATATTACCTTTCCATTGATTTGAAAACAATAACAATTCTAACAATAGACCATCAGCTGGATAAATACCAACTTTCTTATAAAATGAGTTGTCACTATTTTCTATAGGAAAATACAAATTTCTCATAATAACTTCTGGTGTATTCGGGTGTATACTATGTTCTACATATGGTGGAATCCACATATAGTGTCGCGCAGGTAAATAAAATGTATCCTTCCCTATTTTCACATAAACTATCCCTCCTTCACAATACAGGAATTGTGCTTTATTATGCTTATGCTCTACTACGTAAGCCTCTGATATCTCTTTATGATAACAAAAAATTGATGTTGGGATTTTATCTATTTCCGTTAGGTAATATTGAGTTTCAAAAATATTATCTTGATCCATTTTATTTTAACTTTTATATATAAACAAATATAATTATTCAATAAATATAACGTAAAAAGTACACAAAAAAAAGTGGCTGTATTAAATAATTATTTGGCTTTTTTAAATATTCGTTTTTTTATAATTAGAACAATATTTGTAGTACCTCTATTACCAAAACACACAAAGAAGAATAAAAACAAAAGTTGCAATATGTTAGAAAGAGTAAAAAACGCTGATCTACATTCGAAAATAATGACAGCAGAAGAGTCTGCATCTTTTTTTGAAAATAATATGATTGTTGGATCTAGTGGATTCACAAGAGGTGGAGATTCTAAAGTAGTATTAAAAGCTTTAGCAAACCGAGCAAAAAATGAAGATTTAAAAGTAACATTAATTACTGGAGCATCATTAGGTCATGGAACTGATGCAGCACTT
This sequence comes from Chishuiella sp., assembly GCF_032109125.1. Classification (NCBI taxonomy): domain Bacteria; kingdom Pseudomonadati; phylum Bacteroidota; class Flavobacteriia; order Flavobacteriales; family Weeksellaceae; genus Chishuiella; species Chishuiella sp. The sequence continues at coordinate 89,294 of NZ_DAMCLZ010000013.1, forward strand.
GTAGAAAATAATGCTTTAAAAAAACGCTTACCTTTTCAGGTAGATTCTGTTATGCGTAAAAGTATAAACAATGGAGATGTTTTATTTATTGATCAGCACTTAGGTGAAACAGCTGAGCATATATTAAACAAACAATTTAAATTAGACATTGGTGTTTTAGAAGTTGCAGAAATTTTAGAAGATGGTTCTTTAGTTTTTACTACTTCTGTAGGTAACAATGTTGAAATTGCAAATAATTCTAAAAAATTAATTATAGAAATTAATACAAGTATTCCTACCAATATAAGAGGTATACATGATATTTACAGTGTAGAAGAATATGGCAAACGTACTCCTATAAATATTACTGCATGTGATACTAAAATAGGAACTAATGCTATTAAGATCGATCCATCAAAAATTATTGGAATTGTTTTCCACGACATACAAGATATGCCTGGAGATATACAACCTGCTGATAATGCCACAACAGCAATTGCAAAAAATATTGTAAAATTCTTTGAAAAAGAAGTTGAAAATGGACGACTTACAAAATCTTTAATGCCTTTACAATGTGGAATAGGAAAAGTTGCTAATGCTGTTCTAGGAGGCTTAGAAAACTCAGATTTTGAAAACCTTGTAATGTATTCGGAAGTTTTACAAGATTCTACTTTTGATTTATTAGATTCTGGAAAAATGATATTTGCCTCTGCATCATCAATGACTGTATCTCAAGAATGTTATAATCGAGTAATTAACAATTTAGATAAATATAGAGACAAAATTGTATTACGACCACAAGCTATATCTAATTCAGCTGAAGTTATCCGCCGTTTAGGAATTATCGGTATAAATACATCATTAGAATGTGACATTTATGGAAACGTCAACTCTACTCATGTTTCTGGAACTCATATGATGAATGGTATTGGTGGTTCAGGTGATTTTGCAAGAAATGCTTACATTTCGATATTTGTAACTTCATCAATAGCTAAAGGTGGAGATATATCTTCTATTGTACCTATGGTTTCTCACACAGATCACACAGAACATGATGTAGATATCATAGTTACAGAACAAGGTTTAGCAGATTTAAGAGGTTTAGCACCAAGAGAAAGAGCTATTGAAATCATTAATAACTGTGTTCACAAAGATTATAAAGATGAATTACTATCTTATTTTGAAAGAGCTTGTGCACTAAGAGGTGGACAAACACCACATATTTTAGAAGAAGCTTTTTCTTGGCACACAAGATTAAGAGAAACTGGTTCTATGAAAAAAGAAAAAGTCTTAGCTTAAAAAAAGAAAAATATTAAAATAATTATACATATCAAAAAGCATAAATCAGAAAGATGATTTATGCTTTTTACATATGATATATAAATTAATTCAATAATTATTTTATATATCATATTTTATTCCTATATTATATAAACATTTTTTTAGAAAGAATAAATGTTAAATAATTAAAAATAAAATATTTATATTTTTATTTCTATAATTTATTACCTTAATAATTAATAAAAAACACTAATACTATAGCTTTTATGAATTTTTTAGATGATATTTTTAATTCTTTTTCTCCACCAACAGATAGAATTTCTAAAATGTTAGAAGAAGATTTTTTTTGGCAAATAATTGAGGATTCATTAGAACAAGCAAACAATCTTCAAGAACAAAAATACACACTTGCCAAAGAATTAAATAATTTAGTAGCAGATGATATTGTAGGTTTTCAATTACGATTAGAAAATTATCTTTTTTCATTACATAATCCTGAAATATGGTGTGCAGCATGTATAATGAATGACGATACTGATCCTAAACATTTTTACTATTTTAAAAACTGGATTGTATCACAAGGAAGAGAATTATACGAACGAGCAATAGCTAATCCAGATGAATTAGCTTATTATTTTGATGAAGGGTTTAATGATGATGATTTATATGAATTTGAAGGATTTAATCAGGTTACAGATGAAATTTTTATGATGAGAATTAATAAGCCTATACAAGATTATATTGATGAATCTTCTTTAATCCTTTTTACAGAAAATTCCCCTAAACCTGAATTTGATTGGGATGATGAAAATATGCTGAATTTACAAATATTTTGTCCTCGCCTTTATAAAATCTTCATAGAAGATTATTTTGATGAAGAAGATGAAGAAGAGTAAGTTATATTAATTTATCCAATGCTTTATCTAAATTTGGATAAGAAAATTTAAATCCTTGATTTTCTATTTTTTTAGAATTCATTCTAGATCCTTTTAAGATAAGAAGGCTCATTTCCCCTAAAATTAAATGCAAGAAAAAAGAAGGAACATTTGGCATAAAAAAAGGTTTCTTCATTTTCTTTGCTAGCTTATGATTAAATTCTTCATAATTTATCATTTCTGGTGCTACAGCATTATAACTTCCTTCTATATTATTATTTACTGCATATAAATAAATATCTACCAAATCATCTATATAAATCCAAGGCATCCATTGTTTCCCATTTCCTAAATTTGCTCCTAAACCTAGTTGAATTGGTTTTTTAATCAATTCTAGCGCTCCTCCATTTTTAGATAAAACTAAAGATGTTCTTATACAAACTATTCTACTTCCAAAATCTTTGAATTTATAAGCAGCATTTTCCCATTCAACACAAATATTTCCTAAAAAATCATTACCTGGATTATCATTTTCGTCAAAAATTTTATCAGAAGTTACCTGACCATAATAACCTGTTCCTGAAGCGGAAATAAAAAATTTTAAATCAATTTCATTTTTCTTCACATATTTATATAGTAGTTCTGCAGAACAAATTCTACTATCATGAATTTCTTTTTTATAAGAATCTGTCCACCTTTTTGAGATAGATGCTCCAGCTAAATGTATAATACCGTCTAAATCCTGAAAAGCATCATTGTCAATAATATTTTTATCCCAATTGTAAAACGGAGGATAAACATCTTTTTCCCTTGTTAAGATTCGAACTGTATGTCCATTATCAATTAATTTTTCAGTTAATTGAGAACCAATTAACCCACTTCCTCCAGTAAGTAGAATATTCATAATTATTTTTTTTCTAATTTAGCTCTTTAGAAAATAATAAACAATGTTTAAAGGTCGATTTCCTTACATAAAAAAAATGAGCCCTGATGAAGAAAATAAATTAAAAAATAAACTTTTTGATATTATTTTTGAAGCAGATACACCTTATGGTAAATTATTCGATATTGCCTTACTCTTTCTAATACTTATTAGTGTTGGATTAGTAATGTTAGAATCAATTCCTGCCATCAACGCAAGATATCATTTAGTTTTAGTTATATCTGAATGGACTCTTACAACTCTTTTCACAATAGAGTATGTATTACGTTTATATTGTGTAAAAAATAGATGGAAATATTTTTTTAGTTTTTATGGAATAATTGATTTATTATCTATTTTACCTTTCTATTTAGGCTTATTTTTCGAAACTAGTAAATATTTATCAAGTGTTCGAATTTTACGATTACTAAGAATCTTCAGAATATTTAATTTAACTCGATTTACTCGAGGAAAAAATATTCTCGTTGTAGGATTAAAAGAAAGTAGAGATAAAATAATTGTATTTCTGTCTTTCGTTATTCTGATTGTTGTTGTAATTGGTTCAATTATGTATATGGTAGAACACGATCATCCAGAATCAGGTTTTACGAGTATACCTATAAGTATTTACTGGGCTATTGTTACATTAACCACTGTAGGTTACGGAGATGTTTCCCCTGTTACTGGTTTGGGACAATTCCTAGCTTCTCTAGTTATGATTATTGGTTATGGAATAATTGCAGTTCCAACAGGAATTGTTACGATGGAAATGAATAAAGCTTCTAACAATATTCCAACAAACACAGAAAGATGTAGATATTGTGGAGATGAAAATCATTTAGATGGCTCTATATATTGTAAAACATGCGGACATAAATTAAATGATTAATTAGATTAACCTTTATAAATGAATAAATATTATAAAAAATCACTTCAAATACTTAAAACAATATTCACAAAATAGACTATATAAAAAAAGGTTTCGAAATTCGAAACCTTTTTTTATATATTATAGAATATTAATTATCCTAAAACTTTTGCTACAGTAGCACCAATATCAGCTGGAGAAGCAACAACGTGGATACCACATTCTTCCATAATAGCCATTTTAGCTTGAGCAGTATCATCTGCACCACCAACAATAGCACCAGCATGTCCCATTGTACGACCTTTAGGAGCTGTTTGACCAGCAATAAATCCTACAACTGGTTTAGTTCCATTAGCTTTAATCCAACGAGCAGCCTCAGCTTCTAATTGACCACCAATTTCACCAATCATAACGATACATTCTGTTTCTGGGTCATTCATAAATAACTCTACAGCTTCTTTAGTTGTAGTTCCGATAATTGGATCACCTCCAATACCGATAGCAGTAGAAATACCGTAACCAGCTTTAACAACCTGATCAGCTGCTTCATAAGTTAAAGTACCTGATTTAGATACAATCCCTACTTTACCTTTTTTGAAGATAAAACCTGGCATAATACCAACTTTAGCCTCTTCTGAAGTGATAACACCTGGACAGTTAGGTCCAATTAATGTAACATCTCTTTGATCTACATAAGCTTGAACTTTTACCATATCCTCTACTGGAATACCTTCAGTAATACAAATAATTACTTTAATTCCAGCTTCAGCAGCTTCCATAACTGCATCACCTGCGAACGCTGGTGGAACAAATATGATAGATACATCTGCACCAGCCTTATCAACAGCATCTTTTACTGTATTGAAAATAGGTAAACCTAAATGTGTTTGACCTCCTTTACCTGGTGTCACTCCACCTACTACTTGAGTTCCGTACTCAATCATTTGTTCAGCATGAAAAGTTCCTTCTTTCCCTGTGAAACCCTGAACAATTATCTTTGAATCTTTATTAACTAATACAGACATTGTGATTGATTTATTTATTTACACAAATATAAAAGGACTTTCTCGTTTTAAAAAATAATATGAATAAAAAAATAATTAAAAAAAATCTAAATCATTATGGTACAAATAAAAAAAAGATCAATATAAAATTGACCTTTTTTTTAGTAAATAGTAAATATTTTATCTTTCCCTGTACTCTTTTATAATTATATCAGTAATAGCCATCTTCTTATATAATTCTCTTGACTCAGCAGCAGGATAACCAAAATAAGTTTTTCCTCCTTCTAAAGATTTACTCACTCCCGCTTGAGCTAATAAAACAGCCTTTTTTCCAATTGTTACACCACTTGTAATACCAACTTGTCCCCAGATAGAAACTTCATCTTCTACAGTTACACAACCTGCAATTCCTGTTTGTGAAGCTATCAAACATTTTTTACCAATTATAGTATCATGTCCAATCTGTATTAAATTATCTAAAATAGAGCCTTCTCCTATTATAGTTGAAGCAGAAACACCTCTATCAATTGTACAATTAGCACCTATTTCTACATTATTTTCTATAATAACATTACCTACTGATTTTAAACGATCAAAACCTGTTTCCCTTTTTTTATAATAAAAAGCATCAGCTCCAAGAACAGTTCCTGAACGGATAATTACATTATCTCCTATAATTGCGTAATCATTTATAGATACATTTGAATGAATCACACAATTTTTACCTATTTTAACATTATTACCAATAAATGCACCCGGCTGTATTATTGTTCCCTCTCCTATTTCAGCAGATGAAGATATATGTTTATTAGCTTGCTTAAATGGTGCAAAATATTGACCAATTTTAACAAAATCTCTGAAAGGATCATCAGATATCAATAATGCTTTTCCTTCAGGGCAATCAACTTCCTTATTTATAAGTATTATTGTAGCATCAGAATTTAATGCTTTATCATAGTATTTGGGATGATCTACAAAAACTATATCTCCAGCTTCTACTCTGTGAATTTCATTTATACCCTCTACAACAAAATTTTCATCACCTATATATTTAGCATCAATAATAGTTGCTACTTCTTTTAATTTATATGATTTAGGAAACTTCATATTTTTTCTTCTAAAAAGTTTATAATTACAAAAATAAAAAAAAACTGCCTTTATAAAATAGGCAGCTTAAAATTTTCTATGCAAGAATAATAAATTTTTTATTTTTTATTGAAAACCATAGTCTTAATATCATTTGCAAAAAGAATTAATTTCCCATCTTTTATCTCAAATTTATTTATATTATTAAATCTTTCCATAAAAACATCAGATTCTACTCCTTCACAAGCCATTGCTGAAACAGCAATATTTTTCATTTGTAATGAATTTCCTACTGCTAAATAAGCTCCGTTAATATTATTACATCCATTATTTCCTGAAATAATATTTTTTGTAAATGTTAGTGTAGGCTTTTCATTTGGAAAACGATCATTAACAGATTTTAAACTACGATCTTTACCTATAAATTCTTCTAAAACCCAAGAACCCTCAATTTTAGCTGGACGTACAAAAGTAAGAACCGTTTTATCTCCTTGCAATAATTCTAACTTATCTCCATTAATTTTATATTGTAAAGTTCCTGTCAATTTAGAACTAAAATTTTGGTCTTCTACATTTGTACATGCTTTCATTGTTGACATAAGATTACCGAAAGTAATTTTATCTCCTGTAGTAATTATACCACCATTTAATAAATTACAACCATCTGAAGCTGATACCATTTTATTAGATATGAAATTAATAGTTGGTAATCCTTGAGAATAAGCTTCTGACAAAGATGAAGCTTTTATATCTGCTATATCATTTAATTCCCATTTTCCTAAAAGAGAATTCTTTTGTGTTTTCTCCGTTGTTTCTGACTGTGTATTAGCTGTAGAACAAGAGCTTAATCCACCTATAATTAGTATACTTGCTAAAGAAATTTTTAAAAAAGCTAATTTCATAATTAGTTTAAAGTTTAGATTATTTATAATAATTAAAATCTTCTTATACCAATACCATACCATTTTATCTTTTAAATATATAATTAGTAGTAAGTAATCTTTAAATAAAAATTTATATTAATTTTGAAGTAAATTTTTATTTATTTTGATTTCTCAAAGAACTATAGATATCATATTCGAAACTGCTCGTGTAGAGGAAGTTGTAGGCGATTTTGTTAATTTAAAAAGAGCTGGATCAAGTTTAAAAGGTTTATCCCCATTTGGGAATGAAAAAACACCTTCATTTGTTGTTTCTCCTGCTAAACAAATATGGAAAGATTTTTCTTCTGGTCGTGGAGGAAATGTTGTAACATTTTTAATGGAAGTAGAACAATTTACTTATCCAGAAGCTCTTAGATGGTTAGCAAAACGTTATAATATAGAAATTGAAGAAGATCGAGAATACTCTTTTGAACAGCAACAAGAAGAAAAAGAAAGAGAAAGCCTTTTCATTTTAACTGAATTTGCAAAAAAATTCTTTATTAATCAATTAAATAATTCAGAAGAAGGTAATCTAATTGGTTTAAGTTATTTTAAAGAAAGAGGTTTTTCGAAAGAAATTATTGATAGATTTGAATTAGGTTACTCTCCTAAACAATGGGATGCATTTGCTGAATATGCTTTGAAAAATGGTTATTCTAAAGAAATCATAGAAGAAGCCGGTTTAGTAACTTTTAGAGAAGATAATAAGAAATATGATAAGTTCAGAGAACGAGTAATGTTTCCTATATTCAGTTTTTCTGGGCGAACATTAGGTTTCGGAGGACGAATTCTTAGAAATGATATAAAAGCTGCTAAATATCTTAATTCTCCTGAAAATAAAATTTATCATAAGAGTAAAACTCTTTATGGTTTGTTTCAGGCAAAACAAGAAATTATAAAATCTGATCAATGTTTTTTAGTTGAAGGCTATACAGATGTTCTTTCGATGCATCAGGCAGGAATACAAAATACTGTTGCTAGTTCTGGAACTGCACTTACTAATGAGCAAATTAGATTAATAAAACGTCTTACAGAAAATATCACTGTAATGTACGACGGTGATAATGCAGGAATTAAAGCTTCTTTTCGTGGAATTGATATGATTCTTGAACAAGAAATGAACGTAAAAGTTCTTTTACTTCCTGAAGGTGAAGATCCTGATTCATTTGCTAAAAAACATTCTTCTCAAGAAATAGAAAATTACATAAAAGAAAATGCTACTGATTTTATTCGCTTTAAAGTTAATGTTCTTTTAGAAGAGGCTAATAATGACCCTATTAAAAAAGCTGAATTAATTCGTGAAATTGTAAAATCTATTTCTTTAATTCCTAATAGTATTAAACAAGAAGTTTATATTGCTGAAACTTCTAAAATAATGGGAATAAGAGAAGAAGTTTTATTTAAAGAATTAGCTCAGCTTAAAAATTCTGGATCTAAAAATAGTACTTCTCATATAACTGATAAAGCAAGAGAAAAAAAACCAGAAATTTCTATTGTTACGACAAACAAAGAAGTTTTAAATATTCAGTTAACTATAGAAACTGAAATTATTAAACTCATCTTACAAAATGGTGATTTAGAAGTTGATTTAAAAGATGAAAATAATGAATTATATAAAACAACTGTCATACAAGAAATTGTTTCACAATTTCAAGAAAATGAACTTTCTCTATCAACTCCTATTTACCAAAAAATACTAGAAGATGTAAAAATAGGTTTAGAGAATAACGAACTTAGAACAGGAAGTTATTTTTCAAGATCTTCAGATTCAGAAATTGTAAATCTAGCAACAGAAATGATGTTAGAAAAGTATAGTTTAAGCGAAAACTGGACTGTTAAACAAGGAATAAATATTAAGAAAAAGGAAGAGTTTGTTCATAAGGATTTATTTGATGTTTTACTGAGATTTAAAATCATTTATATTGATAATTTTATTAAAAACTTAATGGATAAAACAAAAAATAAAGATATAACTCAAGAAGAACTAAATGATATTCTGAAACAAATAATGCATTTTACAAGTTTAAAAAAAATATTAAATGAACATTTAAACCGTGTTATTTAAACCAAAAGCTTCTTAATAAAAGAGGCTTTTTTAAATTTTATATATATCAAGATATTCCTTTGCCGCTTTATTCCAATCAAATTCTTTTGAACGTTGAATATATTTTTCTATATAATAATCTTTATTATTATTATATTTTTCAAGTGCTTTAGCTAATACATCAGCCATATACGCTGAATCAAAATTATCCCAATAGAAAGCATCATCACCTCCTATTTCAGGCAATGATGTTTTATTTGATAAAAGTATTGGTTTTCCAAAACTCATAGCTTCTATAGGAGGTAAACCAAATCCTTCTCCTACCGAAGGAAATAAAAAAGCATCACAGTTCTGCATATAGTACTGTTTTTCGATTTCTGATATTTTATTTGTTAAAATAACTCTGCTCTCTAACTTCATTTCAATAATTAAATTTTTAATTTTTTGTCCATATTCGTTACTATTATTTCCTGCAATAACTAATTTGTAATCTGGAAAAAATGGCATTAGACGGATTATTGATTCAAAATTTTTCTTTTCAATAAACGCACTAATAGTAAAAAAATATGGAGAATCAATTTGTATTCTTGGTTTAAAATCTTTTAAATCTAAACGTTGTGAAATTGAATTACCATTGTAAATAATTTTATTTTCTATACCAGAAATATCAAAATATTTTTCTGTTTGCTCCTTAGCATATTTAGAAATAAATGTTATATAATCAGTTCGTTGTAATTTTTTATAAAAAAGATTCTTTTTCTTTATTGAAAAATCATTTGTATCCTCTTCAGCAAAATTAACATCATGTATTGTTAAAACATATTTCTTAGGCTTAAGATATGGTTCAACACTAATATTTTGATTTAATGAATGCCATACGTCTATATTATTTCTTTTTATAGAAAAAAGATTAAATTTCATAAAATCATAATATTTTATGTAGTCAAATTTTTTTCCAAATTCATTCTTTAATTCATTAATATCTTTTGCTACAAGATGTATATTATCATTAAAATCTAATTGAGAAAATGCTTTAATTAACTCATAATTAAAAACTCCAAAACCAGTAGTTCTATTTTTTAAATTATGAGATTCTAAAATAATTTTATTCATTAGTAAATGATTTAAATTGTTTATGCTTTATTCGTATATTATTTCAACAAAAATAAACATATCTTTGAAACCTATATTATAAATATATATTTATATCTATAAACAGTATAAGGATTAATAAAATGATGTCAAAAATCGTTCTCAATAATAATTTCCCTACAACAAAAAAAGAAATTGAATCTATCATCAAAGGTTATGATTCAATTAATCAATACATTGCAAAAGGAACAAGAAATTCTATAAAAAAAACTCAATTAGAATCTGGAAAAATAGTTACTATTAAGTCTTTCAAGATTCCTAATATTATCAATAAATTTATTTATAAATTTTTCCGTCAATCAAAAGCTGAACGCTCTTTTGAATATGCAAATAAACTTGTTAACTTAGGTTTTTTAACTCCATTACCTGTTGCTTATATTGAAGAAACTACTACAATTCAGTTTCTTAAAAGCTATTATTTATGTGAATTAGTTGAAGCTGATTTAACTTATCGTGAATTAGTTGAAATTGCTGATTATCCAAATAAAATAGAAATTTTAAAACAATTTACTCAATTCACATACCAATTACATGAAGCAGGAATTGAGTTTTTGGATCATTCGCCTGGAAATACATTAATAAAAAAAGTAGGTGAAAATAGTTATGATTTTTATCTGGTAGATCTTAATCGTATGAACTTTCACACAAAAATGGATTTTGAATTGAGAATGAAAAATTTTTCTCGCTTAACTCCATACAATGATATGGTTGAAATAATGGCGAAAGAATATGCTAAACTTATAAATGAAGAAGAAACTAAAGTTATAAATGAAATGTGGAAGAAAACAGAAGAATTTCAAACAAAATTTCATAAAAAACAAGAACGAAAAAAGAAATTAAAAAAATTAATAGAAAAATAAAATCAATAAAAAAAAGCTACTAAAAAGTAGCTTTTTTTATTTTAAATGGTATAAATTATTTACCAAAATTTTGAGTAAATTCTACCTGACCTTTAATATGAACCTCACTCCAAGTTTTAGAAACACCATCTGAACCTTTGTGTAATTCAAAACAAGCTTTGTTTAATGCTTCTAATGCTTTAGTTGTATTAAAATCCATTAAATCAACATCTGCTTCAATTGTAAATACATTATTTTCAAAAGATGATTTTACTTCATATTCTTTTGAAGCATTATTTAAAGTTAATTTTAAGAAAGTTTTTCCGTCTTTAAATGATAAATTACCTTTAATTTCCTTTGTATCAATCATATTACCAAATAAAATATCTTTCAATTTTTGGTCACGATCAACTAAGTCAGAATTTATTGTAGCAACTTCCGCAACTATATTAGCACCTTCTAAAACTTCTTGAGGAGTTTTACCTTCTTGATTAGCATCCTTAACTAATACTACATCAAAATGACCAGATACGGGAGTTTTTTCAGTTGTTTTATAAGCTGTCCATTCAACACTTGATTTAGCAATCACACCTTCAACTAAATCTGTAGCTTCTTCTGTTGTAGTAGTTGTTTCTTGTGGAGCTTCCACTTTTTCATCTGTTTTGTTATTACAACTATAGAAAGACATCGCAGAACAGATTGCGATTGCAGTATACAATTTTTTCATTTTATATTTTTTTACTATTACAAACATACGGCAACAAAAAATGAATATACAAATGATTTTAACAAATTTTATTATTTAAATTTGCAATATGCTTAAAAATTTTTTAAATACTTGTTTAATCATATTTTGTTTACCTTTTATACTTATTTACGAAGTTTACTGCTCTATTTATAAGTACAGAAAATAATTGATTAAATTTACCAATTAATTCACATCAATGAAAAATAGAATAATTGGTATAATGGGAGCAATTCCTCAAGAAATAGACGGAGTTGTTCACTTATTATCAAATAAAAAAGAACACAAAATTGGTAATAGAATCTATTACACAGGAGAAATAAATAACCAGCAGATTGTAGTAGTATTTTCGAGAGTTGGTAAAGTTGCAGCTGCAACAACAGTTTCTACGCTTATTATAAAATTTAATATAACAGAATTAGTTTTTACAGGTGTTGCAGGAGCAATACATCCTTCATTAAAAATAGGTGATATCGTTTTAGGAAGAACATTAATACAGTATGATATGAGTGCTGAACCTTTATTTCCTAAATTCGAAATTCCTTTATTAAAAAAATCTTATTTTGATTCTGATCAAAGTTTATTGGATATTTCATCAAATGCTATCAAAACTTTATTAGAAGATAATTATTTACATCATGTAATTGATGAAAGTGATTTAAATAAATTTGATATTCACTCACCTAAATTACATATTGGATTAATTGCTTCTGGAGATTTATTTTTTTCGACTACAAAACAAAAAGAAAACTTACAAAATATGTTACCTGATGTTCTTTGTGTAGAAATGGAAGGTGCTGCAGTAGCTCAAGTTTGTTATGAATTTGATTTACCATTTACTGTTATTCGTACAATATCTGATGAAGCAGATGAAGAAGCTACTATAGATTTCACAAAATTTATAGAAAAAATTTCAAATGTATATTCTATAGAAATTATAAAAAACATCATCAAGTAAAAGTCCTTTATAAAGGGCTTTTCTTTTGATGTACACATTAATAAAATAATTGATTTATTCTAAAACTGAAGTAAGTTTTGTGGGGAGAGCAGGATTCGAACCTGCGAAGGTGAAACCAACGGATTTACAGTCCG